>JAHFMV010000008.1 GCA_023267655.1 Candidatus Kaiserbacteria bacterium
AACTGGTGCATGTTGTCAGACGGCTCAACAACCGAGAACGAAAACGCCTCGGCTTTGTGAGTCCGAGGAGCATGTTCTGGCGGAAGCGCAAAGGTTGCAATTAGAGTGCTAATTCAGGGATTCCATTTATACGAGAGTTTTCAGATATACATAAAGAAAGGGCGCGGCCGTTGAAGCGGCCGCGCCTTTCGTCATTCCTTGCTGAACATTGCATCAATTACATCGTATTCCACCGAGTAATGCGTCAGCATGCGCATATAGTCATCGCGCACGACTTGGATCCACTTCTTTTTGGCACCCTTTGTGCGTAGGTCGGCGGTCTTTAATGGTTCGACCAAAACATGCGAGACTCCCGCTTTTTTGAGCCCGATTTTGAACTCTTTGTCGGCAATCCCGTTGTCGATCAGTTTGACCGCGGCATCGTGCGCGTTTCGCACCTCATCAATGTGCCGTCGCACTGAATCAGGCATTTTCCTCTTTGGCATTGCGTCGTTCCTTCCGTTAGTCACAGTCTGCCAAGATTTGATACCTTTTTGGGTGGGAAGTCAACTATTATCTTGACAAGAAAGATTCGATCAGTATAATGCACTTTAGGTTTGCGACACTAGCCAGCGAGGGTCACATGCAAGTGCTAATCACGCTCAATAATGCGCGACTCGCCCTGGGGCGTTTTGTGCGCGGTATCGGTATGTTCATTTTCGGGATCGTTGGGTTGACGGTATTTGCCTTCGTCGCTGCCATCTTTATAGACACGGGATCGGCAATATATTTCGGTATCGGCAAGTCGTTCGGACTCACGTCGTTGTTCTTTTCGCCAACATATGGGCGAAACGATACTGGGCTTGAAGGTTTTGCCGCTGCAATCCTGCTCGGTATCGTTACCGGATTTTCCTTCTGGGGGATCGGCTGGGTCATCGGAATTGGCGACGACAACGAATGGTAGAAAAAGTCGTAGTGAGGAAATCGGGAACCGCTTCACTGGCGGTTCCATTTTTTTGCCGTACCATGTTGTTATGGTCGATACCGTCCAGCAGATCAAAGATAGACTCAACATCACGGATGTCGTTTCGCAGTATGTGAAATTAGATCGTGCTGGGCAGAATATGCGAGCGCGGTGTCCTTTTCATGCGGAGCGCACGCCTTCGTTTATCGTGTCGCCCGATCGTGGTACCTACCACTGTTTCGGCTGTGGCGTTGGTGGCGACATGTTTTCTTTCATTGAAGCGATTGAGGGCGTTGATTTCAAGGGGGCACTAAAAATTCTTGCGGAGAAAGCGGGCGTCGAATTGGTGTATTCGCGTGGTGAGAAAAAAGATGACAAAGATCGGCTGTTTGAAGCGATGGAAGCGGCGACGATTTTCTTCCAGAGCAAACTCTCGAACGAAGCGAAGAAGTACTTGAAGGACCGCGGAATCGAAGATGGCACGGTCGCCGCATTTCGCCTTGGGTATGCAGGGGACGCGTGGAGTGAGATGTCGGATTTTTTAGTGCGCAAGAAATTTTCGGAGAAGGAAGTCATTGATGCCGGGCTCGCGAAAAAAGGCGAGAAAGGCGGCCTCACCGACAAATTCCGCAATCGCATTATGTTTCCGATTGCGGACACCGCGGGGCGTATCGTGGCGTTTTCGGGGCGTACGTTTGGCGAAAAAGCGCATCCGGACGCGCCGAAGTACCTGAATTCGCCAGAAACCGCGCTCTATCACAAATCACGCATTTTGTACGGATTCGATCGCGCCAAACAGTCGATCAGGAAGCATAATTTTGCGGTTCTCGTGGAAGGACAGGTCGATCTTGTCATGAGTCATCAGGCCGGATGGGGAAATACAATCGCCGTTTCAGGCACTGCATTTACGGCCGAACACGCTGCGCTTATAAAACGCATGAGCGAAAATCTGGTGATCGCGCTCGATCCGGATGAGGCGGGATTCAAGGCGGCATCTCGCGCGGCGCGTGCGGCACTGCAACAAGGTATGCAGGTGAAAGTCGCACAACTACCGAAAGATCTCGATCCGGCAGATTTGATCGTAAAAGAAGGCTCTGAAGCGTGGCGTACGTGCATTCGTGGTGCCAAAGATATTATTACGTTCCTTCTCGACGTGCTTGAAGGTCATGCAAAAGATGCGGCGCAGCTCCGTCGATCGATCGAGTCGATCGTCCTGCCATTCTTGATCGATGTACAGAGCCCGATCGCGCGCGAGCAATGCGAAAAGGAAATTGCGAAGCGTCTCGGTGTGTCGGAGAGCGCAATACGCGCGGCACAGGCTAAGTTACCTAAAATTCCACGACCCGCCGACCCCATTAGAGAGCCTACGGCCTCTAACGGGGCAAGTGCACCGAATCGCATCAAACAAGCGTACGGACTGTTACTCTGGCAAGAGTCATTAAAGAAGCCTGATATCGACACGGACGAATTCGCAAAAGATTTGGAACAGGCTATTGGGAAAGAGTCGATGAATGAGCTGCGAAAGATGCCGCTCGATGACAAGGAAACGTTGCGGTTCTTTTCAGAACAGTTGCATGCGAAAAACGGCTCGCTCAAGCGCTCCACAGCAGCGCTGGTGGCCGTCCTTAAGCGAGAACAGCTGCAAGCGGCCTTAAATGCTGTTACAGAAGCTATCCGCGAAGCAGAGGACAAGGGCGATGAAAAGGCCGTTGACAGGCTTTCGGAGGAGGCACGTCTGCTTACAGGGCGGATTGCAAAATTGGCCGATTAATGGTATATTGCCCCTGTTTAAGCATCGCATAGCCGTCCTTGGCTGCGATGTGTTTTGTGTTCACTCGTTTTCATACAAAATCCACATGGCAAAGAAAAAGATTAAAAAAATGAAAAAAGCGAAATCAAAAGCACACACACGCTCGAAGCGGGTGGTGAAAGAACGCGCGCAGGCAAAAGGAAAGAAAGGTTCGAAGAACGATAAAAAGATTGCAAAGAGCGACAGTCGTACGCCGGCAAAAGGCACCGCAAAAAACAAAGAAGAGACGCGCGTACAGGCGCTCATCACGCTCGGCCGCGATCGCGGTTACATTACGTATGACGAAATCATGCGCGAGTTTCCGCAGATTGAAGACGACGTCCTCCTCTTGGAAGAAATGTATGAGAAATTCTCGACCGCGGGCATCGATGTCCTCGAGGGCGGTGGAATGCTCGAAGATACGTCAGCGCAAGATGTGCTCGAAAAGAAAAAATTGCAGAACCGTCGCTCGGATTCTTCGTACGACAGCGTGCAGATGTATTTGCGTGAAATCGGTCAGTATCCGCTTTTGAATGCGATGAATGAACGCGACCTCGCGAAGCGCATTCTTCTTGGCGACGAAGAAGCACGCTCGATCCTCGCGCGCTCAAACCTTCGCCTCGTCGTTTCGATTGCAAAGAAATACGTAAACCGCTCTCCCGACCTCACGCTCCTCGATTTAATTCAAGAAGGGAACCTCGGCCTTTTTAAGGCCGTTGATAAATTCGACCACACCAAGGGTTACAAATTCTCGACCTATGCGACGTGGTGGATTCGCCAGGCGATCACCCGTGCGCTCGCCGACCAGTCGCGCACCATCCGTATTCCGGTCCACATGGTGGAAACGATCGCAAAATACAAGCAAAAAGTGCGCGAACTCTCGCAGCACCTCGGCCGTGATCCGCTGCCCGAAGAAATCGCCGCAGAAATGGGCATTGAAGTTGAGAAAATTTATACTATTCAGAAGATCAATCAGGATACCGTCTCCTTGGAATCGCCTGTTGGTGACGATGATGACGAGCGCTCGACCCTCGGTTCGTTTATCGCGGACGAGACCATTTCATCGCCGGATCAAGACGCCTCACGCCGCATCCTTGCCGAACAAATGGGTGCCATCCTCGAAGAACTTTCACCAAAAGAGCGCAAAATCCTCGAAATGCGCAACGGCCTCACTGATGAAGGCATCTGCTTCACCCTGGAGGAGGTAGGCCGCGAATTCGGCGTCACTCGCGAGCGCATTCGTCAGATTGAAGCGAAGGCACTGGAGCGTATTAGGTTCCACGAACGAGCTAAGCAGCTGAAATCGTACTAGAAACTTCCAGATTTGGCGCATTTCGTCGTTGCAGAGCCTCGGCGTCGCTTTCACCGTACTAAATGTACGGCTCAAGCGCCGCATCTCCGCGCCTAGAACTGCATCCAAATCTGAAAGTCGCAACTCGCCCAAATCGTTAAATATGTTACAATGGGTCAATATGGCGTCTTTACAACAAGAGTTAGATTTCTTTAAGAAAAACCAGAAAGATCTCGTTCAAAAATACGAGGGCAAGTTTCTTGTGATTAAAGATCGGAAGGTGCAAGGCGTCTATGATTCGGAAATGGAAGCGTACACAGATGCACAAAAGCAATTCCAGCTCGGAACCTTTCTAATACAAGAAAGCTCACCGGGGCAAGAGAGTTATACTCAAACTTTCCACTCACGTGTAGTAATTTCTTAACACCTCTTTCAAATGCGACACCACGCTTTTACAATGCGTTATAAAGGACGCACACGAGTAATTTTTACGAAGGTCGGAGTTTGCTTACCTTTCACGACGGAGCAAGCGCGAAACGGAGAAGTTAAATTAAAGGAGTTCACCGCCATATGGGATACTGGTGCAACCAATTCTTGCATTACGAAGAAAGTTGCAAGCGAACTAGGTCTATTGCCCACAGGTATTGCCGAAGTACGTCACGCTGACGGGAAGTCGTCAGTTAATACATATCTGGTGAATATTTCTCTGCCAAATAAGATTATGGTTGGTCAAGTGCGAGTGACCGAAGTGCAACTCATATCTGATGCAAATATTCCTGATGATAATCAACCGCAACTTCTAATAGGGATGGATATTATTGGAATGGGGGATTTTGTCGTGACACATGCGAATGGAAACACAACGTTTTCATTCCGAGTTCCTTCTGTAAAAGAGATTGATTTTGTTCCTGAGTCGGATGACATTAATCTTCGGGATACGGGTGCGAACCGACACCAACGACGTGCGATGAAATCGAAATTCAAGAAAGGTTACTAAAATTAAGTCAACCTTCAGCTAAGCGGCCTTGCCGGATTTCGTTGGCGTGGACGAATGTACGACGCATGCTACCATAAGGACTTGAGATGGCCTTCGGGCTTGCCCTGCCAACCAGCGAGGAGAATGGTAAACGGCCCAAATGGTGTATTTGGGCCGTTAGGGTCTGATGAAATCCCGACTAGACTTGATTGTAAGAGTGTAGTATAAATCCTGCGGACAGAAACGGCATAGGGAGCTGTTGCTATGTCAGCGCAAATGACCCTGAAATTCACCGCAAGTGCGGAATGGGTAACGGATAAGGCGTGCAGCGACGTGGAAAACAGAACACGAGCGAAAGCAAAGGCCAATCGGAATAACCGCAATAATAGTGGCACTCTTGTGCTCACTGCAGAGACGCGAGATGCACTTGAGGCCGCACATCGCTTTCTGATGGCAGATCCGGTGTACAAGCATCACTTCACAACATAGGAGGAAGCATGGCAGACCCACGGTTTTTGGAACCTAACGAAGCGCTCGCGTTTGTCGATTTGGCACGAGACCTGCATCGGGGCACGTTGAAGCCCTCGCCGGACATCGTCAGAAAAAAACAAGAGATTGAGCTTGCGACGCGTAATCTCGAACAGTTTTTTGCACGGACGGGAGAAGTCAACGTGGGTATGGTGCGTTCTATCACCACCATGAAGATGGAACTCGATGCATTGTGGATCGTGTGGGCGAGAAGTCACGCGCCCGGCATCATTGGCTGAATTCAGCCGACCCTCCTTCTCGGAGGGTTTTTCTTTAAGGTTTTACCACAAACCAAACACCACCGACATTTTGGCCCTTGACGTCACCTGAGGCTTTGTCTTGCATGTAGAAGTAGAGGGGGTGGCCGTTGTACGTGACTTGGATGCCGCCGTCAGTGCGAATGATGGTGTCGACTTTGCCGTTTACGCCTGCTTTCAGTTGTTGGACGTTGTCTTCGGCGCCGACGAGATAGGGAGGCCAGACGTCTCTGCTCAAAATTTCTTGTCGACCGGTATATTGATAGACGGTCATGCCGTTGTAGGCGATGAGGTAGGTGCCGAGAGCTGCGCTTGCGTTGGTGCCGAGTGCGAGATTGCTGCCAATTATGGAACCTTCTGCGCCGTCGGCGCCGGGCTGTTGCACCGTACCATTGTCGGGCTGTCCCATGTTGCCCTGATTAGGCGAGCCGTTAATGCCTGCCGTGCCCGAAGGCATTGGCGTTGTGTCTGCCATCGGCGTTGCGCTGTTTTGCATATACCACCACGCGCCACCTGCAAGAATAATGACCACCAGAACCGCGATGAATGTTTTCATGACGGTAACTATACACGAGAACTATCCACTTTCCGAATAGTATCGGTCACAAAACATGCGAAAATGGAGCTATGGTCCGGCAAGGAAACGGCAACGGGGAGAAAATAAAGACACCGCTTGAATTGGAAAAAGAGGAACTGCGGCGCTTGATCCGCGATTTTCATCCGGATAAATTCATGCAAGCCTCCCCCGAGGACAGGAAACGCGTGGAAAACATGATCAAGGTGCTGAATGCCTTAAGCGAAATCCACGAGCACAAAAAACTCATTTCGGAGAACGGATGGCCGAAAGGGACACCGCCGCCAAAAGAGATTCCGTTGGTAGCGGTCGCTCCCGATGGGGCGTTGATCCGCATCAATTCAACACTCAACGGCGATGCGTTTTCTCCGGCGGCATATTTTGAGAAAGTGAAGGAATTTCATAAAGACCCGGCTGCATTCCTTGCGGCCGTCCGCGAGAGAAACCAAGCGCAAACCACGCAAACTCGCTCTAGACGAACTTCGCGTACCGACGATTGGTTAAATGATATTATGCGCAATTCGCGTGAATATCACGAACGACACGAGGCCGGCGAGCGTACGCGGCAATCGGCCGCGCGAGCTGCCGAACAGCAACGAGCGCATGAAGAAGAGCAACGTCGGCGCAGATATCGAGAGGATTTTGAACGGGCGGAAGCTGCTCGAAGAGCCGCCGCGGAAGAAGAGCGGGCGCGTCGCGAACAAGCGCAAAAAGAGGCGGCAGAAAGGGCCGCTGAAGCTCGCAAGCGCGAGGAAGAGGAGTTCAAACGTACCGTTGCGGAGCATGAACAACTCATCAAATCGCTCGGCGATCAATTTGGTCTGCGCACGACAAAATTCGATCCCAAATATTTCCCAAACGACACCGTCGCTTCGCAAAACGAATATTTAAAGCATGCCACTACTATCTTGCGACAGATTGGACCCGGCGTATCGTATGTGCGCGGGTTTTCGCTTCTCATACCGATGAACGAGACACGGGTCCACGGAAATCTAAAACGTATTGAAATAAATCCCCGGGAAGATCAAAAAATAACGATTGAGAAAATTCTTCGAGGCATCCAAGAAATTCAACATACGAGAGAAGCTGAAGAAAAACACAAAAACGCGGTCAATTCGCTCAAAGAACTCAAGCCGTTGCAGGTTATCGAGTCGCAATTCGCGAAGCGTACTCCGGAACAGATCGCCGGTTTCAAAGATCGTGTGCAATCTGCTATTGATCAAGCCGAACACGGGTGGATATTGAAATCCGCTTTAGTACACCATGCAGCGATACACCTTTCAGTCGTAGATGATATGAATGTGCGCTATCGGCTCTCGGAGGCCGATGCTTCTAAAACAAGCGGCGTTGTCCTTGAGATAGGCATTGCAGCGAGCCAACCTGCGCTCGTCGGCCTTATGAATACCGTCGGAGCGGAAATCGAAAAACGATATCCGGCTGCGACACTTGCACCGCACAAAGTACCGATCCTCGGAGAGCAGATGGAAGATCGTCTTGGAATACGATTTTCAGGGCTGGATAGCAACTCCAAGATTCTCACGCCGGAACGCAAGTTACAGTTTTTGGAACGTTTTCGATCGGCATACGATAAAATTGATACGAAAGATCGCGTCTGGCTCAGCAATATGACGGTCAATCCGCCGAACGAGGGGGCGCAGCTCCTAGGAAGAAATGTGGGGTCGCGACGCGCGTGGGTAGCCCGGAACGAATTTCATGCGCCGTTTGATGTAAGTGAAGAAAGCATCCTCGATGCACTCCAAGCCGAAATCCGGAAAAAGAAAGATGCTTAAGCTTTGAGGATTTTTTGGACGGTGTTCCAGTTGCGGGTTGTGACGAGTTTGCCGTAGTGCTTTTCGAGCGCAGCCATGAGATCGATAGTGCTTCGATCGGGGGTGAGAATGAGGACGCTGCATATCGCAGTATCGGACTTCTTTGTGAGATAGAACACTTTGGACGGTGCGAGTTTGAGATGCGATTTCGGCTTTTCGTACAAGAAGGTGACATAGAGGCGCGCCTGCCCCGTTAGAGGTCGCTTGCGACTCTCTAATGGGGTCTCAGGCGTCACTTTGATACCTTTGAACGGCTGGGTTGCATCGAGTTTTTTCAAGTCATCTATTGAGAGCACAATGACCGCGATATCGCGCATATATTTTTTCTTGAGGACGGCCTCGATTTTTGTCGCGATCTTTTTTGCATCGCCCCTTGGCGCATCAAAGACGACATTGCCGCTCGCGAGCAGTGTTTTTACCTCTTTGAATCCTGTCGCTTCCATCAGCCTCTTCAAATCCGTCATTTTAACGAGCGCATTTCCACCAACGTTAATACCGCGCAAAAAGGCTGCATATTTCATGAGGGGAATAATACCAACTTGAAGAGTATCGGCTACTTTGATATGATGTTGACATGAAGCATATTGTGCAGTTCAACATCACGAAAGAAGGGAAATGGTATACGGCCGAGAGTACGAGCATCCCGGTCGTCACGCAGGCTAAAACGCTCCAGGAATTGAACAAGAATATCCGTGAGGTGGTTGAGCTGTATCTCGAAGATGAGGACCCGAAAGAAACAGGAATTATCGAATTTCCCTCCGTGCTCGTCCAATACGAGCTCGCCAATGTCTAAGAAAAAGAAATTTAAGAACCTTTCCGGTTCGGAGATTGTTAGAATCTTTGAACGATTCGGCTTTGTGGTCGTGCATCAGCGCGGGAGCCACATCAAATTGCAGCGTATTCTGCCGAACGGCACGAAACAAGCATTGGGTCTTCCGAATCACAAGACGATCGCCAAGGGGACACTGGCTGCTATTTATAATCAAGCTTCCCGATATATCAGCGAGTCGGAGTTGGATAGGTACTTTCGTCCCAAAAAATAAGTATGCAATCTACCTACATCTACGGTCGCCATGCGGTGAAAGAGCTCATACAGAACCATTCGGATCGAATACAGGGGGTATTTGTCTCTATAGGCGCGGAGAAGGAATTCACCGAGCTTGCGCGGCGAGCGCATATTCGCGTTGAGCCGCTAGCTGATCACGATTTCCGCAAAGAGCTCGACGGCGCGGTGCATCAGGGGGTCGTGGCGAAAGTCGCGATGGATGGAGTGGTGCAGGATTACGAAACGTTCATGCGCTCGTTTACGCCGGATGCGTCTACGTCGCTGGTGCTTTTAAATGAAATTACCGATCCGCACAATGTCGGCGCGATCATTCGATCGGCCGCGGCGTTTGGTGCAACAGCAGTTTTGATCCCGACACACAATCAAGCGCCGATTACCGGAGCCGTTGCGAAAGCTTCGGCGGGGATGGTCTTTGCAATGCCGATCGTCGCGATCAATAACGAAAATCAGACGATCGAAGATTTGAAGAAACGCCGTTTCTGGATTTACGGCCTCGCGGGAGAAGGGAAGAATGAAATTTATAAAGAGAAATTCGACGCAGCGGCATGTTTCGTCGTTGGCTCCGAAGGCGAGGGTCTCCGTGCAAAAACCCGCGAACATTGCGACATCCTTCTGCGCGTCCCGATGCATGCACGTACTGAATCCCTGAACGCCTCGGTCTCTGCGGCAGTCGTCCTTGCCGAATGGTCCAAACAGCACCCGGAGGCGATACAATAGAGCTCAAGAAAGCTTTGAAGGGCTTAGACCCCACATTCTCGCGGCACGTGTATCGAAATTCGACAGAGGGCTTTCTGACTATGATGATCTATATGCAATCTCGTGGTAGGTCTTTTCGTGCGGTCCAAAAAAAACTTTTGCAAAGAGCCGCATCACACAGATCCCGGAAAGCACATACCCAAGAGCAAAGATAGCCACCAGCGCACCGTGGTCGACAGGGATCGAACGTAAGAGTATTTCTTCGCCGATAAAGGACGGTGTGATCGGAAACACCATCATCGCGAGACAGGTGATGAAAAACACGTTGCCGAGTATGGGATGCTCATACATGTACCCATGATAGTCCATCAAATTGAGCCGCGAGGTGCGATCAAGGAGCTTGAGGCACAGGACTCCCGAGAGGTACGCCGCTAGTATGCCGGTCAGATAGAACAGGATCGTGTGTACGTCTGCGCCAGCACGTGCGCTCAAGAACACACTTGCAAAAATCTGCCCAAAGAAAATCTGGGTCCAACACGTGAGAGCGGTGCCGGTATTCGCGTAGGCGCGCACGAAGAGGAGTATGCTAAGAATCGCGCTCACCCAGGTCACCCCATCCACCATCCCGTGAGGCACGTTCGCTCCGTAGGCACCATAGGCGGGAAGGACCACGAGTGCCACACCAGTGAGGGCTGCCGGCATCCTATCCAAAAACTGCAACCACTGTCCGGCAGATTTCAGCGGTTGCCAGATAAGGCGCGTCATCGCGCTATCCATATTCCACTCCTTCAGCCCCAGGATAAAGAGCGTAGCGCGAATCTTCCCGAGAAAACCGTTTTGAATCTTTTGAGCTGGCGGCACAAAGGTGTAGAACTGATAGTGAACCAGATAACTCACGATGGAGGGAGAAATGAGCAATTGATACGTGCGCAGAAATGCGTTGCTCACAAAATGGAACAAGACGAGAGAGTGGAGCCCTGCAGCAAGTTCTATAAACATAATACCAATCTGGGTTATCGATGCGTACGCAATCTGCGTTTTGGCCGACGATTGTACGCGAGTGATAGAGGTCGCAATGAGCGCCGAGAGAAGTCCCAGTATCGCGATGAGCGCACGAAGCGCTGTGCTGCCTTCCCAGAAGGGAGAGGTGCGAAGCAACAGGAACAATCCAATATGCACCGACAGCGCGCCGTAAAAGATCGCACTGGAGGTAGTCGGTCCCTCCATGGCGCGAGGAAGCCAGTAGGAGAAGGGAAACTGGGCGGATTTGATCATGGCTACCACTAAGAAGAGCGCGCCAAGAATCACGAGCGAATTCCCGTGCTCGTTAATCAGCGATGTGAATTCTGTAAACTGTACGTTCTTTTCAAAAAGGTGATGAGCATACCACAGAGCAACAATAAAGAGTGCGTCGGCAATGCGGTACAGCGCAAACACCTTGAGACTGTTTTTGGTGGGGAGGTATCGATCGCGGTAAAAAGAAATAAGCAGGAACGAGCTAATGCCGATGCATTCCCACCCCACGAAAAGCATCTCAAAATTTCCGGAACAAATAACGAGGGCGAGACCGGCAAAAAAGAACAAAATCGTCAGGTGAAAGCGCCGAAATCCCGGATCACGATGCATGTAGTACTTGCTAAAGAGCAGCACTAAGATGGTAAGTAAGCAGGTAATCCCAAAAAACACTATCGAGGCGGCGTCCATATAGAAATTCACCGCGAATACGTAGTCAGCACTCGAAAAGAGGGTGAATCCTGTGTAAGAAAGAGGCACAAATCCTCCGCGGATCCAGAATACGAGAGTCCAGGCGAACATCAGTAAGACGAAAAGAACAGACGTAAGCGCAATACCTGAAATGCTTCTCTCGAAGTGCTTGGGGAGAAAGCACAAGAGCGCAAAGGCGAGAAGCGGCAGGAGAACGAAAAGCGGTAGCAGCATGGTGGTTAGTGGGAAAGGATTTGAACGGGCATATTTTCCCGCGTTGCGTCAAGAATATCGTTGCTCTTCATTTTGGCTGCGGATTCAATCACTTTAAGGAAATCTTCTTTGAGGACACTCACGAGAGTTGTCGACGGCTCGTAGCGCACAAACTCACCTTTTTTAAAGAGATACAGTTTTTTTTCTGTTGGATGCAGGACTGCCAAATGTATCCACTCTTTACTAAACCATTTGTAGAGGGCGGGGGACGCCGAAATCACATGCAGTACGACCTGCGGATCATGTTCGATGATCATCAAAAGTCGGATGGGATCATGTACCTCGACCATTTGGAGAGGAAGTCCCGCACGGAGGTCTCCGTCGCTACTATTGGCAACCCCGATGAGCCCCATCACATTGTGCGGCAGCTTCGTACCCGCTCCCAGTTTCGAATTATCCATGCGCGAGAAATAGTACTCGAGGTTGATGCCCCCGCACACTATGGGAAGCGGTGCAATGACACTCCCGAGGAATGTGCCGTCGGAGTCCGTGCGGTAGTCATAGGAATTCATGAAGGCACGCCTATCGAGAAAGAGGTTGCGCGTAAGTGCGCGGTTTCCCACGATACAGAGCGCGTTGGTCCCGTGGCCAAGTTCCGGACGAGGTTCAAAGTAGGAGACCGATCGCTGCTTGATTGCACGCCTAATTTTTTTGAGCGACTGCTTTGTATTGATGGACATAAAGCGCCGCGAGCGCTCTTTTGCGTTGAGGTCTAATGCATGCTCGAATCTCTTTTTATTCTGCGCATGGAGTTTGTGCAGTTCGGTGGATAACTTTTTCTCGTCATAGAACTCAATTTCGTCGCTGGCAGTGTCATGGAGTCCTCCTACAAATTGTGTTGAGACTGGAATCTCGAGTCCGCGCTGCGTAAGCTCCTCACGCACCGACGGGTGATTTGCCATGCTCGCAAATACGCGTGCATTCACCGAACCGGGACGTCCGCTGCAGGCGCCGCAATCATGCGCGCCGTGATGCGGGTTGTTGGCGCTCGATGAGCCGTGACCGATGAGATACACGAGGCGAGAAAAATCTGTAACGAGTCCGATGCCGCGCAGCAATTTCTCAACGCGGTCCGCCATTTGAATCACGGTAAATCCAATCTGGAGGTTTCGCGTTTCATCTCGTTTGCCCTCATACACAATGGTGAGTTCATATCCGTCATGCATATGCCCAAACGCATCCGCGATCGCCGAGCTCATGGCGGGCGAGAAGAGGTTGAATACCAGCTTAATGAGCGAAGGGATCCCTAAGATATACGAGGCCACCGTCCCCCGCAGCAGCGTATGAGATTCTTTGCTGTAGAAAATTTCCCGCGCAGGCGTATGTTTTTTCGACGAAGGAATCTCCTGAATCAAAAACGTGGGCGTGACCGGGGCGGGACACAATTTGTCATAAAACTTTGCATGCGCTGGATGAAAATAAAATTCCACGCCGAAGAAGCCTGGTGCTCCGAGTGTCTCGCAGTTGCCGGCACTCTCGATGTGGCGACGGATTGAGCCCTCGCGTTCATCAATGCAAAATATCGCTTGAAACGTCTTTGCCGCTTCATTCTTTTCGGGTGCCTGTGCTGCGATGGTGAGTACCGCACAGAGCGCCTCATCGTAGTAACTCCACTCAAAAGCGTCGTGCCATATTTTAATGACTTCGTAAATTTCTTTTGCTTCAATGTCCGCAAAGATATCCATGGGTGCGCGGTCAGTGGTTTCGCCAAGCGGTTTCCACGCGGTGCCGAGCGCCGCGTCCAGCGCGTCGATTTCCATGAGGCACTCCAAGAGAACGAGATCCTTGAGCGCGATTTTCTTGGGATATAGGAGTGTTTCCGGTCGGTCTTCCAACGTGGAAACGATGCCGGACCACCCGCGGTGCGCAAATTGCTGATCGTACACATATTCTTCAAAAAACTCTTTTTTGCCGACCAGGATCGTGAGTAGTGTTTCTAGCGAGAGGTGTGGGTCGTGGAGGAGTGTGCGTGCTCGTTCTGTTTTGAAAAAATGTACCAGGCTGTTTTTCTCCAAGGTTCGTAGTGCGTTCAAAAGCCCCGTGTTTTCGAAAGGAAACGGGGTAATGGCGATTCCTTGGTCGAGATAACTGCACAGGATGCGGAATAACAAGGGATGTACCGCGTTGTTAAGATCCAGCGGGTAGTGCTCGCGCCATCCGTAGCGAAGAAAGCGTATGCGTGCATCAAGCGTGCCGCCGTACGGTGCATGCATAACCTTGTGATACCACTCCTCAAAATGCTCAACGCCTTTACGTTCACGAATAACGCGCTCAAGGATCGTTGCATGAATACGCCCGATCCGATAGAGGTTGCGATACTCGTCGAGGGAAAAGGTCACCTTGTAGCCAAAGATTTTTGATGCCTTGAAAATCGCGTCATAAAACTGCATGTCCTGAAAGGCATGCAGGCTGTTGTGATGTACGAAATCCTTCAAGGGACCCTGCGACGGGAGGTAGTGTTTAAGCGTATGCAACACCTGTTCTTCATTGAAAGTCATACGCGCAACAGAAATACAGCGTGGACGGTTTTGAGAGACTGCTCCATAGGGGATCCTGCAGAACTCGCATTGTTAGCCCTGATACGGGCGAGCAAGGCAAATGCTCCAGAACCGGCTCATCGTACTCTTCTTTTGGTTGGTTGCAAGTAGATCCCTGGGGACGGTGTGCAACATCGAGCCCGACTTTTCTCTTGTGCAACAAGAGTCTCAATCTTTCGTATTCGGGGACGGATTTGTAGAAAAAGACCTGCCACAGCGTAGCAGGTCTTCATGGCACGATTATTCGGTTACGCGGCGAGCTTTTTGTGCGTCGCGAGCATCTTTAGCTTTACGAGCATGATGTGATGCACTTCTTTACATTGGTCCGCAATTGAATTCGCGTGCAAATAGCGGATTTTTTGTTTCGGGTCTTTGCCGAAGTAATCTAGGTCGGCGCGTACCATGCGCTCATCGGTCGGTTTCTTGACGATGTATACCGGGGGCGGAACTCCCTGCCCTATGACGCGTGACTCGACGAGGCCTTTGTGAAAGTGAAGGACTTGCTCGCAATCCATGTACTTGATTGCATAGTGGTATGCTTCGCGACCAAATTTGCAGACGAGCACGACATCATTCGCTGGGTTTTCCAGCGCAGGTTTTACGTCTCGCTCGGTCTTTTCGTTCATCAAGACCCAGCGCCACAGGAGTCGCGACGTGGGTAGCATGTTGCCTTTCTGTCCTGGTCGCCATCGCGACCAGTCGGAGAAGGTATCATCGAGAAACGCAAATTTCAGTGCCGGATGTTGCTCCGGCAACCAAGTGCTGAGTTTCTTAAAGAGTTCCAGGCTTTCGACCGAGTAGAAAAGAGCATGTCCTTTTTGCGGCTTCATTGGTACCCCTTGTGGTTGTCGCAAGAAAGATCTGGACATCCTATGCCACTTTGAATCATTGTCAATTCATGAATCCACAAAAAAATCGCCAGGGCACGGTGCCGCTGGCGATAATGCGTTGTGAACGAGCGGTCAGCCCCGTGCGCATGCGAGGGCAGCCACCATTAGGACGGCCATGACAACGATTATTCCATCGGTGATTCTTAGGAACCGTTTCCACGATCGTGTTTTCTTGTCCATGTCGATGCTCCTGTTAATGCCGTGGTGGATTATGCCATAGATCACCCCAACAGGCAATTTTGGTATAGTTCGCTGATGAGAAAGATGAGCACAAGAGAAATTCCCATCGGGACCGACCAGAAGTCAGCGACGGGGTATCCTTCGTACGAGGGCGATAGTGAGGCGATAGAGGCGGCGGATTGGCCGTTTGAAGAGACGGAAGTGCAGATGGATTTGCCCGAGGTTCCTATCAAGTATTGGAGCCATTCGTCGTTGATGTCGTATTTAAGAAATCCTCTCGCGTGGTACAAGCGTTATGTGGAGAAAATCTACGACATGCCTTCGGGGCCGGCGGCGATCATCGGGCGTGCGGGGCATGTAGCGCTCCAGCATTTTTATGGCGGCCTCAAAAAAGAAGGTGCGGTGGAGTTGGGAATGGAATATTTGCGTGCAGTGCCGGATTTCGAGATCAATTTTGGGATCGCGAAGACGCGAAAGGCGCAGAAAGAGAAGCGCCTCGCGATGGAGCACGATTATCTGCAAGCGGTCGGATTTTATCTCGCACGACCGCCGAAATACGACGTGGTGGGAATTGAAGTGAAAGCGACGGCGAAAGTTGAGGGCGTCATGCTTCCTATTAAAGCGGTGTCGGACTTGGTGGTGCAATCAAAAATCGATCCAAAAGCACTCGACATTGTCGACCATAAGTTTGTAGATTCATTCTCGGCACATGGGCGACACAAAACGCTCTTTATCGTCCAAGCGCTCTTTAATTACTACACGGTGAAAGAAATGTACAAAAAGAAGGTAGCGCGGTTTATCTTGCACGAATGCAAGAAGCGCAAGAATCGTGACGGCGGAGCGCAGATGCGTAAATATGTGATCGAATACAAGGATTGCGCGGAGCAGATCGTGGTATTCAAGCGGCTTTTAAATGATGCAACGCAAGAAATCGCGGCGCGTAAAGTGTATTTGCCGAATCCAAGCGATATGTTTGAAGGGGAGAACTCGTTTGATATTTATCGCCTCGGGCTTATGGAGTAAGCGTTAGAGAATTTGCTGTTATCAGCTATGTGTTGTATAGTAGATGTGGACTACTCGCCTGTAAACAGAATGAACGGAGGACACGATGTTTAGAGCACAGTTAGAGTACACGGAATCTGATCTGAAAGAATGGCGTGTGAATGTTGCGTATGGGGTCTATCTCATGCTGACAGGTGCCAGCGTCGCGGCAATCTTGTACTTCGTCGGCGTCAAGACGTTTTGGTTTGGAGTCGCTCTGTTCGGCCTCGGCCTTGTTCTAGCTCTTTGGAGCGGACAAGCAACGCAAAGGATAAGGCGTAACCTCGGCAAGCCGATACTGCGTCGGGTTTCGTAAGACAAGGGCGCGCCGCAATGCGCGCCCTCTGCTTTTGTTTACTTTAACAGCGTATCAATCATCCCTTTAACCGTCTCCAGCGGTTGCGCACCGTCGAGCGGGATTTGGTTGCCGCCGGAGATAATGACTGACGTCGGTGTGCCTTGCGCGCCCGATGCGATGGCTTCGTTTGCGTCGGTCTCGACTCGTGCGGCATAGGTCGCATTTTTGAGGCAGCTTTCGAATTTTGTGACATCGAGCCCTAATTCCTTTGCAAAATCAGAAAGTTGACCCGCATCTGTTGCGGAGCGCGGCGCGTTTTGCGTGTATGCGGGCTTGCCGTCGGGACCAAGCGGGATTTGCGCAGGGGTATTGTAAATGCCGTCGTCGAGGGAATTGTTTGAATTTGTCGTGCGGTAAATTTTGTCCGTAAATTTCCAAAACATTCCGCTTCCGCCTTGTTCGGCGGCACACTCGAGCGCTTCGGCCTCCTTCGGCGCCTTCGGGTGAAGTTGCGCGATGGGGAAATGGCGGTAGACCCACGCGACATCGCCTGTGGCACCGTACTGCGCGATGATCGCGTGCATCGTCTCGTGAAAATTTTTGCAAAACGGGCATTCGGGATCGGAATATTCAACGATCACGACTTTTGCATTCGGATTGCCGAGGACGTGGTCGTCTTTTTGTACGCCGCGGATGTCTTGTGCGACGACTCCCGGCTGTGCGCCGGCGGATGGTTTTGAATTAACAAGATACAGCGCGACGGCGATCATACCGCCGGCGATAATGATGGCGACCGGCACGGCGAGTTTTTGGAGAGTTTCCATGCACGTATAGCCACTAGCCACTTGGGTTTAGCCACTAGGGTGAGGGGAAGTATACCATCGGAGTCTCGCGAAAAAGAAAAGGGCAGGCTGCTTGGTAGCGCCTGCCCTCGATATGTCCGTCGCGTGAGCCTACGCAGCCTTTGAGACTTGCTGCAGCTTCGAAATCGGAAACGCTTCTGCCAAAGCCTTCGCTTCTTGTGACGGATGCGCGACGCTCCGGTCGAAGTCGACCTGCAACTTCTCATCCCAATCAGCCCTACGCTTCATCGCATTTCGACGTTGTGCCTGTGATTGCATGTGCTTGCTCCTGTAGCGCGTCGATACAGCAACTATGCCCCTAATTTGATGAAGTGTCAATTAAAATCCGAGCGTCTTGGTGAGCATTGGCGCTGCAGACTGTACGAGCCATTTGGAGGTGTTGAGCTTTACTTCTTTTTTAATACCAAGCTCTTTGAATTTGAGCATGCCGTTTTGCAGCGCATAATCGAAAATGCCTTTCGTGACCTCGACATCCTTGAGGCAATAGTCGCGCAGCTTTTTAATATTGCCTTCTTTCCACCATTGCATCGCCTGCAATCCGGAGCCACTTTTCTTTTTGCCGAGCGTGCCTTCTGCGACGGCATCAAGCCGCACGCGGCGGCCGAGCACGTCGGAAATTTCTTTCAAAATATCGATGGAGCGGATTTTGGTGAGGTCGCCGGGGTAGTATTTGTTCAAAATAGGGATGTCGAAATGGTCGGAATTGTAGCCAACAAGTGCGTCGGTGTGCTCAAAGATTTTCCAGAGGCGCGGCAAATCCTCTTTGAGGAACGAATCATATGAATCTGTCTCGGAATCGTGGATGCAGCAAATGGTCATTTCCACATTGTCATACGCGTGAGAGCCGCTGCCGAAATTACCGATCGTTTCGATGTCGAAGGTTACGATTCGCATGGACAAGCGATTATACCATTCACCCGTTCACATGTGCTCATTTCCGAGCATGGTATAGTGACGCAATGAAGAAGCAGAAGAAGCTAGCGCGACGGAAGGACAATGTGTTGGAAATCGTCAATTTCATTAAGGATCGCATGGCTACGAAAGGTGACCTTGAAGAGCTGCGAAAGGAAATGCAAAAAGATATCCATGCGGCGACCGATCCTATCAAGAAATCTGTTGAGGCATTGAATGGCAAAATGTCCGGTACAAATGCGCGCCTCGATTTGGAAGCCATGCAGCGGGATAGATTGCAACTGCCTCGTCGAGTCAGCGACCTTGAAGTTAAGAAATTCGGCGCTTCGAAACATCCGAAAGAAGTTCCGCTTTGAAAGGAATGGCCACCGCGAGGGTGGCCGATGCTCATCGGACATTCTTTTTTACGACTTCGATAAGAGCCTGAAGCTTGTCGAGAAACGGCGCTACGCTCTGGTAGTTCGGGTCAACATCCCACATTACACCAGGAGTTTCTCGTTCAGCGAAAAGAACGCGCGTACAGTTCTTATCAAGGTGTAGCTTCGTTTTCAGGTTATTTTCGTCCGTCCACTCTATGTACCGCGTTTCGCGCCGTATGCGCTCCTCTTCGCGCGCTGCCATCTCTGGTGTCACCGGATATATTTCATTCTTTACGACCACGACACACTCCGTTGTTGTGCAAGCTCTCCCAATCGTATCACCCCATCGCAGAAAACAAATGATCTGCAATTTTGTCCGCTGATGTCGTGAGTTCGTGACCCGTTGCGAGGTTTTTGATGGTGTATTGGCCTGAATTTCGCTCTTGTTCGCCGACCGCAATGATATAAGCGATTTTCATTTTGTCGGCTTGACGAATCTGGTCGCCGATTTTTTTGCCGGAGAAATTCACCGCAACAGATACGTCGTCGAGGCGCAGATCATGCGCGAGCTTGGTTGCATGGCTCATGGCGCTCGCATCGACGACGCAGAGCATGAGTTCGGTCGTCGGGACGTAAGAAGGCATCAGATTGTGGGTCTCGAGGTAATCGCGCATCGTGACATCGCCCATGCCGAAGCCGACTGCGGGAATGGCTTCGCCGCCGAACATTTGCGTCAGATTGTCATAACGGCCGCCGCCAAAAAGCGAACGACGATTCTCGCCGGAGGTGTCGAAGACTTCAAAAACCATGCCGGTGTAATAGTCGAAGCCGCGGGCGATTTTTGTATCGACGATCATATTGCCGACACCGATTGCGTTCAATTGCGAGCGCAACTGTTCGAGGTAAGCCGTTGATGTCGTGCTATCGAGCATGTCGACGAGGCGTTGTGCATTGTTTCCGATTACCTTCGCGAGCTTCCCGTCGAAATCTTCCATTTTGTCGCGCTTGTCGAGTAGGCGCGTCACATCGGCGCGCGCATCTGCGTCAATGCCGATTGCATCGTACGCGGCGTCGAGGAGACGGCGATCGGACACGCGGATTTCAAAATTGCGTTCGTCGGCGCCAAACGAACGCATGATCGCATGTGCGAGCGCGATGATTTCTGCATCAGCTTCGATTGACGAGACGCCGAGGAGGTCGGCATTAAGCTGCCAGAATTCACGCAAGCGGCCTTTTTGTGTGCGTTCGTACCGAAAGCAATTGGGAATCGAATACCAGCGGGCTGGAAACGGGATGTCACGGCTTTTCCCCGCGATCATACGGGCGAGTGTTGGCGTCATCTCGGGGCGCAGCGTGACCGAGCGTTCGCCACGGTCGGAAAAGGTGTAGCTCTGATCGTTGATGATTTCAGAAGATGTCTTGGAGAGATACAAATCGGTCGGTTCCATCACTGAAGCGTTGTATTCTTCGTAGCCAAACAGTTCGCACGTTCGTGACATGTGCTCGAAAATGTACGACTGAATGAATTGGTCGGCCGGATAGAAATCGCGGACGCCTTTGTAGGGATCTGTTGACAACTGGTGGTCTTTGTTCATGAGCGAAGTATAGGGATAAATGTTGAATAATCAACCGCCGTAATTTTCAAGTATCAATTTGCAATTTTCAATCACATCCCAATGAATCAATTTTCAAACCGAATTCCTTTGATGCTTGGAACATTGAAAATTCATTGAAAATTGAGAATGGTAAATTGAAAATTCTTCCGCTACGTCGAAATTGTTGATTTCTTCGCCTGCTGATCCATGATTACTCTTCGTACGCTCTCTGGCCCCGGTATTCCTTCCATCGTTGCGTCGCCATCCGTAGGGCTGGCAGTCTCGATATCGAGTTTTCCGTAATGGAAGAATGCTTGCATAAAATTTTCTTCTTTCACAATGATTTCTTGGATGCGGTCGTGCGAGAGTGTTGTCACTTTGCGGTTAAAGAGGGAAATTTGGTCGACAGAAATGATGCGTTTGTCCGTGACGATCCACAGGTCGAGGTAGTAATCGGTCCAGATGACCGCGAGCGCCATCCAGATCACGAGCAGCCAGAGTGTCGTTACAAATGACATGTACGCGAGATAGCCATTGAAGCTGACATACTGCGGTGCAAAAATCTGGAGGACTGCGAGAAGGAGGAATGGCAGGAACGCGAGGATGATAGTGCCGATTGTGTCGCGCAGGAGGATGATCCAGTGTTTGCGGAGCTTGAGGACTACTTTTTCGCCGGGGAGAAATCGGATGTCGTTCATATCGTAGCAAGTACGGCGATCGTGGCCGCGAGAAGGCTAATCAAGAGAAAAGATGTGATGCCGAAATAGACGATGGAGGCGGTTACGGACATTGCGCGGTTCATCGCGTAGCGGAACCAGTGATAGGCAAGCAGGCCGCCGAGGGCGAGGGAAAGTGCCGCAGCCCCGGCAAAAATGGCCATTACGAGAGTGGGCAGCGAGGCGGCTACGTCGGGATCCATCGGGTAAGTATGACCGAAAATTCGAGCTATATACTGACTTTTCCACCTTTTGCAAATGTTCCTTGTCACTGACGGTCGTCACACGCAAGGAACATCATCAAAACGCACGGAGCAACATATTTGTTGTTGTGGGAATAGTATGGTATTTAGTATCCTTGTTATGCGCACGATGATAGACCCTATAGATAACGACCGCTTTGCGGTCAAGAACTCGCGCCCGGGGACGGGCTTGGGGCTCTTTGCAACCACGGCCATCAAGAAAAGGGATTTTATCCTGGAATACACGGGCGAACGTATTCCGACGAGGATCGCTGACGAACTTGCAACCAAATATCTTTTTGAAATCGATAGCGAATGGACTATCGATGGCGCTTCGCGCTCCAACACGGCGCGCTACGTCAACCACGATTGTCATCCGAATACCGAAGCAGAAATCGACGAAGACGATCGCATCATGATCAGCGCGATACGCGACATCGCCGCGGGCGAAGAATTAACTATCGACTACGGCGACGAGTATTTTAATGAATTCATCCGCCCCAGCGGGTGTAAGTGTGCTTCATGCGAGCGGGGACTGCCGTCACCGCATGTGAAATAGCCGCTTTATAAGCCGGAGTTCGTGAGTACATGTCAAGATTAACTTATGCTATTGTCACTCGAGACTTCCATTGAATCGTAAGGAGGAGAAGATGGAATATCTGTTTACGTATCGTGCTGCGTTTACGCACGGCGGAGACGACTGTGAAGGAAATAGCCGAAATGGCGTGGAGATGTCGGACTGTGCAAAACGATTCGAAGCTCAATCAAATGAAGAAGCCGTCCAAACGGTGATCGGCGTGATGCAAAACGAATCGCGCACATATTTCGGGAAGAACTATCCTGTTGAAGCGATTGCGCTACATCAAGTTGTAGATATTTCATTTCTGCATCGCGGCAACGCAGCGTAAAACAGAACCAACCGGCCAGTGTGTTCAACTCTGGCCGGATTTGTATTGGAGTTTGAGGAAAAATCGATGAGATGCTAGGCGCGGAGAATGCGGTGCCCGAGCCGTATCGAGCATACGGTGAGGACGACGCAGAGGCTCCGCAACAACGCAGCTCGCGATTTTTACCAAACTCCCTATTTCAGCTGTGAATCAATGGCTTGCTTGAACGCGGCAAGTTCTTGCGCGCCGTCGATGGACTGTTTGCCGATGATGAAGCCGGGGGTGCCTTGAATGCCGAATTTGCCGCCTTCTTGTGTGCTTGATTGGATATCTGCATCGTACGCGGCTTTGTTTGCCGCGACGTCGGCTTTAATTTTTGCCACGTCGAATCCGCCTAATTTTTTGATGAGCGTATCGATCGATGCGGCATCGCCAAAGCCCTTGTCGCCTTCGTCATCTTGTGCCTTGTACATCGCTTCGCGCCACGAATAGAATTTGTCCGGATACAATTTCCAGATCGCGTGTTCGTATTCGGCGGCCGTCGTTGAATCTTCGCCGAGGAAGACGAAATCTTTGAAGACGATTTTCAATTTGCCGGTATCAACATAGTCTTTGATCAAGGTCGGGATCGATGGCGCGATTGGAATCTGCGGAATGCCGCCGACTTCGACAGCTTTACAGAATGGGCACTGATAATCGGACCAGTAGGCCATGACGAGTTTTGCATCTGCTTTGCCGATAAATGGTTCGCCGTCGGTTTTAACATCTTTCACATTTACGGCTTGCGGCTGGCCGTTTGCAGCGGGCGCTGTGCCTTTTGCGGCGAGGCCGAAATAAAGTCCACCGGCAATTAAAACTCCGGCAACGATAACGGCGACCGGCATGTACATTTTTGAATAATCTTTGGCGGCCGAGCCGCTCTCGTTTGTTGGCATGGAGGTATTGTACAGTGTTTGGCAAAAATGCAAATACACGCTGATTGCGCGATAGCCTGAAGCTCGTAAGGCACAAAATACCAGAGCTTGCGCCGCTACGGGGCGTGCCTCCCACCCGAACGCGAACTGATCGGATTTTATAACGTCACATCTACTACGGTATGACATCACGCTTTAGTATTTGCTGCGCGATGTTCTCTGGGAAGCACGCCCCCTATCGCCGTCTCGCTCATACGTGCCCCTACGAGCTTCTGACTATCGCTCCTACCCTAAACGCCGACGCCAACTTTCCAAGCCATCTCCACAATTGAAATATTAATGGGGATTTCTATCCCTTTTTCTGCTTTAAACTTTTTTATCTCGGTTATGATAGTCTCCAGCATTTTTTGCTTGTCGCCTTCCGGAATCGCACCCAAACCGGCATTGATATATATCTCCATCGGTGCAGCATTGATCGTGATTTGGTTTGAATTCGCAAAAACAGAGACATCAGTAAGAGGTAAATTGCTCGCACGCGAAACAACCTGATGCAATTCCTCACCTCATGAACGAATGATATCGTCCGGAAATTTCTTTGAGTCGTAGTCTATCTTAACAACGGGTGCCATGCGGCGGATGGTAGCACGAAGGAACACGGTTTTGAAGCGAGACAGCAGCTTTCGTTTTAAAAATCAGAAACGACGGCGGGAAGGTGTTTGAAGGGGTCTCTCGCAGGCTGACGAGCCGAGAGTGAGCGCTGCGCGAGCACGCGCAGACAGCGACCCCTGAGAACACTTCCCGGCGGCGTCGGTTTTTAAAACGATTACTGCTGCGAGCGCTACTTCTATGCGCTTCCTATCAATAACCCTGCAGCCAATACGAGGCCGCCGCCGAAGATAACTTGGACGACCGAGAGCCAGAACGAGAGTTTGAAATAATGGAAGCGGATGTAGGAAATCGCGATAAGCTCGAGGCCGACGACGATGTACGCGATGTAGAGCGCGACGTCGAGGTGTGCGAGGAGAAATGGCAGCGTGTGGAGGATGCCGCCGAGGAAGGTCATCGCGCCGACGATAACGCCGCGGATGATCGGGTGACCGCGGCCGGTCTGCGCGCCGGTATCCGAGAGCGCTTCCGCAAACGCCATCGAGATCGCAGCGCCGACTGCCGCCGATGCGCCGATAAGAAAGGCGATGTGCGGCTTGCCGGTTGCATAGGCTGCGGCGAAAAGCGGCGCGAGCGTTGAAATCGAGCCGTCCATCAGCCCCAAGAGTCCCGGTTGCACAACTTGGAGGAGAAAGTCGCGCTCGGTTTGCGGACGAGCCAGCGCTGGGGATTGCCCTTGTTCAACCATTCCTGCATATGCTACTATCTCTCGCATGAAAGGCAAAGGCGTTATGGTGTTTTGGATCGTGCTTGCGGTCTTGATTGTCGGCGGATTCGGCGCATCGCTCTATATGAAAACGCTGCCGGGCAAGTACGACGGCCTCGCACAGTGCCTTAAAGACAAAGGGGTGATTTTCTACGGCGCATTCTGGTGCCCGCATTGCCAAGCGACGAAGAAACAATTTGGTAATTCCGCGCCGCTTTTGCCGTATGTTGAATGTTCGGAGCCAGACCAGAAGACACAGACGCCGATTTGTATCGAAAAGAAGATTGTGCAATACCCGACGTGGGTGCGTCCGCAGGATGATCAGCGTTTGAGTGGGGAACATACTCTGCAGGAGATTGCTGATTTTGGAGGGTGTACGCTACCACAATAGGTGACAGGTTCTAGGTGTCAGGTGCCAGGGAAATGCGATATGAATTTAGACCCAACCTGTAACCTTGAACCTAGCACCTGGAACCTATGAATGTCGCCGACTTAAATTACTTTCTCGCCACCGCAACAATCGGTTTGCAGCTCGTTACCGTCATCCTGCTTTTTGTTTTTTTAATGAGAAAAAGAGTGCCTTCGTTTAACGATATTGCGCAAAGTGTGGGCGAGAAGGGATTGTGGATTGGTTTTGGCGCCGCAGCCGTGGGAACAGTGATGGCCGTTTATTATTCCGACATCCTTGGTTTTGATCCGTGCTACTGGTGCTACTGGCAGCGAATCTTTCTGTTCCCGCAAGCGGTTCTTCTTGGAATGGCCGCGTGGAATAAAGACATTCGCATAGCGAATTATTCCCTTGTACTCTCCGCACTCGGAGCGCTTGTTGCGCTCTATCACCATTTGGAACAGACCGTAGGCGAAGGTGTATTGCCGTGTCCTGCGACTGGTGGAGTTAGTTGTGCGCACCGTGTTATCTTCGAATACGGCTACATTACGTTCCCGCTGATGGCGTTTACAACGTTTGCGTTTTTGATCGTGGTGATGTTTATCGTGCGCTCCAAAAGAGCACTTGACGCATAGTATAAGGAATGGTACTGTGCCCTCGGCGGGTTTCGACCCCCAAATAGTCCTGAAATAGGCTCAAATTGGGAGATCCCAAATGAAGCGTTTTGCAATGGCTACTGCAGCTGCCGCAATCTTCGCCAGCGCGTTTTCAACGTCGAGTTTGGCGCAAGAGCTGGACACGATTTGTTCAAGGCTCGGTAAAGTGCCGCGTCACCACCTCGTCGCCAATGAGGAGGATAAGATCCCCACGCTCAAGTATCAGATGGTGCCGGAGAAGACCGAGTGCGTCACCGGCAAAGCAGAGCACAAGATCGCGGGCGCTCAAAAGCCGCTCGACACCATCAAAGACGCGATGGCCGTCGTCAATGCGGTTCGAGACCTCGTCCGGACCGGGTTCACGGATTCGGAGGATCTCAAGAAGGTGATCGAGTACGTGGCAGAGGTCGAGAAGAAAGACGCTGCTCGGCCCAAGAAGAAGGTTGCAGGACATGGGAGCGATTCATTCTCCGCGATCTTTAAGGAGGAAGCGAAGAAGTAGGCCAGCGGCCTCAATGAATGGCCCGGTGCGCAAGTGCGTGCCGGGCTTTTATTTTTTTATATGTTCCGAAAGCGCTGCGAGGAATTTTTTGAAAACGTCGGTCGTTTTTGGATCGACTAAATTCATTTCCGCGTCGAATTCGCCGTCTTCGTCGTTGCCGCAGTAAAATTCTGGCTGACCCATCGTGCGGGCGTTGAAGTAGCTCATGATGCGGCGGACGTCGTATTGTGCGAATGAGGCGCCTCGCGGCCCCGACGAGGCGCCCACGATGCCGACCGGCTTTTGATTCCAGAGTTTGTAATCAGGCCGCGATAGCCAGTCAATGAGATTCTTTAGTGATCCCGCCGGTGTGCGGTTGAATTCGGGAACGGCGAAAAGTACGGCATCAGCAACAGTGATCTTCCCGCGAATATCGGTCACGACCTCTGGATACGCGCTTTCTTCAACATCCTGATTGAATATCGGCACAGCGCTATAATCCAGAATCTCAATCCCCATCTCCGGCGCCAATTTCTGCGCAGCCCGCAAAAGCGCGGTGTTGTAAGATTTTTTTCGTAAGCTTCCAGAAATAGCGAGAACGTTCATTGCAGTAGTATACACACAGTAGCAAAATCCCGACAGTCAGACTGTCGGGACTTTGGCGTATTATTCTAGTATGCGTGTCGAGCCTTATGCGGTGGGGTCATATCTCCATATTGTCAAACGTGGCGCAAGGGGGATGGCGATAACGAGCGACGTTAGCGATCAATTTCGATTTCTTCGGCTCCTCTATTTTATGAATGATCAATTTTTTAACGAAGATTGGGAATTACAGGTTGAGGGTAAGCATTTTGGGTACCGTCCCGATACGTGGCCGGAGCGCGAGCCATTGGTAAGCATTCTTTCCTATACTCTTATGCCAAATCATTTTCATCTTCTCATTAAAGAAATACAGGAAGGAGGAGTGTCTGCATTTATGCAGAAATTGGGGCAAAGTATGACGGTGCATTTCAATTTAAAATATGATCAACGCGGAAGCATCTTTCAAGGTTCATACCGCAGCCGCACGATTTCAAACGATACGTATTTACAGTATGTTGTTGCGTATATTAGCGTTAAGAACACGTTTGAGTTGTATCCCCATGGCGGCCTAAAGGGTGCAATGGATGATTTTGAAAAAGCATGGAAATGGGCAATGACATATCCGTTTTCAAGTCTCGGCACATATGCACAGAACTCAATAGATCCGTTAGTCGATCTAGCGGCGTGTAACGAAGTCATTCAGGCACCGAAAGAGTTTAAAGTATTCGCAAAAGACGTGATCCTTGGAGGTAAATGGACGGAGGGAGAATTTGAGTAATCCCGACAGTCTGACTATCGGTACCGATAGTCAGACTGTCGGGATTAGATTTGTGTGCTTTTAAAGCGTGGGTTCGTGCATTCCTTTGTAGCGCATCCGCATGAGGCCAAACTGGAGTGTGTACTTATCGTAGCCGTGCATAAAGATCGCGATTGCGGCGCCTGCGAGGATAATGTGCGGCCAGACTGCTTCGCCAAAATAGAGCAGCGAGAGCGTGAGCCAGAAGAGGAGGAAGAGCGACGCGAAACGGACTTCAATGCCAAAAACAAAGAAAAGTCCGAGGAGGAGTTCGATGCAGAATGCGCCAAGCACGATGAATCCGGGATCGAAGGGGAAATAATTGGTGAGGTTGTAACGAGTCACGGTATCGATCGCGAGCTGCGCGTGGATTAATTTGGCATACATCGATGCATAGATGAGCGAGGAGCCAAACGCGACGCGCAGAAGGAGAAAGCTGTGCTTTTCGAGCCACGCGACGATATTGTGTATCATGTGTGGATAAAGATGGTGGAAATATTTATCGAGCGCGAAGGTGGCGTTGCCGACGATGAGCGTAATCGTCATTTCGCCAAAGTAATTGAGATACGTCAGCATGTACGTGCCGTAGTGTTGCCACATCATGAGATAAAAGAGCATGAGAATCGCGGCCGAAATGCGGGTAAAAAGCCCGGCGGTAATGAGCGTGCCGCAGACGATAAGAAGGATCGTCGCTGCGTGCGCAGACACTGGATGCAGGAAGTCTGCAAGCGGGAGTTCTGGTCCAAAGAGTGCACCAAAATAGCCAGATGCGGTGATCGCGACACCTAGTGTGAGGCGCGCGACGAGCGGCGCATACGGCTTGAGGCGATCCAAAAGCGGACTTATGTGCCGTTCGATCGGCTTTGAAATTGAAATCGCGAGGATCGTAAAGATCGCCCACATGCAGATGAACATCCAGAAGAAAAACTGCCCCGTATGCGCGGTTATGATGTCAAAGACTTGCAGTGGCGGCATGGTGAGATCATGTGCGATGACGTCTTTGGGAAGCACGTAGACTTCGTGTGCGAGCGCAATCGCAGGCACGAGTAATGCCGCAAGCGAAAGAGGAAGGAGACGGAGGAATCGCATACCGCGTATTCTACTGCTTTTTCAGCATGTATTTTTCGATATCCCCTACGGTGCCACCGACTTTTTTGCACGGATTCAGAATGTTCAGTGGATCAAAGATGCGTTTTACCTCGGCAAAAAGCGCGACCATCTTCGCGCCAAACATCTTCTCGAGGTACGGTGTGCGGATGATGCCGTCATTGTGCTCACCCGTTGATGAGCCGCCGAATTTGAACACGAGATCGTAGACTTTTGGCGTGAGTTCAAGAATCGTCGCGCGCGCTTTCGCGTCGCCGAGGTTCATGAGGGGGATGATGTGAAAGTTGCCGTTCCCGATATGACCTTGGATGGTGTAAATCAAGTCGTACTCGGCGAGAAGTTTGCTCAATGCAGGGATGAATTCCGGGTAACTTTCAATAGGGACGACAAGATCGTCGATAAAGGGTGACGCGTACAAGCCGCGAAGATTTTTTCGGAGGAGAGAAAACGCCTCGCGGCGGATAATCCAGTATTTCTTTGCATCCATCTCGCCGTGTGTCAGTTTCGTTTTTACCGGCAGATCCGCGAGAGAGAGCCGTGCTTCGCGCGCCTTCTCGCGCGCCATCTCGGGCGTATCCTCCGCAAATTCAGCCATGAGGATGAGTTTCGGGACGCCGCCGGTGAGCACCATCCACAACTCGGGGAGAAACGCGAAACCGAGGCGCATCATCAGCGTAAATCCGAAGTGTCCGATGATTTGCGGCATAAATCGTACTGCGAGCTTGAAGGTCTGATCGTCGTAGCTCTCGAACGATTCTGGGCTGTGCTTCATGACGCGACGCACAATTTCCGGAAGTTCGTGGATGTCCCGCACAAAAATGACCACCATCGCACGGTGCTTTTTGAGCATCATAAGCTTGAGGCGAGCCCTTGTAACAATCCCAAGCGTTCCTTGGGAGCCGACGATGAGTTTTGAAAGATCGAACATGCCCGTTTTGTCGTCCCACACGTCCCAGAGCGCGTAACCGGCAGAGTTTTTGCTTACGTGTGGCCTCGCCGCTTCGATGACATCGTGATTCTCGACGATAAGATCGTGAACTCCACGATAGATGGATCCTTCAAAGGATTGCTGCGCCTGCTTTTGTGCAACTTCGGATTGTGAAAGTGAGCGGAAGGTCGTTTGTGAGCCGTCAGAGAGGACGATATCGAGCTCTTCAACATAATTGGCGGTTTTGCCGTAGCGCAGCGTAAGCTCTCCGCCCGAGTTGTTGCCGATCATGCCGCCGAGGGCGCAGAGCTCACGGGAGGCCGGATAGGAGGGAATTAGTGCTCCGACTTTCGCAAGCGTTTCTTTTTCAAGGTCGCGATAAAACACGCCAGGCTCTGTAACGACATACGCCGGCGTGACCTCCCATATTTTATGCATCTGTTCCGTAAACGAGAGGGAAATCGAATCAGTGAGCGGGCCTCCCGTCATGTCAGTACCGGCTGCACGAGCGGCTATTGAAATCTTCTCGCCAGAGGCAGCCTTTTCGTGCACAAGGGCGACGACTGTTGCCACGTCCGAGGCATTTTTGGGGTATACCACGATCTGGGGACGCTTCTCAAAAATACTCGTATCGTGCGAGTGCTTTTTGAGTACATCCGGAGCATCGGACACATCAATCCCTTGTGCTTGAAGATCTTCGCAAAGCGACATTCAGATTAGTATACCCGATAAAAAACAAACCTCTCGTCTCGTCAAGTTGTGGTTAAAAGCTCATTTAAGAAGCAGCACACAAGAGAGAAGTCGTATAGGACGTTAATAAACGTAAAGGACGTCCTATACGTATATATGCAGGTGAGCGGTATTTGTATAAGACATACAAAAGGTGTGTATCAATACGGACATATCTACATGAGGAGATAAAAGACGTATCGATAAATTGCTACAACACGGCTCTAGAGTATCGGTCAAATTTTAACGTTAGGGCATGGATTCCACCTGCTGACTAGATTGACCGGCGCAGTGTTCAATATACTCTTCTCGCCAGGCAGAGTTTTTGTCTTTAAAAATCTTTAGTATTTAGCGAGAATTTGTATGAAATTAAATCGCATTGAATTTTCAGGAATGGCGGCGGCACTCGTGCTTGTCGTTTTCAGTATTGTGTTCGTTACGGGGAGCGTTGCGCACGCAGATGCTTCCGGACAGCAAATCAACAATAACGTCTACAACCAACTCTGTCAGGTTGGTATTGGTATTTTTGCAGCATGTAGTGGCTCGAATTCTGGCGGAGGTTCCGGCGGTTCAAGTAATCCGCCCGTAGATCCCTGCACGATTTTTGACCAGCACGGCAACTTGCCGCCGAACTGCTCGCACACGGGAAGCGGCGGTAGCGGAGGAGGCACGGGTGGTGGTACTGGTGGTGATACCGGAGGTGGTACAACCGGTGGTGGCACGAGAGGCGATACAGGTGGCACCGGTGGCGTTTCAGCTGCGGATACGGGAAGCGCGGGAGGAGGCGGTGGTGGGGGCGGTGGTTCCTGGGGTGGCGAACGTGATTCGCAGGGCTACTTTATTCTCCCTGGCGCAACGACGAGCGGCACCGTTCTTGGCGAAGCAACTACAACTGACGCAAGCACCACTACACCGGAGAGTCTCTCGTGTGACATGTACATAACCGCATTCATGAAATTTGGTGTTCAAAACGATCCGGAGCAGGTTATGCACTTGCAGCATGTTCTCAAGAACTTTGAAGGCGCAAATGTCGACGAAAATGGCGTCTTTGGTACCAGCACACTCGACGCGGTCAATGCATTCCAGACGAAGTATGCGTCGGAGATCCTTACGCCATGGGACATCGCGAAGTCGACGGGGTATGTGTACCTCACGACGCGTAAGAAGTTGAACGAAGTCTACTGCGACCATGGTATTGTCTTCCCGCTTACGGCTGACGAGACAAAGTTGATCGAGAAGGCGAAGGTAGCAGCGAAGCCGGTGTCGGTAAAGCCAGTTACGACGACGCAGCCAACGGAAGTGCCAGCGATGACGAATACACCTACGGAAGTACCGACGACGCCAGCTTCAAATACGAATCCGGTCCGCAGTTTCTTCCAGCGGTTGTTCGGGCGGTAGGTTTGTAGATTGATCTTTGGAAAGGGAGTCGGATGGGGTCCGTGGCAGACAGCTTTACGCTGGTTTCCCTACTGTCATGGGCCCCATCCGGCTCCTTTTTAGTTGAGAGGCGTTTCCGGCACCCCGTGCCGTGCGCCTCGACCCGAACGCGAACTGATCAACGGATCGAATATAACATCTACTACTGTATGACATCACGCTTTGGTATCTGCTGCGCGATGTTCTCTCGAGGAGCACGGCACGGGGGGGCCGACGCCTCACAGTTTTGTTGCGTGGCTCCTTTCACCCACCCCCGACAATATCTCTGTAACCAACGAACGTAGCGAGACGACGATAGGCGGTATTCCTCCCAGAGAACATCGCGCAGCAAATACAAATACGTGTAGACATACAGTAGTAGATGTGACTTCATGAAATCCGATTAGTTCGTGTTCGGGTGGGAGGAATACCGCCTAGCGTCGCGAGAGGGCACACTTGACGAAGTGGTTTTGTCATATCCCTCTCGTTATCCACACCACAAAATGCATTGACTCTTGTGTGGGCAGTGCGATAATTCGCGCAATCATAACGGGAAGGGAAACTCGTTACGAGAAATAAAGGGAACCAGCGAAAGGGAAACCAGCACTAGTGTAGTGCATGGTTTATTTTATTTCTCACTCAACGGTAAATGCCGCACGTCGCGGTAGTTTTGCGTTTGCGGAAAAAAAAGGAATCGCGTGAAGTCTGCGGCGCGATTCCTCCCCCGAGGGATCGCGCCGTGAACTGCACAAACAAGCGAAAGCTTGCGAGGTAGGTTCACTTAAAAGGTCGATTCTGACATTACGCCGTCCGTACGGGGGCGGAATGGCAGCTTTATCAGGTTATAAGGGAATAACTTCTCAAAAAAAATATGACAAAGACAATGAATTACGGTGCAGCAGCTGCGACGATCGCAGCTCTCACGATGTCGGTCTTTGCTGCGCTCCCAGCTTCTGCATTCGCATGCGGCGGCTACTGTGGCGGCAACAACGACACGAACATCAACAACAATGTCACGATCAACGTTTCGAATTCCGGAACAGTTGTGAGCAACACGGAGGCAAAGTCTTCGACCGGCGGCAACTACGCTGCAGGTTCGACCGGCGGCGACGCAGGTAAAGGTGGTAGCGGTGGCGCAGGCGGAGACGCAGATGCCAACGACACACATCACTGTGATTGCGATCCTTCAGTAGGCAACGCAACGGGCGGCAACGGCGGTGATGCAGGTAACGGCGGCAACGGTGGTGCAGGCGGTCCTGGTGGACTCGTTGATACCGGCGATGCAACAGCAAATGCAGGATCACTCAACACGTTGAACTCGACTGAAATCGACGTTCAGGCAGCTGATTGTGGTTGCGGAACAACGCAGCAGCATCAGTACAGCGGATGGGGCCGACGCGGCGAGACGAATGTCGACAATAGCGTCGATGTAAATGTCTCGAACGACGGCGACATCGTCAGCAACACTGAAGCAAAGGCCAGGACTGGCGAAAACAGCGCAGACGGTTCAACCGGCGGCGATGGTGCCAAGGGCGGCAAGGGCGGCAGTGGCGGTGATGCAGAATCTGGCAGCGGCGCCCTTAACTGGGACGGCAATGCAACCGGCGGTGACGCATACGGCGGCAACGGCGGTATGGGTGGATCTGGCGGTGATGGAGGTCGCGGCGATGTCGGCGGAACAATCCGCACGGGCGCAGCAGATTCCAACTCAGGCTCGATCAACCTGATGAACTCAGCGATCGTTCGCGTAACACGCTAGCGGTTACTTGTTCTGAGAAAGGCAGGGAGGAGGAAACTTTTCCCTCCTTCTCATGGGAATCGGAATTATGGGACCGAGCGACTAGCCACTAGCGACTAGCCACTAGGGAAATACACATTCGGGTTTCCAGAGAAGGTAGGCCAATTAATAGGGAACAATATTTAATAAAAAACAACATGCAAACTTTACAAACAATCCGAATCGCGAGTGCGATGACCATCGTGTCGCTCATGCTCACGATCTCAATGCCGATCATTTCCTACGCGCAAGCAGTAGACGGAACAGCGGGGAATCCAAATCCCGACACACAGACGCTTCCGCCTTCGACGGACGGCCAAAGTGGCGATCCGAGCCAGAGCGGACAGACAGGATCTGGTGGCCTTAACGGTGGACAACAAGCGCCGGCCATCAATGGCGATGGCACGCAAGGCGGCGCGTCGCAGACTCCCGCGACCGTGAATACTGGCGATGCAAATTCGTCGACAAATTCAGGCACACAGACGAATACCAACACAGTGACGACCGATCCGAATGCGGGAACGACTTCGGGCGGCACGACACAGACGGGCGGTTGGTACCAAAAGTGGCACGATGAAATGTGTCGGCGACACCCAATCGGCGATCCAAAACGTCCGCACGATTGCCCGATTCCGACGACAACTATTACAACTGGCAACACCGCGACCGTAGATGCGCAGGCAACGACAACCGCCGGAACGGGCGGCAATGTGGCCGATGCATCGAGCGGCGTCGGCGCGGGAGGGAATGCCCTCATTAATACCGGGGACGCGACTGCCTTTGGCAACGCGATCAATGTGGTGAACACGAACATCATCAACTCGAGCGGCATGCTCCTCTTTTTGAACTTACTCCTCGGAGGTTCGACTGACTTGCGCAACCTCGACTTAAGTTACTTCTTCGGCGGCGGCGGAACGCAAAGTGGCTGCTCGCTCACCGGTTGCGGATCCAATCTGAATGTGAACGCGGATAACACGGCGACCGTGACCAACTCGCTCGTCGTGCGCGCCGATACGGGCGCAAATGCAGCGGACGCCAACGGCGATGCGACCATCAATACGGGGAATGCCTATGCTGCTGGAAATGCGGTCAACCTCGTCAATACGAACATCATTGATTCGAATTATCTTCTCGTCACAATGAACAGCTTCGGCAATCTCGGGCAAGACATTACGCTTCCGGGTGCGGATTTCTTCTCGAAACTCCTTGCGATGCAGGGCGGCGGCGTGGGCGGCGGTGGCGGTAGCCTTGGCGTGAATGCGAATAACACGGCGACGGTGGGAGATGGCACGAATGCAACTGCCTCGTCCGGTTCAAACGGCGCCTCGACCGGCGACGGCACGACGGCAATTAATTCCGGGAACGCCATCTCGAGCGCGACGAGCTTCAATCAAGTGAATACGAATCTCATCGGCGGCACGCAGGTATTTATGCTCTTCCGCATCTGGGGCGACTGGAGCGGCAACATTCAGGGTCTGCCGGCCGGCATGAAATGGGAACAGACGCCCTTTGGCATCGTGCTTGAAAATGCGGACGGCTCGCCGGCTTCAACGGGCGCACTTAAAGGCGCATGCACCGTCTCGTGCAACAACGGATCAACGAACGTGAATGCCACAAATACGGCGGCTCTCGGTAACAACGTGAACGTGTTTGCGCTCACGGGTGCAAACGAGGTGAATTCGGCATCCGGAACGGCCGCGATCAACACCGGCAACGCGTACGCATCGGCCAACTCGGTGAACATGGTCAACACGAACCTCATCGGCCAGAACTGGATCTTCATGATCTTTAACATCTTCGGCAATTTCTCGGGCAATATTTCGTTCGGTCATCCTGACCTGTGGATCGGCGCGTCCGCAGAGACGGGAAATCCGACAGTTCCCGGATCCGACGTCACCTATCACTTCACGGTCGCGAACCGTGGGGATAGCGACGCAACGAACGTGCGCCTTGACGCGAAATTCGCCCGCGACCTTCTACACTTCGCCGACGGCGTTCCGACGTCGGACGGCATGGCGTTCAGCCTCGGAAATATTCCACACGGTTCAACACGCGAATTCATCTACCGCGCGACGGCCGGCAACGTTCCGGACGGAGTTTCCGCAGCCGCTACACTTGAGGCGAGCGTCTCGTCCGCGGAAACAGACAACAATCCGGCGGACAACACCGAGCATCTCGATCTTGTGATTCAGAAACCGGCAGGGCAGATGTTCTACTCAAAGAGCGTTACTGCGGGCGGCTATGAGCCGAAAATTACGATGACCAAGACAGCCAATGTGACGTCGACGTCAACACCGGCGATGGTGGATTATGTGCTCGAGATTAAGAATGACGGCGGCGACGCATCGAGCGTGCACGTGAATGATACCTTGCGCGGCCCGACGGGCGGATTCGTGGGCGACCAGGAATGGGATCTCGGCACTGTAAAAGCAAACGAAGACATCAAGATAACGTACACGGTGCGCTTCGGGAAGGACATCGCGCTCGGCACGTACACGAATACTGCGCGACTCACGGGCAGACGAGGTCTTGCTATTGCCATTGATGACGTCGTGACAACGAACGTGATCAAGATTATTGCGGCGGACTCGAGCACTGTATTGGGTGCGGCAGATGTAAAAGAGTGTTCGCCGTACCTCACGCAGTATTTGAAGCAGGGAGGCAGCAATGACCCGGCGGAGGTGACGAAGCTGCAGCACTTCCTCGCGACAAACGAAGGCGCTAATGTGGAAGAGAGCGGCGTGTTCGACACGACAACGCTCGATGCGGTGAAGGCGTTCCAAGCGAAGCACGCGGACGAGATCCTCACGCCATGGGGCATGACGAGGCCGAGCGGCAGCGTGTACCTCACGACAGAGAAAGCGATCAATCAACAAATGTGCGCAGCGGGCGATTACAATCTGTCGCCGGATCAACTCAACGAGATCAATAGTTTCAAAGCGGCGCCGCCGTCGGTGCAGGATGCGACGGTGCGAAGTGGCAACGTCGGCACGACCAAGAAAAAGAATGTGCTGATGCCGGGGAATGTGACGGTACCGGTCTTCACGCTACCGAAGGCGCCGACGCCAACAAACGGCCTCGGGCAGCAAATCAAGAGTTTGACGTCGTGGCTACTCTCCGCTTCTCGCTAAGCTAAAAAGGCGGCGAGGAGGCGGTGTGCCGCATGCCTCTCTCGAACGCGAACTAATCAACGGATCGCTTATCACATCTACTGCTGTATGACATCACGTATTAAAATTTGCTGCGCGATGTTCTCACGAGGCATACGGCACACCGCCTCCCTTAGTGGGAAAATATGAAATCACTCATCACCACCCTCCTCGCCATCGGCATTATCATGCCCGCGTCTTCGGCGTATGCGATGTCGGTCAGTGACATCATCGACATGGCGAAAGCGGGGAATGGCGTTTCTGTGGAGAGCCACGCGTCCGCAAATTCCGGCGGGCAGGTGGTGACGGGCGGGCAAACGGTGACGACGGGGGATTCGAGTGCGTCGACGTATACCGAGACGCACATCAATGACGGCCAATCGGGCGGCAGCGCGCACGTAAAAGTCGAGACGACAGAAAATGGCGAGACGAAAACGCAGGAATATACGAAGCCGATCGAAAAAGGCGAAGGTGCGAAAGTAGAAGTTAATGCGTCGTCGAATAACGGTGTGTCGACATCAAGTGTGCGGGTAAATGACAAAGACGTGGAAACGAAAGCCGACGTTGAGACCGCGGCCTCGACGTCGGCCCAGACCGCAGCAGCTTCCACAGCGGCATCAAAATTCTCTTCGTTCTTTTCCGTCAAAATCCAAAGCGTCTTCAAGAAAGTATTTGCGTTCTTCTGGCGATTTTAGGAGGTTGCGGTTTTTATTCCTAACGGTACACTGTATATATATGGTACGGAAGCTCTGGCTCATCGCAGTTCCCGCTGCCCTGATTACCGCATCGGTGTTGCTTTTTGCATCGCCGCATGAGGCGCGTGCCGGTGATGTCGTCCCGGGCCAATACATTGTGGTGTTCAAAGATTCTGTGGCGGACGTGGATAGTCTTGAGTCGCGCCTCGCGGTACACGCCGTCCGCCTCGCCTCATTTCGCAATGCGATGAAAGGATTTGCCGCACAGATGAGTGCGTCGGATGCCGAAAATCTCCAACGCGATCCTAATGTGGCGTACGTGGCGGAAGATCGCCTTGTTTCGATCGCTGACTCGGGTGCGACGCGTGACGAAATCAGAAATGCCCCACTGTCGGCAACCGCGCGCCGCGACGTCGGCACGACCGCTCTCACCGTCGCACAAAAAATCCCGACCGGCGTCGACCGCATCAATGCGGAAAATAAATCAAACACCGGCGCAGGCGTGAATGTCGCGGTCATTGATACGGGCATCCTCACAACGCATCCCGATCTCAAAGATACTATCGTGGGCGGCAAGAGCTGCGTTTCCGGCACGTCGAGTTACATCGATCAAAACGGTCACGGCACGCACGTCGCGGGCACGATTGCTGCACAAAATAATACGCAAGGCGTTGTCGGCGTTGCACCCGGCGTTAAGTTGTGGGCGGTGCGTGTCCTTGATCGATGGGGGAACGGTACGTGGTCGTCCGTGATTTGTGGCATTGATTATGTGACTGCGCATGCGCCCGCAAATGGCGGACCGATCAAAGTTGCAAATTTGAGTCTCGGCGGCGGCGGCTCCAGCGACAACAATTGCGGAAAGACGAATAATGATCCTCTGCATGCAGCGATCTGTCGCGCGCGCGATGCAGGAGTCACGATAGTCGCCGCCGCAGGAAATTCAAATGCAAACGCGTCAGGATTCGTCCCAGCCGCGTATGATGATGCAGTCATTGCGGTTTCTGCGCTCGCTGATAGCGACGGCAAGCCAGGTGGCACGGGCGCATCGACCGGCTATGGTGCCGACGACACCTTTGCGACGTTCAGTAATTATGGCTCTACGGTGGATATCGGTGCACCGGGCGTGAATATTTACTCGACGTGGCTCAATAATTCGTACGCGACAATCAGCGGCACCTCGATGGCGTCTCCCCATGTCGCTGGCGCGGCAGCACTCTACCTCGCAATGCATCCATCCGCGGTGTGGAGTGAAGTAAAATCCGCTCTCCAATCCGTCGGAGAATCAGCAGGCAGCGGACATAGCGACCCATCAGGCAAGCATCCCGAACCCGTCTTGCGTGTGGATACTCTATAGACAGAGCATCTACATGATAAAATACGGATATTAATCATAACCATACATTAATATGGGATTTCTAGACGGTTGGAAAAATCGCGCGAAAGACGTCGCAAAAGCGGTAAAAGATGATGTGACTGGTCAGGCTGGGATCGATCGAAAGAAGAGAAACATGGAGGAATTTGATGCTCGGATGAATGCTCAGAATGAGGGCCTGCGGGAAACCGTAGATCGGCACAGTCCGGAGATTACAAAGGCACTTGATGAGGGGAAAATATACAGAAAAGTAGGCGAAATAAAAGCGGAGGTCGCGACCGAAGCGACGAAAGTCCGCACCATTATTGCCGGTGGGAAGGAGACAGACAACACGGCAGAGCCAGGTGATTATATTGTTACGAATCTCTGGTCTCCTTCAAGAGAGCGATATATGATCAAGGCACAGCAATTTCCGGATCTTTATGATCTGAAAGAAGGAGAAACCGATGTGTATAAGCCCAAGGCCTATGTTCGGGCTGGACGGAATCCATATGGTAAAGGGATCCGTATGATGGCACAGTGGGGCGACATGCAAAATGGAGACGAGGACTGCATGCTCGCCGATACGTACGATCAGAAAACAGGCAAAAGAGAAGGTGAACCTCGAATTGTGGCGCGCAGTGCATTTGAGACAACTTACGAATTAGTCGAGGGTTAATTTCTTTTTCGCACAAAGATGTGGGTCCCCAACAAATATGCCGTTTTGCGGTTGAGCGCAGGTTACGTGCATATCTTCATTTTTCGCCGTAATCGCGTGAGATAATGGGGAAATGGTGAAGCGCCGCGGTAAGAAGCGGAAAGGTATTGATGTTGGGAAATTTGGCTGGACGCCGCGGTATTTGACGACCGCGACGTACTTTTCTATCGGGGCATTGGTGGTATGTCTTTTTATGGGCGCGGGGGTTGTCGATCGGTACATCCAATCGAGCGGATCACCCTTTGTCGCAGCGGTGATTTCGGCACTATTGGTGGATTATGCCAATCAGGATCGCGTGGCTGATCAATTGAATGGTTTGAAAATAAATCCGAAGCTCGCAGCCGCGGCGCAGGCGAAGGCCGACGATATGGCGGCAAAAGGCTATTTCTCGCACACGACGCCCGAAGGCTACGATTCGTGGCATTGGTTCAGGCTCGTTGGGTACGACTATTCGTATGCGGGGGAAAATCTTGCCGTGGATTTTTCTGAATCGAGTGACGTCGAAAAAGCGTGGATGGCGTCGCCAACGCATCGCGAGAACATTTTGAATGCGCATTATACGGAGATCGGCATCGCGACGGCGAAGGGGACGTACAAGGGCCACGAGGCGATTTTTGCGGTGCAAATGTTTGGAAGGCCGAGTGCGGTCGAGGTCGCGCGCGCTGTAGGGGCGCCGCCGGCTGCTCCGCAGCCGGCGGCTATCGCTGCGTCAACAGTGCAGCCTTCGCAAGTTCTCGGCGAGGCATCAAAATCCGGTGACCCCATTAGAGAGCCTGCGGCCTCTAACGGGGCGAGCGCCGCGATCATGACTCCGGCACAAGTTCCGTGGTGGGCATGGCTCGCCGTCCAGCCGAAACAAACGCTACGCTACGCGTACCTCATCATCGGTCTCCTTATTCTTTTCGCACTCTTTGGCGATATGGAATGGGAAATCAAACAGCATCACATCAGGCACGCCATGAAAGCCGGCGTCGCGCTTGCAACAATGTCGATGCTCTTTATCGTTGCTGACTGGGTCTTCTTCGCGCAACCGATTTTGGCCGCGGTAGGTACGTTGATTGGGAATTGATATTCTCCAGGCTTGGCTCTACTTGTTTATAAACATACGACCGTATGTTTATAAACAAGTCATATATTTAGTAAAATAATTATCCACTCCGACGCCTTTGCTTCATGAAGGTAGGAGATACAATCGCTGCATGGTGATCGGTGTTAAACACATCGTCAGCTTTCTCCTTGCTGTTGCCGTTTTGATTGGCGGGGCGTTTGCGCTTGGTTCCAGATTGAATGCAAAAACGGGTACGACCGCGGAAACGGCCGCGGCCGTTTCTGCGCTCGACCCTTCCGATGCATCTTCCACCGAAGAAACTTCCGCGCCGACAAGCGCGTCGCTCTACAAAGTCCTGCGCATCGTCGACGGCGACACGATTGCCGTCGAGATCGACGGGAAATCAGAAAGTGTCCGCATGATCGGCATCGACACGCCGGAAATAAATGACTCGCGCACGGGGGTGCAATGCTTTGGTAAAGAAGCATCGGAAGAAACGAAATCGCTCCTCACGGGCGCCAAAGTGCGCCTTGAAAAAGACGACTCGCAAGGCGAGCGTGATAAATACAAGCGACTTCTCGCGTACGTCTTTCGCGAAGATGGCGTATTTATTACGAAGAAATTAGTGGCGGATGGCTACGCGCACGAATATACGTACGATCTTCCGTACAAATACCAAGTACAATTTAAAGCAGCAGAAACGGCCGCGCGGGAAGGTGAGAAGGGCTTGTGGTCGCCGGCAGCTTGTCCGACGCCGCCGCCCGAGCGCAACGGGAAAAGCGCGTCTACAAAGACGACCTCAAATACGAACGCGAATCAGGCGGCAGCCGCTGCGGCGGCTGCCGCCCCCGTATCCCAGCCCGTACAGCAGTTAGTGCAGCCGCCGGTTCAACAACCACAGCCCGCGCCCATGCCGCAAAAGCAACCTGATCCCGAGCCAACACAGCCGCCAAAGCAGGAACCGCCACCCGCGACCTCAAGCTCCTTCGACGTCTCCGCTTACACCTGCTCCGCCAATACCTACAATTGCTCCGATTTCAAAACCCAACAGCAAGCTCAAGCTGTCTACGACAAGTGCGGCGGGGTAGCGAATGACGTCCATAAGTTGGATAAAAATAAAGACGGCCACCCGTGTGATAGTTTGCCCTAGCATAAGGACTATTCTCCACTCAATACGTAAAGCCTCGATGAAGAGGTCAGCAAGTCGGTAATTCCGTGCGGTTTCCATATGTCTATTCGGACGCCGTATACGACGCTTTCTTACAGTTTTTCGTTAGTTTTCCAACCGCCCGCTCGCGACGCTAGGCGGTATTCCTCCCACCCGAACGCGAACTGATCAACGGATCGAATATCACATCTACTGCTGTATGTCTCTCCGCATTGCTATTCGCTGCGCGATGTTCTCTGGGAGGAACACCCCCTATCGCCGTCTCGCTACCCTCTATAACTTCTTGAACAGAATTCTCTGCCTGTCCGTGTAACCGATATGTTCGTAGAAATCGAGAGTATTTTTGTTGAAAGAAGAACAGGACAACTTGATATCAGTCAATCCTTTCGATTTAGAATAAGCCTCAGCTGCTTCCATAAGAGCTTTTCCCGCACCCTGACCTCGCGCCTCGTTAGACACGTACAATTCGATAACGAGACCGAATTTTTTGATATTCGTGTCGAAATACGATTCCTCATCCCCTGTAAACGTTACAAAGCCGAGAATATTTTCTTCGTGTTTCGCAATTAATATGTGTGGCATGTCATCACGAATTGCACCAAGTAGATGTGACTCGAAATCTTGCCTCAGTTCTTCCGAGAAAGGAACGTAGTACACGCTATCAATGTTGTGATGGTACTCGTACTGTTTTCGCCATAACTCAAGCAGCGCCGATATATCCGTAAGCGTAGGTTTAATGATCTCCATGTCGGCATCTTACCACTCTACGAGTGAGCCACCAGCTTTCGGTTTAAAAACCAGAAACGACGACGGGAAGGTGTTTGAAGGGGTCTGCGCAGGAGCGACGGCGACGAGCCCGAGCGCTGCCGTAGCAACGGCAGATAGCGATCCCTGAGAACACTTCCCGGCGGCGTCGGTTTTTAAAATGATTGCTGGTGCGAGCGCTACATTTCCTAATTACACCACAACGCGCTAAGATACGCCGCAATGAGTCCGCTCTGGAGAAACCTCAATCATGCGAAAAATGGCGCCGAACATGCCCAGGTCGCCAATTTTGGCATACGTTTTTTTGCGAAACCGTTAATGGGTAGGGTAATTGTCCAATATCACACCATATGATGATGCGCTTCTTCCGGTCGGGACAGACCACGTTTCGCAATGCCAAAATTGGTGCGGGGTGGGCCTTTTCTTTTTTGACGACAGAAGTGCGGGGGCTGCATGCCGCCGCTTATATTTTGGCACTTTCGTCGCTTACTTCATCCGTCCTTGCGCTTCTGCGCGATCGATTACTTGCGCACCTCTTTGGCGCGGGGCCACAGCTCGATTTGTATTATGCCGCGTTTCGAATTCCTGATGCGGTCTTTATCGGGATTGGCGCACTCGTTTCCGCATACATGCTCATTCCCGAAATCGCGCGGCGTGATGAGGAAGGGCAGAAAAGATATTTGGATTCGATTGTCGTGGGGTATTCGGTGTTGGTCGCGATCGTGGCTGCGGGCGCGGCGGTAGCCGCGCCCGCCGTCCTCACGCGCTTCTTTCCGCTTCTTGTCGCAGGACACCTCACCGAACTCACGCATCTTTCGCGTATACTCCTCCTCCAATCCGCACTTCTCGGATTCTCAAACATCGCCGCCGCGATCACGCAGTACAAACATCGCTACACACTCTATGCAATCTCGCCGATAGTCTACAACCTTGGCATCATGTTCGGCGCACTTGCACTCTACCCACACTTCGGGCTTGCGGGGTTGATCTGGGGCGTCGTGATCGGCGCAGCACTGCATGTTGGCATTCAAATCCCCTCAATACTCGGCGACGGCTTCTTCCGTATCCCGCGCTTTTTCGACATGCGAGAATTTTTTGAAACCGTTCGCCTTTCACTCCCGCGTGCCCTCGCGCTCTCAATGAATCAGATCGCGTTTTTCGGCCTCCTCTCGCTCGCTGGCACGCTTTCTGTCGGCTCGATTTCCATTTTCGTCTTTGCGTACAACTTGCAAGGCGTCCCGCTCGCGATCATCGGAGCCAGCTACGCAACCGCCGCATTTCCGACGCTCGCGTACGCGTTTTCCCGCGGCGAATCGAAGGAATATTTGATGCATGTGGGCATTGCTGCGCGGCAGATCCTCTTTTGGTCGCTGCCGGTTATTTCGCTCACAATCGTCTTGCGTGCACACATCGTGCGCGCGATCCTCGGCTCGGGTGCATTCGATTGGACCGATACGCGCCTCACCGCCGCGGGCCTCGCGCTTTTTATCATCTCACTCGCATCCCAAGGTCTCACACTGCTTCTCATCCGCGCGATGTACGCAGCGGGGAAGACGATCATTCCGTTTATCGTGACTACTCTTACGGCCGCACTTACGATTATTTTTGGCGTCTGGTTTCTCACGATCCTCTCCAATCCCGCAAATGGCGATATCCTCGAAGCGCTTCTGCGCGTGCAGGATGTCGGCGGGACGAATGTCCTCGCGCTTTCGCTCGCGTATTCCATTTCATCGCTTATTGGCGCGGTGGTGCTCTGCCTGTATTTTGCCGGTCGTTTTGGACGATTCTTTTTTGAAGTCGGACGCTCGTGGTGGGAAGCGCTCACCGCTGCACTTGCCGCAGGACTCGTGGCGTATGGCACGCTGGTTGTGATCGGAAATATCACGCTCGCTTCGACGCTCGGATCGGTGCTCCTTCGAGGCGGCGCAGCCGGCATAGCCGGCTGCGCCGCCGCCGCCCTCACGTACTATCTCTTAGGCAACCGCGAATTCGCCGAAAATTACGCTGCACTGCGCAAGCGGATTTGGTCAGACGCCGAACCGGTGGTCAGTGCGGAGCAATCGGCCTAGAAAGCTGAAGAAGATGAGACACATCGGTGACACCTCAGAAGGCGACTTCTGAGGTGTTTTTTCACACAATGGCGGCATGTCATTAGCCGCTAGCCTCATATGTATGATGCGATACCCCGTGAAGA
>JAHFMV010000009.1 GCA_023267655.1 Candidatus Kaiserbacteria bacterium
CCGACTGGCTCATCGAGTACACCTTCGTTCGTCCGCATCAATCACTTGGCTACCTCACGCCATGGGCGTATTATCAATCTGCTGCCAGAGTGTCACCGATGTGGTCGTCTCGTACACAGAGTTCGACACTGCTATATGCACGTGGTACAGTGCGGCCGCGTATGCATGCAATGAAAATACTCGCGGTTATTCCAGCACGCGGTGGCTCAAAAGGCATCCCACACAAAAATATTCGCCGATTTGCCGGTAAACCACTTCTTGCGCACACTATTGAGGTAGCGCGTACATCTCCATCAATTGATCGTAGTATCGTGTCGACCGACGACAAGAAAATCGCGAATGTGGCACGCGCCGCGGGCGCAGACGTGCCATTTTTGCGCCCAACTGCCCTTGCGCGAGATACAAGCACTATCGTCGACACCCTCATCCACCTTCTTTGTTGGCTCAAGGCGAAAGAGGATTACGTACCGACGCACGTCCTTCTTTTGCAGCCGACGAATCCCCTTCGCTCCGAACATGATATTGAGAAAGCAATTCGCTTGCTTCGCAAAAGTCGTGCACAGAGTCTCGTGAGTATCTGCCGCACTGAAAATATACTTCTCTCCAAAGACAAACGTCAGATGCTGAAGATTATGAATCCGGATCAACTTTCCAGTTCAAACCGTCAAGAACTTCCACGATACTACCGCCTCGATGGTTCAATGATATATCTCGTAGAAACAAAGGCACTGTTGCGCACGAAATCGCTTCTTGCCGGAAAACTCGTTGGGTACGAGATCGAAAGATGGCGCGCAATCGATATTGATGAGCCGGAAGACTTCGTCCTGGGTGAACTTGTCTTTACACACAAAAAAGATATTGTGAACCGTATACGAAAATTCAAAGTATGAACAAGGCACGATTAAACGCTCTCCTTAAAAAACGCCACGATTTAATCCCGGGCGCGGCGCACACCTATTCAAAGGGCGATGATCAATTCCCTGCCATTGCCCCGGCCGCAATTGTGCGAGGGAAAGGCGCATATGTCTGGGGCAGCGATGGAAAAAAATATCTTGACTGGTGCATGGGCCTACGATCAGTTAGCTTAGGTCATGTCCACCCAGCAATAAATACGGCGATAACGAGGCAGATGAAGGAGGGCACCAATTTCGGTCGTCCGCATCCAATTGAATACGAATTCGCTGATCGATTAATACGACTATTGCCCTGGGTTGAAATGGTGAAATTCGCGAAAAGTGGCTCCGCAGTGACGACTGCCGCCGTTAAACTTGCCCGCGCATACACAGGTCGCTCAATCGTCGCATCATGTATAAATCACCCCTTTTTCAGTTACGATGATTGGTTTATCGGGACTACTCCGGCGGACTCTGGGATTCCATCGGAATCTAAAACGCTAACCAAGACTTTCAAATACAATGATCTTGAAAGTCTGCAGAAACTATTCGTGCATCATCCAAAAGACATCGCCTGTGTGATCATGGAAGTGATCACGACGGAGAAACCTGATCCGAAATTTCTGAGGGGTGCCCAAGCACTTTGCAAAAAATATGGCGCACTCCTCATTCTCGATGAGATGATAACGGGATTCAGATGGAATCTTCGCGGCGCAGCTTCCGTGTATGGCCTCAAGCCCGATCTGGTAACGTACGGTAAAGGTATCGCGAACGGATACTCGGTTGCCGTTCTTGGCGGCCGCAAGGATGTACTCGAGTTGGGCGGTATTCGAAGCCGAAAGCCGCGCGTATTTCTTCTTTCCGCGACTCATGGTGCGGAAACCATTTCACTTGCCGCTGCTCTTGCAACGATTGATATTGTTGAAAAACAGAAGATTCCAGCACAACTCTGGAAGTATGGAGCCCACTTGCAAAAAGGATTGGAACAAGCGATCTCACGCCATGGTCTCGAGAAACACGTGCGCGTTATTGGATTTGCACCAAATCTCTCTCTCAGCATTACCGATGCGTTAGGTACACCCTACCCCGTTTTGCGAACAATCTTCCTGCAAGAAGTAATCAAGCGCGGCATCCTCTTCCAAGGATATTTTGCGATATCGGCAGCACACAAAAAGCCGGAAATAGAAAAGACGGTACGTGTATTCGATGATGCACTCGCATCATTTCGCACGGTGATCGACGACGGTGAGAAGAAATACCGTTCACACCTTATTGGTGAACCATGCAAGCCGGTATTTCGTAAATTCAACTAAATATGCAACTACCTAAGAAAACAGTGGTGATCCTCGGCGGGGCCGGATTACTCGGGAGTGAATTTGCGCGAGCGTGTGCATCTGAAGGCGCACATGTGATCATCGCTGACGTGAATTACGCAACGGGTACCGCGCTTGCGCGAAAAATCGGTGCGACATTTATGCATGCAAATATCGCAGAGGCGACTTCGCTGAAAAAATTGGTCAGCGAGATTAAGAAAAAATATTCAACCATTGACGGGCTCGTGCACGCTGCCTACCCGAAGACAAAAAAGTATGGGGCTCCCATAGAGACAGCCGATGCAGATGATCTATTGAAAAATCTTGATTTGCAGCTGGGTGGTCCCCTTCTCTCTACGCGGGCATTCATGCCAATCTTAAACAAGAAAGCATCGGTGATTTTTTTGTCATCGATTTATGGCGTCGCCGCTCCTCGTCTCGAAATCTACAAAAGCACGAAAATGAAGGGCGTTCCTGCGGAGTATTCGGCAATTAAGGGCGGCACCATCGCATTAACGCGCTTTTTTGCCGCGCTCCTTGGAAAACGCGGCATCCGGGTTAATGTAATCTCCCCGGGTGGCATTTTCGACAATCAGCCAAAATCATTTGTGCGAGCCTACTCCCAAAAAGCATTCATTCCACCAGGCATGCTTTCGCCAAAAGATATTGCTGGCGCAGTCGTTTTTCTCCTCTCGGATGTGTCGCAAAAAATGACGGGACAAAACATGATTATTGATGGAGGTTGGACGCTATGAAAAAAATCAAAATTGGAAACAGAAGAATTGGAACTGGTGAGCCTGTTTTCGTCATCGGTGAAGCGGGGGTCAACCACAATGGTCGGCTTGATCTTGCGCTCAAGCTCGTAGACGCAGCGGCGGGTGCGGGTGCGGACGCTATTAAATTTCAGACATTCAAGGCAGAAGAAATGGTTGTGGCCTCGGCAGACATGGCCGAATATCAGCAGAAAAATCTCGGCGTGAAAGAAAGCCAGCTCTCGATGCTACGCAAACTTGAATTTAAAGAGGAACACTATCCGACAGTGATTAAACGATGCAAGGAGCGCGGTATTACGTTCATCTCGACACCACACGGCGGGATTCCAAGTATTGATCTTCTCAAAAAGATGAAGCACCCCGCATACAAGATTGCCTCGGGCGATCTCACCAATCGTCCCTATATTGAGCATGCAGCAAAAACAGGAAAGCCGATTCTACTTTCAACGGGTATGGGAACAATGCGCGAAATTCAAGATGCGGTGCATTGGATAAAAAACAGCGGGAACGAAAACATTCTTGTCTTTCACTGTACGACCAATTATCCGACTCCGCCCGAAGAAACGAACCTTCGTGCAATGATCACCATGATGAAAAAGTTGAACGTCCTCATCGGATACTCCGACCATACCGAGGGAATACAGGCGGCAGTCATGGCCGCAACACTTGGCGCATGTATGATCGAGAAACACTTTACACTCGACCGTTCGATGGAAGGACCAGATCATGCGGCATCGCTTGAGCCAAGTGAACTAACTGAACTGGTTCGTGAAGTAAAAAATGTTGAACGCTATATGGGTTTACCGGAAAAAAAGCCGACAAAGAGTGAGTTGAAGATGCGGCCGCTTATCCGCAAAAGTATCGTAGCTGCGCGAGCGATTGGACGAGGGGAAAAAATTACGCTCGATATGCTTCGATTCAAGCGTCCCGCGACCGGTATCTCCCCTGCGCAATACCGATCGGTGGTCGGAAAACGAGCAGGAAAAGATCTTCCGAAAGACCACCTTCTGCGCACGACCGATTATGGCGCATAAGAAGAAGATCTTGGTGATTACTGGAAGCCGTGCAGAATACGGCCTACTTCGACCTGTTATAGCCGAGATTAAACTAAGCCGCACTTTAGAGTTGCGGCTTCTTGTTACTGGCATGCACACACTCAAGAAATATGGGGATACACTCAAAGAGGTCCGCCGCGAGACACGCGTGCACGTCGTGGTTCCGATTCGCAATAACAACACGATGCTGGAAGCGCTCGCCACAGAAATTCAGGGTATTGAACGGTACTGTAAAAAATACAAACCCGATATTATTCTCGTTCTTGGGGATCGAGACGAGGCACTCGCTGGTGCACTCGTTGGCGGACACAATAAAATAGCGGTCGCGCACATTCACGGCGGTGACACACTCGGATTTCTTGTTGACGAAGCGATCCGACACTCAATTACCAAATTTGCACACATTCACTTCCCCGCTACAAAAAAGAGCGCCGGGCGCATCGCACATATGGGCGAAGAAAAACGTCGTATTCATATGGTTGGCTCGACCGCGTTTGATGCGCGGGAATTGAGGGATATGAAGAGTCGCGCCGAGCTTGCGACGAAATTCAAACTTAATCCGCATTCATCATGGCTTCTTGTCGTCCAACATCCGACGCCGCTCGACACGACACCTATTGAAAAGCAGCTCAGTCCGACATTGCGCGCCCTTCGCGACAATTCTTCGCAAAAGATTTTCATATATCCAAATTCCGATACGGGCTCCGATCAATTCGTCTTTGCAATCGAAAAGTTGCGCGGCTTGAAAGATTTCACCGTATTGAAAAATCTTCCACGCACTTATTATCTGAGCTTCCTAAAAGAGTGCGGGGCTGTTGTTGGAAATTCAAGCTCCGGCATTATTGAGGCCGGACACTTCGGGAAACCAGTTATCGATATCGGCGGACGCCAAAGAGGTCGCGAATGCGGAAACAACGTCATACATGTACCGTATCATGCCGTTAAAATCACGCGAGCACTTTCGACAGCGCTTTCAGCGTCGTTTAAACGAAAAATCGCAGGCACACATAATCCGTATGGAAGTGGTAACGCGGCAAAAAAGATCGTGAACGCGCTCGAAAAACTGCAGATTAATGATCAGCTCTTTTACAAACGCTTTTCCTCAATATGATGAACGGGAATGTCTTTATTTCAATGAATCGATTTGGATATGCGCTTTTAGAAGAGCTTCTATTGCGACGCGTACCCATCTCGCAGATCTACACTGTTGATCCAAAAAATGCCACGAACATATCAGACTATGAGGATTTTCACCCTCTGGCAAAGAAAAATAATATACCCATTCAATCAGTCAAGCACATAGCGGATGTTAAAAAAGATGTACGACGCCTCAAGCCGCCCTATATATTTGTCTTCGGGTGGTCACAACTATTGGATGTGGAATTTCTTAATCTAGCCCAAATTGGCGTTATCGGCTCACATCCCGCACTTCTTCCTAAAAACCGAGGGCGCGCGGCAATTCCCTGGCATTTTATTCGAGGAGAAAAAGAAGGCGGTATAACCTTTTTTTACATGGACGAAGGATGCGATTCCGGCGATATTATCGCACAGGAGCGATTTCGAATCGGTCCGAACGATACGGCAACAGATTATTACAGAGCAATTACACAACGAGGCATCAGAGTTATCAGTCGACTCGCGGGACAACTAGTGCGAGGCAAACGCCTGCCGGCTCGGAAGCAAAACCATACACGTGCGACATATCTTTCGAAACGAACGTTTGCCGATGGACTGATTGATTGGAATCAATCAGCGGTGCAAATCGACCGATTGGTTCGTGCCCTGACCGATCCATACCCAGGTGCGTGGACCACGTATAAAGACGCGACAGTATATGTCGATCGTACGCATGTTGTTAAAAAAGAGACATATTCGGGAACTATTGGTCAAGTAGTTGGGCAAACCAAAGATGGTATGGTGGTACAGACCGGAAAAGGACTTCTGGCGATCACTAGTATGCGCGGTGCGGAAGGGTCCCCTTCCAGCCACATTCCTGTCGGACACAAATTAGGTTTTTCAATCGTAGACTTATGGCTAAAAAAATCTTAATTATTTCAGCCCACCCCGACGATGAGACGATCGGTATGGGAGGGGCAATGCTCAAGCATCGCGCCGCCGGCGATGCTCTCTACTGGCTGATACTCACCGACGCAGTGCGGCCGAAATGGTCGCAAAAATATATCGACCAAAAGGAACTCGAAATAAAAGCCATTGCAAAATTCTTCGGCATTACAAAAACATTCCGATCCCATTTCCCAACAATGCATCTGAACGCTCTCTCGAGTGATGTCATAACTGACGCGATTTCAAAAATTATTACTGGGGTACGCCCTGATGTTGTGTATTGTCCTCCTCCCAATGATATCAACAGTGACCACCGCGCTGCATTTCAGGCTGCGCTTGTGGCCACTCGCCCGCTTCTTCAAAGCTCTGTGCGAGAATTTATTGCGTATGAAATACCGGTCACTACACGTTTCGTTGATGCTGCGTCGGGAAATTTCTTCGTACCAAATCTCTATATGGATATCAGTCGGTTCCTGAAGAAAAAGATCCAAGCGTTCAAGCTCTATAAAACCGAAGCGCGATCATTCCCACATCCACGCTCACCGAAGGGACTTGAAATTCTCGCTCGGGAACGAGGCCTCGCTATCGCACATGACGCTGCCGAAGCTTTTATTAGTGTACGGTCAAGTCGTTAGAATCTATGATCCCCCGATTTAAAAAATGGAAGCAACCGCACGTTGTTCACGGCAAGCTAACACAATGGCAGTGGATTGTTTTTCGACCAGAGAAATTTCAATTAGGGAAAAATACTGATATTGGTGCATTCACCAGCATTTTTGCGCACCATGGAGTTGAGATTGGAGACAACGTCCAAATCGGTTCTCACTGCTCCATTTATAGTTTCAACACAATTGAAAATAAAAAGGGGAAGGTAACGATACAAAAAGACGCGCGCATCGGAACACACTCATCCATAATGCAAGGCGTAACGATTGGTGAAGGTGCAATCATTGGTGCTCACAGTTTCGTTACTTCCGACGTTCCCCCCCATTCGCTCGCCGCTGGTGTTCCGGCACGAGTTATTGAAAAATTAAAACGGTCCGCACGATAATATGCACTACCCGATTGCACGTCCGTATATTACGAAGGAGGAGGAGAAAAACGTACTTACCGTTCTACGCTCAGGAACACTCAGTATTGGTCCGTGGATCGAACAGTTGGAACAAAAGTTTGCCAAGATGCTCGGTGTGAAATATGCCTGCGCCGTTTCTAGCGGTACTGCAGGTCTCCATATTGCACTTGTTGCGGCGGGCATTGGCGACGGCGACGAGGTGATTACATCCCCGTTTTCATTCGTCGCGTCATCCAATTCAATTTTATATGTTGGAGCAAAACCGGTATTCATTGACGTTGACCCGGTGACCTACAACATGGATCCTACCAAGATAGAGAAATGTATAACGAAAAAGACCAAAGCGATCATGCCGGTTCATATTTTCGGCCAGACCTGCGATATGGCAGAAATTACGCGGATCGCAAAAAAACACAAGCTGCTCATTATCGAGGATGCATGCGAATCACTGCGGGCAATGTATCGCGCAAAAGAAGCGGGCACTTTTGGCCTCGCGGGAGTGTTTGCGTTTTATGCGAACAAACAGATGACCACCGGCGAAGGGGGAATGATTGTCACGAATGACAAACGAATCTACGACCTTGCAAAAAGCCTGCGCAATCAAGGCCGCGCGCCAAACATGCAATGGCTTGATCACGATCGCCTCGGCTTTAACTATCGAATGGATGAGATGAGCGCGGCCCTAGGCGTGGCACAACTTACAAAACTGCCGATGAGTATTCGCGAAAGAAAGAAAATTGCCGGTTGGTATAATAAACATTTGGCTCCCTACAAGAAATGGGTCGTGACCCCGAAAGTGGCCCAGCATAATTCGCATACGTATTTCGTTTACGTCGTGCAGATTGTAAAGAAAGGCTCACGACGCGATGAGACAATTCGCCGTCTTGCCGCGCAGGGTATCGGATCAAAACCGTACCTGCCGTCGATCCACCTCTTCTCATTCTACAAAAAACTCCTCGGAACGAAAAAAGGTGACTTCCCCATCTCGGAAACCATCAGCGATCGTACGCTTGCGCTCCCCCTCTATGTTGGATTGACAGAGAAAGACGTACAGATCATAGTACGGACTCTCATTTCGATCCTATGACCAAGGAGCTAGTCAAGGGTAAAACTATCATCGTAACCGGGGGAACGGGCTCTATTGGGTCTGAAATCGTCAAGCAGCTCCTCGATACGGAAGCAGGCCAAATCCGCATCTATAGCCGCGATGAACACAAGCAACATGAATTGCAGCAGATTCTCGGCGGAGATGACCGCTTACGCTTTCTCATCGGGGATATTCGCGACAAAGATCGAATGGATTTTGCATTCCATAACGTCGATATTTGCTTCCATACCGCGGCGCTCAAGCACGTCCCTTTTTGCGAATACAACCCGTTCGAGGCAATTAAAACCAATATTGTCGGTACTCAAAACGTGATTGACCTCGCGCTCAAGCACAACCTCGAAAAAGTGATCGCAATCTCGACGGACAAAGCCGTGAACCCAACTTCCGTTCTTGGCACCTCAAAATTGATGATGGAAAAACTTATTACCGCGGCCAACTTTCTTATCGGCGACAAGCGAACGCGGTTTGCGAGCGTCCGCTTCGGCAACGTCCTAAGCTCTCGTGGCTCGGTGCTCCCGATCTGGCTCAAGCAAATCGAGAGGAATGAGCCGATTACGATCACCGACAAGCGCGCGACCCGCTTTTTTATGGAAATTCCGGAAGCAGTCGATCTCGTGTTTTCTGCGATGGAAATTATGCAAGGCGGGGAGATTTTTGTCCTGAAAATGAAGCGCAAGTTTAAAATCACCGATTTTGCGAAACAAACGCTCAAAAAACACGCACCGGAGAAAAAGATTTCTCTAAAATTCATCGGTCTTCGCCCCGGGGAAAAGTTGCATGAAGAGCTCCTCACGAAAGATGAGGCTGACTTCGCGCTCGAGACGAAAGGAATGTTCGTCATACTTCCACAGCACGCTCCACCAGGAGAAATACTGCGGCCTCGGAAATATGCCAACGCTCGTAAAGCAAGCGTACAGGCGTATCGATCCAATCAGTAGCACTTAGCGGGAGATGACGAGATCTTTCGTCAAGCAAGTGCATTAGAAGGGATATTGTTTACCTGCCCCGCTGTTATAGAGTTGTGTGACCTCTGCCGCTGAAAGCGCTCGATTCCAGATTGCAAGTTCGTCGACTTGCCCCGCCGCTCCATGTAGTATACCGGCCGCTGAAACCTGATCCCCAATTACCATTGCCGTTGCCCTTAAGTTCACGTAATCGAATACACTTTGTAGAAATACGAGTCTTTGTCGCCAAGAAGTTTTGATGGACTCCCCGTTTCGACAATGCGGCCGTTTTCAAGTGCGATGAGTGTATCGGCATCGGTAATGGTTGAGAGTCGGTGCGCAATCGCGATAATGGTGACCTTCCCTTTTAATTCTTCCAAAATTCCCTTGATATGCGCTTCGCTCTCCGCATCGAGCGCTGATGTTGCTTCGTCAAGAATGAGGATCTGTGGCTTGTGGGCAAGTGCCCGCGCAATGACGAGACGCTGGCGCTGTCCGGCAGAGAGCGTCATCCCGCGATCACCAAGAACGGTATCGAGGCCGTGTTCACTCATGCGTATGACATCATCGATGCGCGCCATTTTCGCCGCTTCCCAAATTGCATCGTCCGAAATCGACGTCGAGTAAAAGGCGATGTTGTTACGGATGGTGTCGTTTATGACAAAGAAATCCTGCGACACATAGCCGACATTGGTGCGCCACGCGCCAATATCAATATTGCGCGCATTTACGCCATCAACCGTGAGCGAACCAGAATTCGGCTGCAGCAATCGAAGCAGGAGATCGACGCACGTCGTTTTCCCCGCACCGGAGGGACCGATGAGACCGATGAAGGAACCACGCGGGATAGTGAACGACACCTGTTGCAGCACGGCATGCTCGCTCGTGTAGGAAAACGATATATTTTCAAACTGTAATTCTTTGGTAAAGGTAAATGGTTTTGTCCCTGAACGATGCTCCGCGTTACGCTCTGCATCTTCGGTAAAATTCAAAATGCGCTGCACATTCGGTGCATATTCGTTAATAATCTGTACCGCCGCCTGCAGCTGTTGCACATAGACCGCAATGCGATAAATAAGATAGACGATCGCCGGAAGCGCGGCGAGCGATATGATGTTGTACCGGAACGAGAGTGCGAAAATGGCGGCGATGTAGAGAACGCCGAGCATTGGGATCGTTGTGTTGGTGAGGTAATAGAGCATGAGGACGCGCCGACTTAAGGCGCGTAAGCGTTGAAAAACCGACCGCGTCGTCGCAACCGATTGCTCTTCAACACCAGACGCTTTGATCGTCTTGATACCGTAAATCGTCTCGCTCGTGCGATGCGTCATTTCGCTCGTCACGCTTGCGCGCTCCGTCGATGTTGCGCGCACACGGGAGAGAACCGGACGGAAACAGATAATCATGATCGTGCCAACGCCGAGCGTGGTGAGCATGATGGCGGGCGAAATATTAAACGCGACGATGAGATAGATACACAGACTCGTCGCAAGCATAATGAGCGACGAGATGTTTCGCAACAAGTTGACGGTATTCGGAATATCGGCGAGCAACCATGTCTCAAGATGCCCCATTTTGTGTTTTGTGAGATAGGGCCACGATGCACGCAGGACAGCTGATGTGAGGCGTGTGCGCGTGTTTGCTTCGTACTCGGTCGTGATGCGCGCCTGTGTTGCGTACAAGAAAAGCAGAACCGCAGAGCGTGCGATAAAAAGGATGACGATAAAAATCAGGAGAAATTTCGGCGCAAAGTCGATGTGGAGGAGGTCGAAAAATGAACGCAGCATGACCGATATCGTGTCAGTCGCCGCCGTTTTCGTGTTGAGAATGAAGGTAAGGAGCGGGATCAGGGCGTTGATACCGATGCCTTCCAAAATACCACCGAGAAAGCCGAAAATCGTGAGGGTGAGGATCTGCGAGCCATAGCCGCCATAGGCGCGGCGAATAAGACTCACCAGCGACCCGAAGCGGTCTAAAAAGTGCCTTTTTGAGGCATTCTGAGGGTCTTTTTGAGCTGTTTCTACGGTCATACGATAGTCAAATTGTGGCAAGAATCGCACGTGCGCGAGTATCCCATGTATACAACAAAACGGAGCTCTTGGCAATACTTACTTTTTCTGAAGCGCTCAGGTCACTCTGCGCTTTTTGAATTGCCTCCGCCAAACTTTTCGCGTCGTCTGCCACAAACCAGTACGCGGCATTCTGCGGCAACACTTCGCGCGTCGATGGAATATCCGAGGCGACAATTGGTCGATCGGAGGCCATGTAGGTAAATAATTTTAAGGGCGAGGTGAAATGCGTCGCGATGACATCTTTTCCGGTGTTCGGTAGAACCAGCACGTCCGCGGCTGCTTGATTGTTTGCAATATCGCGATACGGTTTTTCTCCGAGAAATAATACGCGCGGATATTGCTGCCGCGCTTTCGCTATCTGATCTTGTGTGCCGCCGATGACGGCGATGCGGATCGTATCGGGCAAAAATTCTGATGCTTTGAAAAGTGTGTCGGTCCCCTTCCATCCACCGAGAGCTCCTATGTACAGGGCCACGCGCATATCGTGCGGAAGTCGGAGCCGCGTACGCGCATCTTCTTTTGATTCAGCATGTTCGAAATTGGCAAGGTCGAGTCCGTCGTGCGCGACCACTATTTTTTCTTGTGGCACACCACGAGCAACGTAAAAATCACGAAGTCCGCCGGTAATGACAATCACTTTTTTTGCACGGCGTGCAACGAAGCGCGCGAGAAAATTCCACGAACCCGTATGGGATTCCCACACGATGGAACGGTTTGTTAAAAATGCAACGGCGGCGAGGACGATTTCATCGCGACCGTATACCAGAGAATCGCGGCGGCGCGCGAAGCGCGCCGCCACAAGCGCAAACACAAACGATTCAATCAAAAACCCGATAAACCCCCACGACACGATATCCGGCACCCACAGCCGTGTGACGGGAAATGAATGCTTTAAACCGTAGTATTCCGCGACACTTTCTTTGATATGCGTGCGACGATTCGGAACGACGAGCTCAACGTCCGCACCCGCTTTTGCAAACGCCTCGCACGTCTTTGCAATCTGTATACCATGTGCCTTTTCGCTCGGCATCCGCGCGTTGGCGACGTAGAGAATCTTCATAACATGCGTAAGCATACGCTCTTTTTTCTTCCGCTCAAATCGTACGTTCGTTACGCGTTCCTTTCAATTACGTATACCCTTCACGAAATGCCATGGGGCACATCCATCCCTTAACATACGACACCTGTCGTAATATAAGGGATATGCCGGCACCTCTCCCTCCTGCCCGATCTTCGAGAATATGCTAGAGACCAAAATGATCTTTGATGTGCTGATCATTTTCAATTTCTTCGACAATTGCATATAAAATATCCTTGCCAACCTTGAGTTCTGCTTTGATGAGCGCGATGAGTTCTTCGCAATCGTACGGGTGTACCCACACACTCTGCTGAAGTCGAAAAAAACCTGCGTCGCGCATGAGATGACGCAATTGATCGCGAACGAGCCGCCGTTTTTGCGGAATGTCGAAAATGACCATTCGATACCGTCTGTCCCACCGCTTCTTGACACGAATTGCAAGCGCCACTTTTGCCTGTTCGAGAGCCAGTGCCTGCACACCCTTTGGGGTGAGACGCGCAAACTTCATTCCGTTACGCGTTTCGAATGTAACGAGACCCTTTTGTGCGAGTCGTCCTGTAGCCGTTTTCGCGCGATACCCGAGATGTTTCTTGCCAGTAATGCTGGCAAGCGCCATAGGAAGTGCTGGAGCAATGGCAATGACCGCAAGTGCCCCAGTGAGCGCCAGTGTGCCAAGGACAGCCTGTTGAATATTCTCTCGCCTTCGCCGCTTCGCAGCTCTCTGTTCCAATTGTTCTTTGTGCATACCACGACAGTCCCTTAAGTATACACCCCTGTTGTATTGTAAGGGAGTAATAAAGTTGTCTGACGATGATGGAATATTTATTTCACCAAAAAGATGTTGTACCCGCTTACTTGATTGCTGCTCAATTTTCCGGCGAGTTTGTCGAAAAAGAACCCTAGACTGCAGAGTACTTTCCACCTCCCAAGCGGGGAAAGACGGACGAGTGTCTCGATCGGACCGCGGACACCGATCATCTCACGCTTCGAAAAATCCTTTGTCAGATGCTCGAGTCCGTCTTTCGTGAAGCGCCAAAAATCTTTGTAGTAGCCTTCGTGCGCGTGGTAGTAGTACAGAAATGGGACGTAGATAAAACAAAAGCCACCCGGTTTTAGCGTGCGATACATTTCGCGCACCGCGAGCGCGGGGTCTTCCACGTGTTCGAGAACGGCGATGCAAATAAGCGCATCTTGCGAATTGTCATCAAACGGCAGCGCATGGATGTCGCCGACGATGTCAGGATGATAGTCGGGAACCTTGTCGAGGATTTTGTAGTCCACCTTCTTCGTGAGTGGAAGGAGCCACTCGCGTGATCGGTCGTAGCGGTTATTTTTTTCCTTGTCGATGCGGAGGCCACCGCCGATATCGACGACGGATTTTTTCTCCAAAAAAATCCGTCGCATCTTTTCTTCAAAAAAAACATCCCACGGGCGCGTCATACGATGATTGTAACTTTTTTCTCCAGAACCGTCCCATATTTCGTCGCCGGTTGTACATCGACGAGTACTTTGTTGCCCTCGTACCGAAGAGACGTTGCAGCGCCATAGCCGCTTGTGTATCGCGGCAGCAGCATGACAAGACAGTTGAGTTTGAAATACAGCAGTCGCAGGAATGCCTCGCGCACATATCCACCTCGGAGCGCATACCACGCGTGGTTGAGATTTTCGCGGAGGCTGTACAGCAATGCCGGTGGAAGCTGCGGCAGAGAGAGCCGCCACTGCACTTTTCCCGAAAGACCGTTTGCAGAGATTCCGACAGTTGGGTTGCGCGACGTGAGCAGCGTATTTACGAGCACTCGTTTTTCGGAAGTCGTTTTTGCGTACACCTCCTTCCCCTTTAATTCGAATGAAAATGGCTTCAATGAATCCGCTGCATTAAACATCTCCGCGATATTCGGAATGCGGGTGAGCCACGCAAGATGCGCCGTCCAGAAAATTGGACATTGAAAATTAATTGGTGCGCCGATATGCGAATGTAAGTAACCGTCAAAGAAATGCCGACGGATTTGATAGAGCACATTGTTGAGCGCGATCTGTGCGTCCGGAAGCGACGAGTGCGCAAGCACATACGCATCAAACGAATGCGATGCAACTTCGTATTTCGAGAGCCAGTACCATCGTTTACATTCCATGCGCAGATCCTTCGTACCGTCGGCGCAGTACATCGCAAGGAGCGCTTTCTCGCTTTCTTTCAGACGATCTTCGTAGGGCGCACTCGACATACCTAATTCGCCGAGTACGTAACGAATAAAGGCACTACAGCGGGATTGGTAAAACGTCGTCATGCCATCGTAACCGGCGAACGTCCCGTGTTTTTCAGCGTCCGGATAGTAGCGGAAGAATCCGTCGACGGTCATCTTTGAAAATGCCGCATCAATTGATTTGTGTGCCGTTTCAGAATGAGAAACGCTCACATAAGCCGCGTATGATGCGATACCCGTGAGACCCCAGAGTCTCTGGTTCGTTAACGGCTTTGAATCAGTAGTGCCCAAGAGATACGTCTCGACGACTTTTTTGAGCTTCTCGCTGTATTCCGCGTGCTCTGCTTCTGAAAATGCATCGCGATGCGTTGTTAAAAATTGCGAAATGGTATCGACGCACGAACCGCAGTCGATGACGTTGTTCGACATGTTCCGTGGCTCAAGAAGTCCCGGATAAAAAATCCACTGTTCGCCGTCTTGGACAACGCGCTGCATGAGCGTCGCGACTAATTGCTTCCCTTTCTCAACCTCGCCAAGGTAGGAATAGATGTCTAAAAGGTACGTCGTGTTGCCGGTGTGTTCAACGTGGTGTTTCGGGCAGCGCATATTTGACTCGAGATAGTGAGCCGCTTCGCGCATCATTTCATCAAAAGTGATCATAATTTTGTCTGAAAGACTTTCTTTCCCATTTCCATCAGAAGCCGCACTTGGAAGCGCACACGACCAAATTCTATTTTGAGCGGCATGCAGGCGCCAAAGGAATGCAACGTACGATCACGCAGTGTCTTTACGATAACTGCAATAATAACGCGCGAATGCCATGGAATGTGGTACGTGAAATAATCCCACACAGAAAGATTTGGAAATGATTTTAGTTCCTCTGCAATATATTTAAAACTGCGCGTGTCATATTCATCGACGTCTTTCGTTTCCCAATACACATTCCATGGATTTTTAAATGTGCCGGTTGAAAGTGTGGTGTCGAACGCGATCTTATTGTGCACGGGCCGAATGAATCGTGCGCCACTTTTCCGATTGAAAAATCGATATTGGTAGCCGGGATAGTTGGACGAATAGAGGATTTCCCGATCCCCGATATGCATACGCATCGGCACACGATAGATGAGTGGACCTTGCATCTTCACCGCTGCGCGAATTTCTTCCCGAAGTCCATCGGAAATCGATTCGTCGGAATCAAGAATGAGCACCCAATCGTGTGTTGATGCATCGACAACTTGATTCCGCAAACCACCAATGTCTTTCAGTGTATTATCCGGATTCTTGAATTTTGCATCCTGCGCAATCACACGACATCCGTATTCAGCAGCGATCTGCAACGTATCATCAGTTGAGCCCCCGTCATTGATCACAATCTCATCAAAATCCCGCACGCTCTCAAGCGCCCGCCGCAGATCCTTCTGCGAGTTAAAGGTGAGCATGCAGACACTTGCTGGAATTTTTTCCATATTACTTGAACCAACGAGAGAGTCGGGAATACCACTCAAATGCTTTTGTGACGCGCATCATGACTTCCCAGTTTCTCATGTCGCGTTCGATGACGTTGCGCTGGATGAGATACGGATTACTTTCTTTGGTGACGAGGCCCGGCTTTATGGCAAACGCCGCGTCGTAGCCAAGTTCTTTTGCTATACGCATCGCTTCGTGGGAATAGCTGCCGCCGGGGTACGCGAAATATCGCATGTTGTCTGGGCGAGCCATTTCGGTGCGTAATTCTTCCGTCGAGAGTTTTGCGACATTGGCGTGCGTGCGACCATGGAAGCCAAATGCGACAAGCGGATTTGTGCGAAGACGCTCGATCGATTCGCGTGTAAGAAGTGGGAGGTCGTTGCCGAGCCTCGGGCGAGAAGTTTCCGCATCGCTCATTATGAACATCGCTGCGGGCGCCCCGAATTTTTCCAAAATCGGGAGTGCTGCTGTTTCGAAATCTGCGTAGCCGTCGTCGAACGTGAGCGCGACGGCGCGGCGCGGTAGTGGTGCCCCGTGCTTCAGCCACGTCACGATCTGTGCAAGCGACACGAACGCGTCGCCTTTTCCTTTCAAGAGCGCGAGATGCTTTTCAAAATTCGCTGGCATGACCGCGATGTCGATCGTCGCGTCACTAATCGAGTGATACGTCAAAATTGAAATGTCTTGAAATTGAAATAGCGGATTGAGCATTCGATATACTCCATAGAGGAACGCCGCGATGATTTTTTTGAGCATAGTCCGCATGTTATTTTCTGACGACAAATACGAATCCGAGAGGGTTACGCTCCATGCTTTTCGGCCGCACACGGACAAATAACGCGTCGAGAAGACCGTACGACAGGTACAGGATAGGGCGTACAAACCGCGGGACGGATAGTACGATCGTGTTGAAATTCGCAAGAACAGGCCCGCCACCGATCGAGCGGATGCGGGCGCTTGAATAGCCAACATCCTTAAAGATCATCTGGAGCGCTTCTTTTGTGTAGCGGAAATAATCATGCGGATCGGGATGATAGCCGACCCACCACGGCACGAACCCGATCAGCTGCCCTTCTTTTTTCAGTACTCGCCTGATCTCCTGCAACAGGTGTTCGTAGTTATAAATATGCTCAAGCACATTACAGAGCACGATAGTATCGATCGAGTCCGACGTATAGGGGAGCATGTCGTGCTCAAAATTGATCCCCGTCATCGAACCGTCGATTGGCTCGATCGACGCATGCTCTTTTTTGAAATACTCAAAATAATCCGGATTGCGCCCACCGCCGATGTCGACTACCTTTCCGCGCAGCGTCTCTGTTGCAAGCGCGCGGTTCATGAGGATGCGCAGCATCGTCTGCCCGCGATACAAATGCTTCAAAGTCGCAAAAAGAGACCATCTGCGTCGTTGCGAGTCCCCAACGTCGCCCTCACCGTACGAGTTGTACGCCTCGGGCGCCGCTTTCCCCGCGCCTAGCATCTGTGTCTCTTTTTTCAACTTTGAAGAATCGTTTTGCAAAGTATTGTTCATAGTTACTTGGACTTCAACGAGTGCATGATGGTTGGGATCAGTTTTTCGAGTGAATGATTCGCACGGACGCTGCTTGCACGATCTCGCGGCTCGGGTGCCGTGCGGAGTGCTTCCGCGATAGCTTCCGGCGTTGCCGAAACTTTTTCTACGGGGAAACCTCCGTACGCATCACTCGTCGTAATGACCGGTAAATTCGTCGCGAGCGCTTCGAGCACGACTTTGTCGAGGCTTCCGGTCTCGCTCGTGTGCACAAGAAATGCGGCTACTCCGTATTCATCGCGCACCTGCGCCTGCGTGCATCCGCCGAGAAATTCCACCTCCGCCTTCTGTGATTGTGCAAGCTTTTCGAGCGCAGGCCGCTCGGGACCTTCGCCGATGATGCGGATGCGACGACCCGCTTGTGCGGCTCCCGTAATTGCAAGATCGTGTCGTTTGCTCTGCATCAAACGCCCGACAGAGAGCACCCACTCGCCGCGCATCTCCGGCGAAACCGGCGCGAAAAAAGCAGTGTCGATGCCGTGCCCGACCACCGCGACTTTGCGCGAGGGAAGACGGAAACTTTCTTTCGACGCCGTAAGCACCGTGTTTGCAAAAAACGTCGCGATGCGCAGCCGAAGATTGACGCTCTTGTGCGTGTACCACAGCACCACTTTTTTTTGCATCAGCCGCCAGAGCCATCCCGCAGCGACAATATATTCCGGATTCATGTGCACGAACACGGCATCATATTCGGCATGGCGACCGAGCGCGATCGCACACACTTCGAGCCCGCGCAGAAATCGGTGCCGCTCGCCGAGCGATATCACTTCGACGTTTTTCGGAAGCGTATGAATGCCCTTGCGGAGGCACACGACGAGCACATGTTCGCACTCGCGAGCGAGACGCTCAATCCACGCGAGAAAAAATCCGAGTGCCGGATCATCGCGATCGACTGCTTGTGTGCAAATTAAGAGGCGCATACGGATTTCGGATCATCACCATACACACCTTTCAAAAGATCCAAATCCTTTTCACTATCAACAAGCAAATTAATATTCTTACACTCGAGCGCACGCAAGACACGTGCGCCGGCTGCATCTTCCGGTACAACCTTTTCGTACATTTCACGGAATGCCGCGATGTCTTTGATAAAACAGAGGCCGCCGGCGCCGCGCCCCGTCTTTGATCCCACGTGTCCGCTCGCATGGGTCACATCCAGATGCGAGGCACCGATACGCGGATCAGCAGCGACTGTATTTTTAATGACATCATAGTCGCAGCCCTCTTTTTGCGCGAAATCATACAGAAGATTCGCGAACATTACTTTCATATACAAGAAAAGGTTTCCGGCATATTTGATGTCTTCTGCCTCGCGCGCGGTGCAGATTATTTTGTATGGCGCCGATGGCAGAAGATTCATTACCTGCGACGCAGCCTTTTCATGCGCCTCGCGTTTCTCGGTAATGCCGATGATATTTCTATCGGGATGCGCTGCGTCCTCTCCGGCAGTCGTCACGCGCAGAAATTCGGGCGAATGCATCACGATCTTCCCCGGATGTTCTTTTTGGATTGATTCAGTCGTTCCCGGAAGCATTGTCGATTTGATCACGATCGTCGCACCGTCTTTTGCAAGTGATGCCGCACCACGCACGATGGAATCGTCGTAGCCCTGCGGCGTCGTAGGAGTCGGGACCGCGATAAAGACAATATCGCACTCCTTGATTCGATCTTTATTCTGGATATAGGGCTCTTCGAGGGCATAGCGCACCACCTTAAACCCCCGGCGCTCAAAATCGTCGGCGTAGCTTTTGCCGATAAACCCCTGGCCGATAAAGCCGATGGTTGGCTGATCCATCGAGCTAATATAGCCTTATTTCAGGCTTTTTGCCACGAATGCTCTGTGCCTCATTTCGCCCGAAATGAGGCACAAGAGTGGTACACTTTTGGCATGTCAGACGATGCTGGGGATGCAAGTGCTCCGCCGCCAGTAGAGACGCCGAGGGCGGAAGCAACTACGCCCCCAGAAACTCCAGAGTCGATCCCAGAACCGGAAACCGTATCGACGCCAGGAGCGGAATCTACTGTCGTCACCGAACCGGCAGTTGCTCTTCCAGGAGAGAGCCGAGAAGTTCCGTCACGATCTGAACCGACTACTTCTGCGTCGCCATCGTCCGGCACCACCATTCCGGAAAACTTCCCTGCCCGCGGCCTCGCGGCACGCCGCGCACGCCAAGAAACAAAACTTTCAAAAATCATTGACCTCGCGAAGCGACAGGAATTCATCACGAACGACGATGTCGAGAAATTACTTCACATCTCCAACGCAACCGCGACGCGATATCTGAATACGCTCGCGAAGAGCGGTAAACTGCAGCGGATTGGAAATAGCAACCACGCCCATTACAAGTTACCATAGACATATGGATATTGAAGGCGGGAAAGGAAATAAAAAGCGAGGAAATAGCAAGAGCGAACTACCAACGCTAGAAAATATTGGAGATCAAATTAAGAAAGCGTCGAAGAATACCGTAAAGCGTACGGACGCCGCCCTACAGAAAGCCCGTACCAAGGGGCGTGATGCACTGTCCGCGGATGAGGAACGCCTTGTGTTTGACGAGATCCATCGACTGGAACGACAGATGGAGCAAGAAGAATTTAAAGATCTATCACCAGACGAATGGACAGAGATACATAAGCAGGTGGAGGAGGAAATTAAAGAACGGGACGAGGACGAGAAAAAAGACCGCGAAGAGGTAATGCGGATGCCGATTGATGAACGCATCAGAGCAACGTTTGGGTCATCGGTTGTTAACTATTTTTTCTCTGCCGTTATTCCACGAGATTTCCGAGACTCCGCCGATCCTGATTATTGGAAATTCAAACAAGAACGTATTTCCGAAATAGTGCATACCGCCCGAAATCGAGTGCATCAATTTGTCGAAAAATACATTGAAGTAAAGGCTAGAAAGAATGATGTATCCTTCCGCGATTCTCATAACACGCCTACTGCGATGGACAAGGAAAAACAAGAACTTGCCAGAAGCATCGAAGCGATCTTGATAGAAGTACTTACCGACGAATACGATGAAATCCATGAGATGTTCGCTCAAGGGGTTGGTCAAGAAATCGCGAAACAGGTTGAAAATGGTTGGAATATATCCTTCCAAGTAGAGAAAATCGTCCCGGATTATCTAAAAAGAAAGGTGCTACCCGACTCATATCCAAACAGCGCATAAACTAGTCTGTGCCTCATTTCAGGCCGAAATGAGGCGCAGAGGCTTTAAGATCGAGCCGTTTGTTTGATGTCGTCGGTGTACTTTTGGACATATTCCTCAAACGATTGGTACGGATACTGCTTCAGAACGCCGACGCGGTCGCCTTTTTCGAGCCACTCTTTCAGAGCGTCGGCGAAATGTTCTGGATCAGTGACGTACGCACCCGCGTCGAGCGCGATGCCGACGTCAGTCGCGAGGACGGGCTTGCCTGCGGCGAGCGCCTCGATGATGACGTTGCCGTAGCCTTCGTAGAGAGAGGGAACGAGAAGGAGATCGGCGGCGGCGTAATATGGAAGGGGATCCGTCTTCCCTTCAAAAAAGATACGGACGGAGAGACCGAGCTGCGCCGCGCGCTTTTCGAGCGCGCGGCGTTCCCTGCCGTCTCCAACGATAATCAGGCACACATCATGCGGTGCGACTTTCGCGAAACTGTCGATCGCGACCATGACATTCTTTTCCTTTTCCAAACGCGCGACTACAAGCAGCCGCGCCTTGAATTTTGAAAATCGCCCCGCAAGGATTCCCGCGTGTGCGCTCTGAAATTTCGCGATGTCGGTATAAATCGGCAAGACGGTAACGGGCGCTGTAGAAAGTTGATTCTTCGCAATCCCCTCCTTTATCCGATTCGAATTCACGCGGACGCGATCCGCGTGCGGAAGGACGAATCGCGCGATCAAGAAACGCAGCCGATTCAACGACGTATGCCGAAATGCGGGCGCAAATAAATCCGTGTGCACCTGTACGTGTAATTTCGCGCCACGCAGGCGTGCAATTAACCAGCCAATTAATCCCGTCTCGAATGGATCTTGTACCGTCACAACATCAGGTTTCGGCAGATCTCGTGCGAGGAGAAGTGCGCCGAGACCGGTCACGAAGCGTGAATCTGAACATGTGGAGAACACCTTCACTTTTTCAGAAAGCGACACGGGTCCATGAGACACTATCGAAAGAACGATGATCATAAGAGAGTCAAAATGCTCTCCGTACGCAATCTGCCGCTTCGCGCTCTCGCTTAACGGATTTAAGACTTCGCGATCAGTGCCGATTGAAAGTATTTTCATAGTCGTTGAACAATCTCTGCAGCAATCTCATCCCACGAATGCGTAAACGAAAATGCGCGGATGTTCTCACGAAGCCGCTCGTACACGCTCGAATCCAAGAGGGATTCGATTGCTTCGGCCAATTTCTTTTCATCCCGCGTGTCGACAAAAATGCCGCACCCGCCGAGTCGTTCGCTCGTCCCGGTATCGTCGGTGATGACGAACGGTTTCCCGTTTGCAATGCCATCGATCACGTTATTTGAACCGACTTCGGAAATCGAAGGCACAACAACGGCGTAGGCATTTCTATTGCGCGCGAGATGTTGGTCGTGCGAGAGCAAGCTGGTGTCGAGCGTCGCGGCGGGATATTTGGCGCGGACGCGTTTGAATGCGCGCTCTAGAGTGTCATTGTTTTTGTAGACCCGCTCGCGGTTGCCACTCACAAACACCGTTCCGATCGCTTCGTGCATAACAACGGGAGGATAGAAATTCTCCAAAAGGTATGATTTCGAATTCGGAAATCCATACGCGTCTTCCCAGATTTTCTTCTGGAATTTGGTGTTGAAGAAGATAACATCGGCACCGCGCAACAACCAGCGCGTCGCAAAGAAAATAAAATGTTCTTTCAAAGAATACGATCGCGGACGCGCATAAAATTCCGAGAGTCGCACTTGACTGTTCGTGCGCTCGATATATGACTCCCATAGAAAATCGCCGCCAACGCGCACCACAAACGGGACGCGGCGGATTTTTGCGGCGATGAGCGCAGGAAGTCCGACACTCCACGTATCGAGTGCAAGCACAAATGTCGCGCCGGGAGCAATCGTGAGCATGCGGGAAAAATAGGCTATGTGGCGGAGAATCGGCGGCAAATGCTTCGTGTCGCCGAAGGGGACGACGGTCACCGTGTCTCCCCGCTTTTCAAACGCGTCCGTGAGACCCTTCGTGTAGACGGCGAGGACTCCCCGCTCCGGCGGAGAGAAAGGAGTAGCGATAACGACTTTCATTCTTAAAACTCTAGCGCATATGGTGAGGGAGCGCCATGAGGAAAGGGGCGCCAGTGCGGCACCCCTTGGTGTTCTGCTCTCACGTGAGAGCCTACGTGAGCCCTATCCTATTGGAGGGCGATGTTGGTAGTCGTGTGAGGCACGAGCATCTCCCCGCGCTTCAAGTTCCGCAAGGAAACCGTCCGTCGCGTAACACGCGTCCCTTACGCCCCACCAGAACTGGAAAAAAGCCACGATTCCGAGTGAAAATGGATTCATGCGCTCGCTCCTTATTCAAACCTGCTAGAACATAGTCCCTAGCTACTTGTAACCTACCTGACGCATCATGATAGTGCAAGTGGATAGCTATGCCTAGAAAACCCGCGCAAAAACCTTCTCGCGCATTTGTTTCGCAATAATATCCCAATCGTACTTGTCGATAACCATCTGCTTCGCGGTCGCGACGACAGCACGAACCTTTTCCGGCCTTGCCATGATGTCTTTGATTGCATCCGCGATTTGCTGCGGCGAATCTTTATCGACTGCCCACGCTGTTATCGGCATATCCGGATTTCGTTTTTCATCAAAAATGAAATCGGAGAGACCGCCTTCTTGCGTTGTAATCACCGGTAGGCCTGCCGCCATCGCCTCCGCAAATGATGCACCGAATCCCTCCGAGCGCGATGGGCGTGTAAAGATATCTGACGCTTTCAAATATTTCGGCATCTCGTCGTGACCGATGTGCCCGAGGAATTGCACGCGATTCTCAACCTTCAAATCCTTGGTTAATTTCTTCAGCATTGCTTCGTCGGGACCGGTACCGAGGATGATGAAATGAACGTTCTCGGGTAGAAGCGGCAGTGCACGAATCACATCATCAACCGCATTCTTCAAAACAAGCCGCGACGTCGTAATCACAAACACATCACCCATCTTCTTGCCGAGTCGATCTTTGATTTCATTAATGACGGCGGGTGGATACTCCTGCGCAAAATGCTTCACACTCACCGCATTCGGTACCACTTCGATTGGTCCCGTAAATCCGCGCCGACGTGCCCACTTTGCGAGAAATGTCGAGAGTGTCTGGATGATATCGGCTTTAGTGAATGCACGTGAAAATAACGGCCACAGTGGTCGCAGCTTCCTTTCTATATATTCCGGCGGATCGCCTTCTTGCAAATTAAGAATGTATTTCACGCGCGGATTGAGCATTTTGAAAATCGCCGCCGGAACTCCGCATGAATGCGCGGTCATCGCCCACGTCGCGTCATAGCCGTATTTCCACTGCAGCTGTTGTGCTTTAAGCGCCGCAAGAAACTGGAAGAGCAGTTTATTCAAATGGAGAGGGAACTTCTTAAGGTCATTCATCGTCGGATTTTTCGTCACAATCCCAATGCGGTGCACGAGTACATTGCCTATTTTCTCGATGCGCGGCAGCGTCGAATCAAACCGGTTTGTCACCATATGAAATTCAATATCCGGGATACGATCCGTAATTTCTTTAATGGAAACCTCTGCCCCACCGACGTGTTTTGGAAAATAGGCGAGGGAAAATATCAGTACTTTTTTCACGCGTACAGTCTGACATAGAAATAATATAAGCGCGAACAGGCATCGTGCGTTCTTGTTGACATAATGAACGAGATATTGCAATATAGCCCGGTAGATCTTTAACTAGCGAGGTACGCCATGTTATGGCAAATCGAACTTGGCATCTACCAGACGGCAGCGAGATATGAGGACGTAATCCGCAAGTCGGACATCCACATCAGCATCACCAGAGGAGCGGAATTGACTCTCCGTTCAAAAGATTTTGTTTGTGAGACGGTAAGAACGGAAGTTGAGTTGCGTGATATATCGATCGACGAACTCGGATTCAAAGACGGTGCCTTTTACGAACAGATCTTGAAGCACGCGGAAGAGAAAAAGTACAGAGTGTGCCCTCTTGAAGTCGGTCCCGCGATTCGTCTTGCTCATCGTGCGCAACCCCACGGTCAGGGTTATGTTATCGCATCACAGCCCTGCAGCGGAAGACTTTTTCAAATCTATCGCGATAGTCTGGGTTTGACTTTGGGGAGCCTATCACTTCCGAGTCGGCAATTCTTGGTTGATACCTCAATGCGGCTGCTGCTCGTCCAATATTAACGGGCTTTTTCGGACCCCTCCATTTCGGAAGGGTCCGATGCTTTATGTGTGTTCTGCGTGTACTCGCTCCCGCACAAAAGCCGAATATGCAAAGCGAATCTGGTTCGCAAATGCATCCCCTTCGCCCATCGACGCGCGCATGTGATTGCGCCGTGCGATTACTGACGCCGTCTTTTCTTGCGAACGCTCTGACGCATACACCTGATCGGCGCCCTTGAGGATCGTGCTCATCGCAAACCGCGAGTGCCACGGAACATCGTCGAATAATTGATCGGCGAGCGTAAGGAGAATAGGGAGGCCGGTCGCGCGCTTGAGAAAGAGAGCTGCAAGTGATGCATAGCTCGCCATGAGCGCCCACGCGAAAAGGTATTTGTGTTTTGTATGCAGATTCTTTGCAACACGATACCCAAGCACCGGAAGCAGAAACTTATCCAGTGGATTCCCAAAGCCGACACGGTACACAGTCGCGTTATCGACAGGACAGACTGCGCTTTTCGCGTTTTGCGAATAGACCGTCGTAACAATATCAAAATGCACATCGGGCATCGCACGCATCAAGTCGCACAGCGCCTCTTCAGCAGGACCAGCGACGGGATGGAACGTTGTGGTAAAGACGAGCAGTCGCTTCTCACGCTTTTCGATTTGCGCACGCGGATTTTCGCGGAGGAATGTGATGATCTCATCTTCAAGGGCGATCGTCGCTTCCCAACCGATCGCACGGGATTTCGAAATATCGAGCGATGAATTCATGCGATTCCCCTTGCGCTCCGGAAGCATGATGATGTCGTTCCCAAAGAGTCGCGCAACTTCAAGCATCGAAAACGATTTCTCATGGCCGAGTCCGTATTCATCGCCGTGCCCTTTCTCGCCCACCAGCATCAGGCCTTCAACAATGTCATCGATGTGTGTGAAATTTCTTTTTTGCGTTCCGGGCAACGTCACCGTAATCGGCTGACCGTTTTTATACTGTTCCATAAACCATCGGATCACCGTGCCATATCTGCCGCTGCGCTCACCGGGGCCAAAGACATTGTAGAAATAGGTGATTGCGTAGGGAAGGGAATGCTGCTCTCCAACTTTTTTTACGAGCTCAGTGTTTGCGGCTTTCGTTGATGCATAGGGCGTCGCTTCGCGTGCAAGTCCCCCGTCGCCGAATTTTGTTGATGAACCGGCGTAGACGATCTTACATTTCTTTTGCATCCAATAGTCAACTACTGCCCGCGTTCCAACGACATTCAAATCATTGACGACATCCGGTTCTTCAAGACTTTGCTCTACGCGTGAATATTCACCGAGGTGATAGATCAGATCCGGCGTCTCGGGCACGAGTTGTTCGATGTCTTTGGTGTGCCCCTCGCGATATTCGGCACCTTCCACGTGCGCCTCTCTTGTACCAGCAAAATAGTTATCCAGTGAAATGACCCGATTGCCGTCTGCAACGAGGCGCTTAATGAGATTGGAGCCGACAAAACCGGCTCCCCCGGTGACGAGAATTAACTTCCCTTGCATTGAGGCAGATTAGCCTGTTTCCTCGATTTCTTCAACGATGTCCCATTCGTCTTTTTTCAGATGCCGTGACCACGTGATGCCGACTGATGCGAGGAGGGCTAGAAGAAGCGGCGCGAGCCACCAGTAGAGAACGCCGCTATCCGGTGCAGCCGCTGCGGCAACGAGAACCTTTGGTGGTGGCACCGCATCATCGCCGACAAGGAGCGGCACTTCAGCTGACGCGGGAGCTGTTGATTTCGCTGTCGTGGATTTTTTTGCCGCTGCCTTTCCCGGTTTCGGCGGAGATTTTTTCAGGCCGCCTGTCGGAATCGGCAGACCGGGCGTGGGAATTCCGGCTCCAAACACATTCGACGATGGTGCGCGTTGCAGCGAATCCCCGGTGCCATTCGCGCTCGCGGCAGTATACGAAACGGAATCGATCGTCGTTCCCTGTGCATCCGCAATCCCAATGGTTTCCCCGCTGTTGCTCAAACTGAATGCACTATCGAATAATTGTCCTGAGTATGTCGGATAATCGGTTTTGAATTTTGCCGGATTATCGGCAATGACAGCGTACGATCCGGCGGCGACTCCGTCGCCGCCGGCCACCGCGCCGATTTTATGACTTGCACCATTCTCAACCACTTTAAAATCCGTCAAAGTAACAGGGAAGTTCCCTGCATTAAAAATCTCGATCCACTCGCGCCCTGAATCCGACCCACTCGCTAGGTCGTACATGATTTCCGTTATGACAACTTGCGCATGCGCAAAGGCCGGCATGAAAACGAAACCGCAAAGAAATATAAGTCTAGCCGTTAAGAATCTTGCGCAGATCATCCGTCGAAATTTCCGGTGCCCCCGCGTCCTCATTTTTCGGTATCTCCGGCTGTCGCGCCATCGGCGAAGACTCACGCGGCGCCTCCGGCTTTTTATGCCGCTCACGGAGCATGTCTGCAGGAGATTTTTCTGCGGTGCGCACGGACGCGATCGCGTCGCGCAAAGCGTTTCGTTGATTCTGCACCGGCGACGCGGGTCTCTCGTGCGGCCGCTCGTCGCGTCGCGGCATCGGCGCTATTTCACGCTCACGCACCGGCTCGGGCGCACGCGGCCGCTCTTCGCGCCGTTCTTCCCGAGGCGGTTGCGGTCGCGGTGCGGAAAACTGCGGACGATCATTGCTGCGGATCGGCGTAAAATTCCTCTTTTCTTCTTTTGGACGCGGCGGAGACGGCGCAAAATCGAGCTGGCGCTTTGCGACGATTTGTTCAACCTCCGCGCGAGTCCGCGCATAGTGCTCACGCGTCGAGCGGATCACATTTTCACGATACGAGACATGCGGTGCCTCTATCGGCGGAATCGTATCGGCGGAAAACGGCACGCTGCCGACGCCGTCGATCATGAGCGTGAGATAAATCTGACCTAATCCCAAGTTCACCAAATCCTCCGGCGCAAACGTCGGCTCGAAGACGACTTTTAATACCTCGGCATCAAAGGGCCCGACGCGGAATGTAATGAGTGTCCCCACGTTGCCGAAAACCGCGTTCCGGACATTTTCTTCCATCTGTTCGATGTACTGGTTCGCAAGCGTGAGCGCGAGTTTGTATTTGCGGCTTTCTGAAAGAATGTCGGCAAACGCCTCGTTCATCATCGATTGGAATTCGTCGACGTAGAAATAACAGCGGGGGAGCGCCGCCATGCGCGCGGCTGGCTCGTCAGCACGCGACATCGCGGCGAGATAGATTTTGACCGTAAGCATCGAACCGAGGAGCGCCGCATTCGACTCACCCATCCGCCCTTTTGAAAGATTCACGATGAAAATCTTTTTGGTGTCCATCATCTGCCGCAAATCAAACGTCGATTTCGGCTGCCCTACGATATTACGAATCAAAGGGTTCGAGACGAACTGGCCGACTTTGTTTTGAATAGCCGGTGTCGCTTCCTGTGTGTACCGATCAGTGTACGTCGCGAATTCTTCCGACCAAAATGACTTCACAACCGGGTCGGTGATCTTGTCGATAACCGCGTTGCGAAACGGCTTATTGGTGAGCATGCGGTTCACGTCAAGCAGCGTCGTGTCGGGATATTCAAGAAGCGCGAGAAGGACGTTTTGCAAAATGTATTCCATGCGGGCGCTCCACATGTCCACCCAAATTCGTTTGAACGCACCCATGAGACCGGAAACCACGAGATGGCGTTTGTCATAACCCACATCCTCCATCACGTTGAAGCCGATAGGGTATTCAGTATCAAACGGCGCGAAGTACAGCACGTCTTTCACGCGCTCGTGCGGCACGAAATCGAGCAGCTTTTCGGCGCTCGAGCCGTGCGGATCGATAAACGCAATACCTTCGCCGTTCTGGATGTCTTGGATCGCCATGTTCTCGAGCATGGTCGATTTACCCATGCCGGTTTTGCCGATCACGTACACATGCTTGCCACGGTCGATCGCGCGGATGCCGAACATCTCGCGTTTCCCGCGCGTGTGCGTCGTCGCAAAATAGGTGATTTTGCGTTCGTCGTTTTCTCCGCTCTTATTCCCTTTAAAAGGCGGCATATGAGAACGATTATATAGCGAAATCAAAAGAAAAGCGCGCCGGATCACCGACGCGCCTTGCAATACCATCCATCATGTTTGCGTCACGGAAGCGGAATCATCATCAGTACTCCGATGATGAACAGCGCGATTGCGCCGGTCATTATCTTTGCGTCTTCTCGTGAGCAACCACCGAAGGCTTTAGCCACCAGGTCAACTACCATCGACTCTACTCCACGCTTGATCTGGCCCCATAGTCTCAACCCGCCGCAAGTATGCCTCTACCAGCATGAAAAGCAAGTGAGGGAAATGGAGGGAGTGGATATCTCTCGACCGACTTATTGCGCGTCCATACCACCGCCCGAATTTTCTACAAACGAGGTTGTCGGAGATTTTTGCGGCGCGCGCGGCATAAATCCACGACGTCGCACGATGATGCCGAGCGCGATGATGAAAACTCCAAGGATCACAAGGATGACGTTGTCCCACTTAAGCGGAAAACCTAAAAACGGAAGGAGTGCAACAAGCGTGCCGGCAAGCATGATGAGTGCATCAAGTGTCATAGATAGGTGGTAGCCACTAGGGTATAGGGTTTAGGGAAAAAATGCAATGCTTTTTTGTATTCGAATTTCCCTATTGGCTATACCCTAGTGGCTAGTGGCTGCATCATTGGTACTGGATGTAAATCGGGCGCGGTATGAGCCGTAAGACTTCTTTTGGTGTCATCAGTGCCGTGGATGGCGGCAAAATATCGTTTTTATAAAACAGTTTGAATCCCGTGAACTGCACCGGCTCTGATGCGACGACAGTATTGTACGTATTGATTTTCTTTGCGGCGAAACCCCAACCATCCATATCCATCACGATCTGCACTTCAGGAAGCGGTGTGATGCGTTTGTAGCCGGTCACCATCTCCTCGGTAAAACGATGCACGATGAGAATTTTCGGCGGCAGATTGTTTGCTTTTACGATGCCTGCCATATAATTTGCGACCCAATTGATATCCGCCGCATCAAACGTGCCAATCTCGCGTCCGGGGGGCACGCCGTCTTTCATCGAAAACTCCGGATCAATACCGATATGCACGTTGGGCATTGCAATATATTTTTCATACTGCGGCAGTTCTTTTTGCACCGTCGAAAGACCGACTTGGAAATCCAAGAAAACGACGCCGTGCACTTCTTGTGCGAGTTCGAGCGCATGATCGATCTGCAAATCCGACATCCGTGCGCGATACATCCCATCTTTTCCCGCTGCGGCCTGCGCCGTCACCACGATGTAATGGATCGCGGGTACAACCGGTGTCGAAGGATCGGCCGCCTGCCACTCCGCAGCGGCCGCTTTCAATTTCGCCAGCATCTCTTCGCGCGGATATTCTCCCAAAACTCCCATGCCTTTGGAAAGGAAATTTCCGTAGTACGCAACAATACGATAGAAGGGAAGCAGCGCGCCGGCATTTGGGTACGGCGCGCGCAAGACCGGCCATGGTTTTGTCGACGACGCGATGTTCGGCGTCGTGGTTGCTGTCGAAGTCGCGATGGAAGGGTAGTTGGCAAGCGCGATCATTCGGCGGTCGTAATCAACTTTGTCCAAGACCGGCGGCGGATCTTTTTTCACCATCGTCTCACCGCGCACGTACCGCAGATTATGACCAGGAACAAATGAGTAAAAAAGAGCGACCGCTGAAAAGAGGGAAATCAGAACGAACACAACGCCGATGAAAAAAAGAAGCGCGCGTGACGCGCGCGCGGTAGGATTTTTGCGCATACGTTGCTGCAAGTATACCGTACGCAGAAATTTTATGCAGGATGTACGATCACGACAAACTCACCGCGCACCGCGTCTCGCCTTTTGAGGTCCAAAAAGTTATCCACACCCCTCCCGTGGATGAATTCTTCATGGAGCTTGGTGAGTTCTCGGCCGACCGAGACCTCCCTCTCCCCTAGTTCCTGCAATAATTTTTCAACACGATGTGGCGATTCGTAAAGGACGACGGGAACCTTGCTATTCAAGACCTCTCTCATTGCCGTCTGCCTTCCCTTTTTATGCGGCAAAAATCCCTTGAAAACGAATTCGCCGTGTTTGAGACCCGCGACCGAAAGCGCCGCCGTGAGTGCCGACGGCCCCGGAATCGCCTCAATGCGCGCGTCAGGCGCAAAGCGCCGTATGCGCGCCACAAGCCTCGCTCCGGGATCCGAAATCCCCGGTGTCCCTGCATCAGACACCAGCGCAAGTTTCTTCCCCTCTTCCAACATCTCAATCGCCCGTTTCGCCGCTTTCTCTTCCATCTTCTCGTCGCAGCGGATTAATGGTTTTGAGATTTCGTATTTCGCAAGCAATTTAGAAGTTACTCGCGTATCCTCGCACAAAATCGCATCTGCCTCGCGCAGCGTTCTAAGTGCCCGAAGCGTGATGTCTTCGAGATTGCCTATTGGTGTCGCGACAATTGAGAGCGTTCCCATATTATTCTTCAGTAATCTGCTCCGCAACTTTGTAAATATCCCCTGCTCCCATTGTGATGATTAGTGTTCCCTCTTTCTCTTTCAATAATTCTTCGCGGATTTCATCGAATGAATCGAGTGCGATTACATTTTCTCTCGCGTTTTCGGCAAGGATGTGGTGCGAGACCGTCGGGTCTGCTTTTTCACGCGCAGCATAGATGGGTGCGACGATTGCTTTATCTGCCGTCGAGAGTGCCTCCGCAAATTCTTTCAGGAATGATTTGGTGCGCGAGAAAAGGTGCGGATGGAATGCGACCACAATTTTCTTATCCGGAAATTTCTCACGCGCCCCTTGAATCGTCTTTGCAACAGCGGTCGGATGATGCGCATAATCGTCGTATACCAGCGCACCGTTTGGTGTCTCGCCCTTATATTCGAATCGGCGCCACGAACCTTTGAATTCTGAAAGAGATTTCACTCCTGCTTCCTGCGAAAGCAGCGGCACCGCCGCCTGCGCAGCCGCAAGCGCCGCACGCGCATTTTCGCGGTTGAATTCCCCCACTAACTGCAGCGAGCCGACGGCTTTGTGTGTGTAATCGATAACGCGCGCCTTTGCGCCTTTCAAAACCGCGGCAACATTCGGGTCATTCGGATTGGCGATGATCGCACCGTTTTCCGGCACTTTTTCAACAGCTGCACGGAAGGTGTTTTGCAACGCCGAGAGCGATGGAAAGAAATCCGTGTGATCGAGTTCGATATTCGTGATCACGAGAATTTCCGGCGAGAGTTCGAGTAGATGATCGCGATACTCACACGCCTCTACGACAAATAATTTATCGTCACCCGCCAAAAAATTTGAGCCTAAAACAGGCCTATGGCCTGTTCGGCCGACCGCCCCTTCGGGGCGGTTTAGGCCAAAATCACGCACGATTGATCCAATGATCGCCGTCGGCTTTCCACCAGCGTCAGAGAGAATTTTCGCCACCATCCCCGTCGTAGTTGTCTTCCCATGCGTCCCCGCGATCGCAACCGTACGCATCGATGCGGAAATTTGTCCGAGCATTTCAAAATACGAAATCTGCTGGATTCCTCTCTCGCGCGCCTGCACCCTCTCCAGATTATCCGCCGGAATCGCGTCGCTGTACACAAGCAGCTCCGCATCAGTCGGCAGTGCGCCGCTCCCGATGTGCACGTGAATTCCTTTCTCTTCAAGCAACCGCGTCGTTGGCGATTCGTCACGATCCGATCCTGTTACGGCAACTCCTCGATGCGCCAATAGCTGCGCAAGCGCCGACATCCCGATCCCACCGATCCCAACCATGTGAACGTGTTTGGGAATCATAGTGCGGAAATAATCTTCAAAAACTGGTCGTTGCGATCGTATTCATTTTTGAACATGCCGAATGACGCGAACGCGGGGCTGAAAAGAATCGTGTCGCCAGTAGTTGATTCGAACATCGCGGCATCAACTGCGCCTTGGAGCGAATCAACGACGCTTGCGTGAGGAAAACCTTCTTTAATCCTCTCCGTACCGGATCCGGATATTAAAATGACTTTTTTGCAGTTGTGCGCCACGGCAACAAGTTCACTCATTTCGAGCCCCTTGTCAGCGCCGCCCATAATGAGAATTGTTTTCTCGAGAGGTACTGTATTGAGCGCCATAAGAGTCGCGACCGGCGTTGTCGCGTTGTTGTCGTTGATGATCCGGACGCCGCTCACATCCCGTACAAACTGCAAACGTCCTTCAATGCCGCCGAACGATTCAACGCCTTCACGAATTTCTTTCTCGGAGAGCCCGAGCTTCTTCAAGGCAGCGACCGCAAACGATGCGTTGTCGCGGTTGTGTTCGCCAAGGATTTGTAGCTGCCACTCCGGTGGCAAGGGCGGCGGAATCTCGCCTGCAACCGGTGAGCGTGCTTCAGCGACCAGTTGCGCCACCGATTGGCCGACAAAAAGGCTGTCGCCGGCTTTTTGACTGCGGAAAATCAACGCCTTGTCCGAAAAGTACGTCTGTATGTCGGGATAGTAGTTCAAATGATCCGGCATGAGGTTGGAAAAAATCGCGATATGCGGACTGATGCGCAAATCCCCGAATCCCTGCAATTGCCACGAATCCAGTTCGAGAACGGCGATATCTCCTGCTTTCACTTCAGCTATTTTTGCAAGTGTCGAGCGGCCGCGCACGTTGCCGCCGAGGATCGCGTGCTTCCCCGCTTTTTCGAGCGCATGGAAAATCATATGCGCAATCGTTGACTTGCCGCGAGTACCCGTCACCCCGACAAGTGTGACACCGATTTCAAGTGCAAATTTTGCAAAGAGGGCGCCCGACATGTACACCGGAATGCCTTTGTCCCGCGCAGCCTGCACGTATTTTGAATCGAGAGGAACGCCCGCTGCCTTGATGACCATGTCGGCGTGCGTGAAATCCACCATGTCATGCTGTCCGAGGCGGAACGTGATGTTGACGTACTTTTTCTTGAGGTAGTCGACGGAGGGGCTAAGCTCGGACGCTGGCTTGAGGTCCGTCGCAATGACTTGCGCGCCGCACTGCGCGAGGAATTCCGCATCACCAACGCCGCGGCCGAGAAGGCCGAGGCCCATGAGGGTTACTTTCTTTTCGTTAAAAAATTCCTGGTAGGTCATATCACTTCAAGTGTACTCGGTGTTTCGAGGAAAAAAGGCGTAATGCGATTGCGGAATTCGTGCGAGTCTTTCGAGATGACGAATTTCAACATACCACCGCCCGCGCAGTCGAAACGCTGTACCCCTTCTTCTGCAACGGCATCTGCAGGGTCAAGGAGCGGCGCACTGCCCAACAGTGCTCGTACTTCTTTCTCAATGATATCGCGAACGAGCGGATAATGCGTGCAGCCGAGGAGAATTTTGTCATACGAATTCCCTTTCCGAGTCTCGAGCGCGTCGCGCACGATTTGCGCGATGGCCTCTTTCGATTTCCCTTCCTCAATGGCAGTTGCAAGATTCGGCACCGGCAATTCATCGAAAGCGACGATAGACCACAGCGCTTCGCGATAGATGCCGCTATCGACCGTCGCTTGTGTCGCGAGCAAGAGCACTCGCTCTCCCGCGTACTTCCGCATCATGCGCGCAGCCGGCCGCGTCATCTCGATCAGGCGGTCGTGTCCGGCAGCGCCGGCGAGAATTGAGAATGAAATGCTGTTGCAGGCCGCGATAATTTCTGTCGCGCCGCGTGCTGCAAGCTCCTGCATACCGCGAGCAACGAACGCGGCGAGTTCATTCGGTGACTTCGAGCCATACGGCGCATTTCCGATATCGCCGAAATAGACGACATCCGCTTTTGGAGCCTTTTTTCGCAGCGCCGAAAGTACCGAAAGCCCGCCCGATCCGGAATCAAAAATCCCTATCATCTCCCCATTCAAGCACAGAAATACGTCTTAAAATAGTTTTTCGCCGTGCGCCTTCCAACGAGTATACAGGTGATATCCCGCAGCAATATACGCGATAGCCGTGAGCGTAAACACCAGACGGCTGTGGTCAATCGACATGCCGATATTTTTGCTCAAGAGAGCCGTGAGGCCAAGATTGACGCCGGAGATTGTCATGACCAAAAACGCGATCATATCCTTCGTATTCTTTCGTCCAAAGAGCGTATGATTCGCGACATGCCAACGATACAACAAGTAGATCGCCGCGATACCGGAAATCACCCAACACACGAGAAGTCCGAGGCGCGCGATGCCGAAGAGCCCCGGAGGCGCGACGAGATAAATCGGTGGGACACCGCCGATAAGGAGAGCTACAGCCGCAACTACTAAGCGCACTTCTGACCACAGGAAGCCGTACCGCTCGCGGTCATGAGTATTGTTAAGGTTCATGGCGCAAGTATGACAGGCTTTTCCCGCGGGTAGATTGCGCTTTGGGTGGGCTGTGGATAGTATTGGTTTCTCGGGCGCGTGGTGGAACAGTATACACGTACGCTTCAGAAGCGTATTCCGCAAGGATTGGGAGTGCGAATCTCCCCGCGCCCACTATTCAATCGCTTCAATATCGGCGCCTAATGTTTTAAGACGCTCATGGAGGCGCTCATAGCCGCGATTAATCGGATACACATCACGAAGAATGCTCTCGCCTTCGGCGGCAAGCATGCCGATAAGGAGAAGGGTTGCGGGGCGCAGAGCGGGCGGCGTTTCGATATCCGCAGCATGCAATTTCGTCGGACCTTCAACTTCGACACGATGCTGATCGATGCGCGTTACTTTCGCGCCGAGCTTGTTCATTTCCAAATAATATTGCGGCCGCACTTCGTAGACCCAATCGTGGATAAGCGTTTTTCCTTTTGCCTGCGTCGCAATCGGTACGAAATACGGTAAGTTGTCGATGTTGATGCCAGGGTACGGACGCGGCGCGATTTTCTCCGGCGGCTCGATGAGATCGCCGCCAAGTAATTCAAGGTCAACTAATTTGGTGAGTCCGTTTTCCGCTATGTATTCTTTGGAGCGATTATAGCGGAAGCCCATGCTATCGAGTGTTGCGAGTTCGAGTTCGAGAAAATCAATCGGGCAGCGCTTCACGGAAAACTTTGAATGTGTCGTCGCGGCGAGTGAAATAAAAAACATGCTCTCGATCGGATCTTCGCTCGGATACGCCGTGATATCGGCATCCACGGATGAAACACCGTGTACCACGAACGTTGTGGTGCCGATGCCTTCTATTTTCACGCCGCATTGCTGCAAAAAAACACACAAATCCTGCACCATATAATTCGCACTTGCGAATTTAATCGTCGTAACTTTCGGCATCAGCGCCGCGGCCATGAGCGCATTTTCTGTTCCTGTGTCGCTCGCTTCATACATCACAATATTCGCTGCGTGGCGATTGGACGCCTCGACGCTGTACATGCCTTCGTTCTCGCTTTCGCCGATATGAATTCCCAATTTCGAGAGCGCATCAATGTGCGGCATCATCGTTCGTCCGCCGAGTTTGCAACCACCGGGGAGCGGCAATTCGAACGAATCATAGCAGTGCGCGAGTGGCGCGGTAAGAAGAATGATGGAGCGTACTTTCCCTGCCGCAACTTTGTCGATCGTATCGAGCGTGAATTCTTCGGGCGGTTTGATGACCACGTCGCCGCCGACCCATTCCACCGATACGCCGATTGATTTGAGGATTTCGATCACGCGATTCACCTCTTCGATATGCGGCATTTTCTTCAATGTCGTCGTGCCCTTATTCAGAAGCGACGCAGCCAAAAGCACCACCGCCGCGTTCTTAGAAATGTTCGTTGTCACCTCTCCCGAGAGGGTCTTTCCGCCGGTTACTTTGTAATTCATATAAATAGCCACTAGCCAATAGGGTTTAGGGTATAGGAAATTCAATACACCGCTATCTTCCTTTGATCCAAAGGATCCGCGCCTGGTAGAGAGCCGCGATCGTTTGGGTGACCCCCATCATAGCGAAAAGCGCGGTAAAAGAATACCTCGTCACAATGAGGCCGCCGAGGACGATCCCGACCGCGTGGATCATGTTGCTCGCCCCCGCTTCGAGCCCCCAGGACGAAGCGCCCGCGCCCTTTTTGTTGTTATCGGAATAGAGTGAGAGCCATGTCGGAGAAGAGAGTGCCGTCGCGACACCGAGGCCGGCTTGAACCATAAAAAGGGTTGTTGGAGAGTGCACAAAGAGATACATGAACGTGAAAAACGCGTTCAGCGCGTAGCCACAGATCATGATCTTTTCCCTTCCCTGCCGCTTGGCAAACAGATCAGCGATCCGTCCGACGAAAATCTGCAGGACTCCGGTCACCGCAAGAAAAATCGCCCACGCAGAAGTAATGTCGAGAATGTTCCCGCCAATCTGCCCGGCAAACACAGCGAGCAAGGGCCCAAACATCCCCTCGCCGAAGTACCACAAATTGGCACCCCAAAGTAAGTTCCGTTCCCTGGCGGAGAGCATGAACTTGATTATACCTCTTTGGTGGTCAGGAATAATTTATTTGCCGTCACAAATAAATTTTCCCGACCCGGACTCCGCCGTTTCGCCTGCTAGCGAAACATGCGTCCGTCTCGCACTAACGCGAAAAAAGCTGGCGCAGGCCAGCTCTTTTCGTCGTTAGTGCGCGCAGTAGGGATTGCGCCTACGACCTTCCCCTTATCAGAGGGATGCTCTACTACTGAGCTATACGCGCGTGGGGATATGTTAGCAAAAAAGCTTTATTTTTGCCACTAAAATGAATCGCCGCCGAAGATTTTGCTTTGGCGGCGACGTTGTCATGCCTGACCTTAATACCCAAGAGCAAGTAGGAGAAGCGAGACGGGAAACAAGATGAGCGACATGAGATAAATACGCGAAACAAAGAAGCCTGTCCAAGTCGGCTTCGTATGCTTGGCTTCCTGTATCGCATCCTCTTTTGCAAGTCGTCGCACCTCGGATAGCGACAACTTGCGCACTTGCGGGGTTTTCTCCTTTATCAACTTCACGAGCGGCGGCCCTGAGGTAATGCTGTACCCAAAGGTACACACCAACGTTATGAGCCAAAACCACCAGTACGTTGCCACCAGTGCGCGAATCGCATTCATGTGCGCTTCCTTCCTGTTGTTCAGCCGAGCGCAAAATACCACACCCGCAACAAAATACAAAGCCACTCAGAAGCTGGTGGGAGGGTGGAAGCGACCCCGCTCTACCGAAGTTATTTCTTCTTATATCTCCCCGGCCAGCAGGTGGGACACGTCGGCGTCTTCGCGCTTTTGTAGAACTCGTGCCCGCGACTGCAGGTGACGAGTTTTCTTTTCGATATTTTCTTCGCCATACGGCTTTTAGCCTTTTCGCGCAGCTTCGATGGCGGCCACATCAATTTTTTTCATTTTCATCATCGCTTCGAACGCACGTTTTGCTTCGGCGCCACCGGCGGCCATAGCTTCGGTCAATACGCGCGGCGTAATTTGCCATGACACTCCCCACTTATCTTTGCACCAGCCGCACATACTTTCCTTGCCGCCGTTCCCCACTATCGCGTTCCAGTATTTATCTGTTTCTGCTTGATCGTCTGTCGCGATCTGGAAAGAAAATGCCTCACTCTGCTTGAAGGCCGTGCCGCCGTTGATGGCGACACACGGAATGCCAATGACGGTGAACTCTACCGTAAGCGCATCGCCTCCTTGCCGTCTGGAAAATCAGAAGGAGCTTTACGCACAGCAGTCACTTTGCTATCAGGAAACGTAGCGGCATAAAATTCCGCTGCAGCTTCCGCATCCTTCTCGTACCAAAGGCAAACTATATTCTTGGGTTGTGTGTTCATATGCGGACAGTATAGCAAATTCGGCAATTTTAAACGGGTTTGCGAGAGAAAATGTAAGATCTCACCTGATTAATCTCATGATTGATTCAATCCGATATTACTGATAGATTTCAAGTGCAAAAGCTATGGTCTTCCTATATATCATCTTGGCAATATTCGGGCTTACAATTGCTTATGTATATTTCGCTAAACCTCCCCAAAAAGGACGGCCTCTTACACCGTTACAACGATTTATGGGATTCTGGGTCCGCATAGTTTCAACAGTCATGTACTGGTTAGATTGAAGCAATCGAGTAACTTTATATTTGACACTAAGCCGTGCAGTGTTTTCAAGTATGTTATGCACAGTTATATCAGTTGCGCTTTTGCGTGAGTAGCTCACAATTACGTTACGTACGAGTTGTACGTTGTACTTTAAATTAAAAATATTTCCCTGCTCGGTGTGTGGAAGCCCGGGCAATTTCAAAGGGGCACAGCGTTAGCAGTATCGTTAACGACACCAAGAAAGATTTTGCACGGTGCTGGGGTGGATGGATAAAACCATCAATCCCAGCTTCCACTGGGATCAGGTAACAATACGGGAACATCCCATTTGTTGTCTCATCCAGCGCTGTGCAAAGTTTTGCTTGGTGTTTTTGTTTATCTCTACAAGTTTCTCTAGGAAATTTGTAGAGGTGTACAAACACCTCTGAGCGTATTCTAGTTGTCCGCTGGTACGAATGTGCACTTACCAGAAGACATAATCTTTGACGTTCAAATCAAACATATGAGCTTTAAAATCGGGCGTGATGCTCGTACTGGCGAATTCACTACGGTGGAGGAGGCACGTGAGGAAAAAGACACTCATACAGTCGAGATCATCAATCTCCCAAAACGAAAGAACCACTCCCGTTAACACAGTGTGGTTCTAACGCGAAAGCTTATTAGCTTAATCAGGCAAACCCTATACTAGATAGGGGTTTTCCTGTTGGGCAATTATAGTGCTCTACTTGACTTGACCGCAAGCGGTGAAGCAAAGCGTAAGTTGATATCATCATATTGACACTGAACACTTGATGAAGTGTGAAGAAAACAAAAATCCCCGCTTTTGTCGGGGCGGTCTTTTGCTTTTCTGCGTCACACAAATTGATTCACACGCTTTCGCCTGCCCCGTAGCCAACGCGAAGCGTTGTGGTACTGGGGTTCCGTCCAAAATTGACCCACAACGACATTTAAGGTAGTTTTCTCGCAGACATCCGCGAGGAAAGGAACGCTGCTATGTGGTGCATCTCACGAGGTACAAGCCGCATCGTTATTGCGATTCCTTCTCGAGGAATCGTAATCAAATGTGCGCGAGTACGGCGTTGGCCTATTAAGCTACTGTTCAAAGATGTGGTCGTGACGGGCAGAATGATGCTTCCGAGTTCCAGTCGAAAGACCAAGAAGCTGTATTTGGAATTTGTCGGTTCGGCTATCAACCGAGCGTTCATCCAGTTTTTCCAAGGATTTACGTCAAATTGGAGAGAGTGGGCTTACTATAAACGAGTGAACCCACGACATCGATCTTTCCTGCAACCAACGTACTTCTCATTGCTCGGCATTCTCAATATCCAAAAGTTTGGAGAACCGGTAGATACAACACGAGGTGAAGAACTGTATCATCGATTCTTCAAGGTTGCGGGTCAGGCACTCATTCACGATGGTCATCATTGGACGTTTGCACGGAATTTTCATTTGGCGCCCGATGGACCAAAGATTCTTGATTACGGTAGCGTAGCGACGCAGAAAATCATTGACGAGTACGGAGCTGCTCTTTTTGCAAATTCACAAAGCAAATGAAAACGGCGCGACCACTTTCGGTCGCGCCGTTTCCCTTTTTACAAACACAAAACCACCCTTTCGGGCGTTTGTGTTAAAAATTCTGCGTCACACAAATTGATTCACACTCTTTTGCCTGCCCCGCCGTGCCCCGTTGGAAGCCCTGCTTTCCGACTGGGGTGGCCAGCTTTGCTGTGGTACTGGGGTTCCGTCTAAAATTGACCTCAGTCTACATTTAAGGTAGGTTTCCGGCAGTGTATTGATCGAGGAAAGGAACCCGATAATGTGGCATATCTCCAAGGGAAGAAGCCGCACGGTTGTTGCGATCCCTTCCTTGGGAATTGCGATCAAGTGCGCGCGCATTCAGAAAAGACCATTTGAAGGATTCTGTGCCGATTTGGACTTTGCATATCGCGAAATGTTTCCGAATCCTGATCCTAAAGTCAGAAAGATCTTCTGGGAAGTTGTACGCGCAAGCGCTCATCGAGCTTTTACTGCTTTCTTCGAGGGCTTCGTAAGCAACTGGAGAGAGCGAGCGTATTACAAACACGCGAACGCATTGCATCGGCCTTTTCTACAGCCGACGTATTTCTCGCTCTTTGGTTTATTCAATGTCCAAAAGTTTGGAGAGCCTATTGATGAGGCTCGAAGCGACGAGATGTATCGCCTATTTCACGCCGTAGCTGGCGCAGCGCTCATTCGCGACGGTCACCATTGGACTTTCGCAAATAACTTTCACCTAGCTCCTGATGGACTTAAGATTCTCGACTACGGCAACGTAGCAACGCAGAAAATTATTGAGGAGTATGGCGCTGCTCTTTTTGCAGGTTTGCAAAGCAAATAAAGACGGCGCGACCACTTTCGGTCGCGCCGTTCTCTTTTTACAAACACAAAACCACCCTTTCGGGCATTTGTGTTTAAAATTTTGCGTCACACACAGTAAAACTAACTGTGATCTGCACTTTTTTGTTCCGTTCATTAACCCGCGGTCTTTCCCAAACCAAAGCGAGGCTTTGGTCGGACGAACATCTCCATGCAGATTTTTTAGTCCCAGCGCTTGACAAAATTCGTACCAAAAGTAGTATACTGGTATGAATACAACCTTGACCATAAAGATGGACAAGAAACTCCGGGACGAGGCTAAAAAGACCGCAAAGGATCTTGGCGTCCCGCTTACGACCGTCATAAACGCGATGGCGCGGCAGTTCGTGCGCGACCGACGTCTTGTACTCGAAGCAGAATGCCCGTTCCCGTCTCACTCACCGAATGCGGAGACGCGTCGCGCAATTCGCGATGTCCAGCTGGGGAAAAATCTTGAGCAATTCGACTCATTTGAAGACTGGAGAAAAGCGATGCGCTCACAGAAGTAGCCTCTATGCGCGTGCCTGTCCAACGGACGAAATTTCGACGGGATTACAAACGACAAGTTAAGCGAGGAAAGAACCTCGCGAAGTTGGATGCGGTTGTAGAATTACTTCTTCTCGACGGTGTGCTCGATCTTTCCTACCGTCCGCATAAACTCTCGGGCGAATATGCGGGATTATGGGAATGTCACATCGAATCTGACTGGCTTTTGATCTACAGAGCAACGGACACCGAGGTCACTCTCGCGCGGACAGGCACGCATGCTGATTTGTTTGAGTAACACAAAACCACCCTTTCGGGCGTTTGTGTTAAAAATTCTGCGTCTTCCACACTATTGATTCACACTCTTTTGTTCCGTTCAATGCCCTTCGTCTTTCCGAAGTGTCCGACACCATGAGGGGATGAGTGTCATTTCCCTTGAGTACTCGATCGAGATACTCAAATCGACTAACAGCAATCCCGAAGGATTGGTTGTATAGAATGAATCCACGAGCAGGTTCCCCTACCCGTGCCTTGTTCATGTTCTTCACGAATTTCTCCGTGCATGGACTATGCCTTCATCCAATTTCGTTTTTGCGATAATTGGAGCCAACATATTATGGCAGTGTCTCTCCGGCTTCAGCCGGCACTTCTGCCATCTTCATCCCGCTTGCGCAGGATTCCAGTCTCTACAGGTTCTAAGAGAATCACTTACTTATCCGAGTTTATATTGCATTGATGGGATGATCTGCCAATCGAACAGGCCGCGAAATATATTTCGCGACTCTTCGGCGTAGATTCCAATGCGATGATAGCCATTATTTTTCTCAACGCGCGCACGAATTCCGTATAAATCCGTAAACTCCCGCGCTATGAGCTTGTTTTCTTCCTCTGTGAAAGATTGAGTATTGAGGTTGTATCCTCCAATTACACCCTTTCGCAGTTTTGCATTTCCATCATCCATGAACCAAACCGCAAGAATCATCGATTCTTGAAGATATTCCCGGATTTTGGATGGAATTACCTTTTTACCATTCTTATAAAATTCTTTATACAAAGAAGTTAAATAAGGATGGCTAATAGTTCTCGTTGTGTATGAGCGCGTCGGTTCATACCAACGTGGCGGCGTGAGCACGAATGGTTTCAAATGCTCAAACTGCCAATCAACGTATTCTTTTTGCTTTTCTGAGCGCGTAATCTTTAACGTGTAATTGGTTTTAGACCAGTTGGGATGCAAACACGCATCGCCAAGAAGACTTCCAATTACGATCAAACGCTGTTGTTCTGTGAACGACACTGTCTTTAGCTGCCGTATTTCGGATGAGTAAGTGATTCTCCTAGATTCCCTCGGCGTTGCCGTCGCCATGTTGTGAATTTTATCACGTCATGACGAGACGGTTTCTCCGATTTTAGTTGGATTTTTATGCTGTATTACTACAACATGTCGCTATGATTTTGTCAAAACGACTTAGTCTTTGTCATTGAGTTTGCCTTGATACATTACAAGAATGTGCTTCGGGCACTCCCAACTTCCCTGACTTGACGGGCGGTATTCTGTTCCATCCAGAATTACTTCTGAATGTTCAAACGCCACGGGACAAGCGGTTTTCCCGCATCCTCGCGGCTTCCAAAAATTTTATTGTGTACTGGATAGTAGGGGCGAGTTGGTTCTCGCCCAATGTTTTCTTCGTCAACGGTATTTGTCTTCCCTGTCACGCATTGCTTGTAGCGCGGCACCAGGTGGTTCAGATTTGAACCTTCGATTCGATCTAGCGACCTCGTGATTTTCGTCGAGGTTGCAGCAGATGCACCCCTCTTCGAATGGGCAGCTTGCGCCACACCACTTACGAGGCTTGCCATCGAACTTCCGCTCAAAGGCGTACTTGTTGCCGTCGTTGAGTTGCTGGCATCTCGATATGTGATCGACTGCCCATTGCTCTCCGCGACGATACGCTTCGGCCAGAGGCTGATTCATTGCGAGCAACATCGGTATGTTCACAACTTGTGCCATCGTTCTTCTCCATGATTGCTTCCTACTATCCAGCACACAATTATTTTTGAATTTGCTCCTTCCCAATTTCGATAAAGAAATTGGTACTACGAACTCTGCTGACTTCTCGTATTGTGTTTGAGCTGTCGCTCATACCTCAAGGCAATCTTAACAGACTGCATACCTCGAGGACTCTACGAGATCTCTCACGGTAACCGATACACTGTGTATATCTATCTCGATGTCACTACACGTTAGACAGTTTTTTCATAGAAGCTTCTTCCTGTACTCGAGGAATCGCCTCCGTCTAACGCCACAAACTGACATTCAAGCTAGATACTGCTACTTTCACCCTTCACATGCAGAGTCGCCCCTGCATACTGTGATTTCGCTTCACGACACTATGAACTGTCGCGGCTGGACTTTCACCAACTAGCGTACTCGATCGCATGACGACCCGAGTACAAGGCTTGAGAACGTATTCACCGCGGTGTGGCTGACCCGCGATTACTAGTGATTCCAGCTTCATGAGGTCGGGTTGCAGACCTCAATCCGAACTGACGCCGCTTTTAAAGATTTGCTCCGGGTTACCCCATTGCGCCTCGTTGTAACGGCGATTGTAGCGCGTGTGCAGCCCAAGATATCAGAGGGACATGCTGACTTGGCGTCATCCCCACCTTCCTCCCCCGTGAGGGGGCAGTCTCGCCTGACAAATATAACAGGCAACGAGGGTTGCGTTCGTTACCCCACTGAAGGGAACGATTCAAACCACGAACTGACGAC
>JAHFMV010000001.1 GCA_023267655.1 Candidatus Kaiserbacteria bacterium
GACCGACTGGCTCATCGAGTACACCTTCGTTCGTCCGCATCAATCACTTGGCTACCTCACGCCATGGGCGTATTATCAATCTGCTGCCAGAGTGTCACCGATGTGGTCGTCTCGTACAAACCCTTGCCAGTCAAATGGATGTGTGATACAGTACAGCGACTACCAAATCGCTCTCGTATTTGCTAGAAGAGCACCCCCAGTGTGCTGAACCACTCGAGAGACCCCATTAGATAGCTTATGCATCTAACGGGGCGAGTGCGCTCCACTCTCCTTACTTAGAATAGCACTGGGTACTAGACACATGAATCCATCAGCAGCGCCGGAGGCGCACACATTTGACCATCTCGGTATTTCGCCGAAGATTTTGGATACCTTAAAATCACTCGGAATCACGACGCCGACGCCAATTCAACAGAAAGCAATTCCCGACGGCTTGCAGGGGAAAGACGTGATCGGCATCGCGCAGACCGGGACGGGGAAGACGCTCGCGTTTGGTATTCCGATGTTGCAGCGACTTGTCGGTCGCGACGAGCGCGGTCTCATCTTGCTTCCGACGCGCGAGCTCGCGTTGCAAGTTGACGAAGTCCTCGCCAAGATCGGTAATTCAATCAACATGAAAACCGCCGTTCTTATCGGCGGCGCGAATATGCGCCAGCAAGTGGCCTCTCTTCGCCGCAATCCGAACATCGTGATCGCGACGCCGGGGCGCCTCATCGATCATTTGCAGCAGGGGACGATCCGACTCGACAAAGTCGCGATACTGGTTCTCGACGAAGCAGATCGCATGCTCGACATGGGATTTCAGCCGCAGTTGCGCAAAATTCTTGAGACGATTCCAAAAGATAGCCAGACGATGCTTTTCTCCGCGACGCTCTCTCGCGACATCGCGACAATCGCGACGAAGCACATGAAGACACCGACCTCGATCGAAGTCGCGCCGCAAGGCACGACCTCGGAGAAAGTAAGCCAAGAATTTTTCATTGTGCACCGCGAACAGAAAGTCGCTCTTCTTGAGGCGACGCTCCAGAAATATACCGGCTCGACGCTCGTGTTTACGCGCACGAAGCACGGCGCAAAGAAGGTCATGCAGGCGGTGAAAGACATGGGACACCGCGCTGCAGAAATTCACGGCAACCGTTCGCTCTCGCAGCGTCGTGATGCGCTCGAAGGATTCAAGACCGGCAAATACCGCGTGCTTGTCGCGACCGACATCGCATCGCGCGGCATCGATGTCAAAGGCATTGAGCTCGTCGTCAACTTCGATCTTCCAATGGATTCTTCGGACTATGTGCACCGCATCGGCCGCACGGCACGCGCCGGCGCCGAAGGTCACGCGATTTCATTTGCAATGCCGTCCGAGCGTGGCGGCATGCGCGATATCGAGCGCCTCATTCGCAAGCCTGTTCCTGTCTCCCAACTTCCGGAAACGATTCCCGGCCCGCGCGCAAGCATGACAAGCGCGCCATCGCACAGCGGCTCTCGTCCACCGTATCGTGGAGGTGGATTCCGCGGAGGCAGCCGCCCACCATTTCGTAGTGGTGGCGCATCACGCGGTCCGGGCGGTTTCCAAGTTCGCACCGGAGGGGGTCGTCGGTTCAACCGAACCCCACGGCATAAGCGATAGTCCGATTAATGTCGAAAAAAGCGTTGTGATATAATCGCCCCATGAAAGCTCGAACAAACAAATCAACTTCTTTCGCCGTCGAATTTGATCGTGAGGAGGACGGACGTTGGATTGCGGAAGTCGCAAAACTTCCGGGCGTTCTCGCCTATGGAAAGACGAAACAAGAGGCTCTGCGCCGTGTTACTTCGGTCGCGCTTCGAACGCTCGCCGATACAGTAGAGAACGGTAAAATTCCTTCGCCGATTTCGCGCCTCTTTGCGCATGGAGTGGCCAGCCGCTAAAGCATCAAAGGTATTGAGTGCACTCCTCCGTCTAGGATGGAGAATTAAACGTCAAAAAGGATCGCACAGGATTCTCGCAAAAGCTGGATGGCCGGACGTTACGTTTGCGTTCCACGATCGGGAGGAAGTAGGCCCCCGCATGCTCGCGCGAATCGCTAAACACACGAATCTCACACCGGACGATCTCTAGATCGGCTATTGTTGACTCGCTGGCGAAAGGAGCATTGAATAGCGCATATGCTAGTTGTCACGCATATCTATTCGTGGATACACGAACTCCACAGAGAGCGTCCCTACCTCGTTCCGGCGCTCTTTTTTGCGATCATGCAGGCGCTGGTTCTTAGTGCTCTCATGCAAACGCAGCCGGCGCGCGCGCTTTTGTTTTGGTACTGTAATAACGTCTCGTTCTTCTTCGCGATCGCGTTTTGGGACGGAAATCTGCAGATGGTAAAAGGCTTGAGTTACGTCGGCATACTTCCGCAACTGTTATGGCTTTCGGATTTTCTCTCCCATCTCGTCGGATTCGACCTTTCAAATACCGCGAATTACATATTTATCGAAGGGCTTACCTTTTCAAGCGGCGTATCCGTTTTTATACATTTCGGCATTCCACTCGTCGCGCTTGTGTATACGGCGCGCGTGAGGCCCGCGCCGCGCTCGCTGTATTATTCCGCACTTTTTGCGGGAGGACTCTACATAGCCACAGTCGCCGGTACGAGTCCCGCCGACGATATGAATTGCGTCTTTAACGCGTGCACTCATGGCACGTTTCCGTATCACGTGATTTTTTGGCCGCTCTACATGGCGGTACTGGTGCTCGGCGCCTTTGGTCTGCACGAGAGTCTATATCTCTTGGATAGAAAATACCGCGAACCAATCATTGCGCGGATGCCGACGAAATGGATTACGCTCGCACAGGGATTTCTTTGAACACACGACTGGTGCCGTAGTGCGCAAATGCATAGTCTGCCCAGCGAATCCACGTCGGACGCAGCCAAATGACGGCCGGCTCTTCGTGGTCAAGTTTTGTAATCGGTGCGAAGAAGAACGGATTTGAATTCAGCGCCTCGGAAATCATTTTTTTCTTCGCTGCGACTTCGGGGTCGAGCGTGATGTCTTTTGCCATGCCTTCGATCTGGATCGTCTGCGGCGTATCTTCGCGGATCACGGTAAACGCGACCTGCGGATGCGCGCTGAGTGCTTTGTATTTGCGGCTCGATGGTAGCGTTATAAAGTACACATTGAAATCGTCATCCGCGTAATAATGAATGGCACTCGCATGCGGGATATTGTCGTGGCCAGCGGTCGCGAGGATTCCCGTTTTGTTGCGTTTCAAAAAAGCGAGTGCGTCTGTGTGGCTCCTTTTCATATCATCGTCCATGCGCGAATACTAGCATGTGCAGACAGGAGGCGTATACTTCGAATATTACAAGACTCATGTTCTCTATGGTATGACACAGAAACGAACAGCTGCCGCACGGAAAAATATTAAGAAAGCGCAAGCCGCGTGGAAGGGGATGACGAAGCGGCAGCACTCGCTCGCGCAGCCACAAGGGCGCGGACGCAAAAAACCGGGCAGTACGGGGAAGGGCAATTTCTACCGCATCATGGTGCGCCCCAAGAGCGAGTTTGTGACATTTCGCATGCAGGACGTCGGACAAAAAGGCGGGCTTGAGCGGCTTGCGGGAAAGCGGTCGAGCGGTTCGTGGGATACGGTGACGTGGCTCGTTGAGAAAAAGGATGCGAAGGTCAAAAACGGTCACCTCATGGTGACGGGCGCGAAAGCGAAATCGGTTCTCAAAAATATCAGCGGACATATCTATCATGTGAAAGGCGACATTTTCCGCGCGCACCCGCGCAAAAATGTGCCTGAAGCCGCAAAACCAACGCCCGCGATGCGTCGTGCACAAACAGCGAATATCAAAAAAGCGCAAGCAGCGCGCCGAAAATAATATGAAAGGCTACGTAGATACTATCGAAGAAAAAGCTCTCGAAAACGATACCTTTCGCACGGTGCTCTACACGGATGAGCGGGTGCAGCTTGTCGTGATGAGCCTGTTGCCACAGGAAGACATCGGAGAAGAAGTCCATCAGCTGGACCAGTTCATTCGCATTGAAGAAGGTGAAGGGAAATCGGTACTCGATGGTGTCGAATATCCAATCAAAAGCGGATTTGCCGTCATTATTCCTGCCGGCGTGCGGCACAACATCATCAATACGGCGTCGCACGATCCGATGAAAATATATACGCTCTACGCGCCGCCGAATCACAAAGACGGCACCGTGCACCTCACGAAGGCGGATGCTGAAAAAGACGAGGAGCATTTCGACGGAACGACGTCAGAATAAGGCGAGACTACTTATACACATCCTCGGCCGCTAGCCTCTGAATTAAGGGTACACTTGCCCTATGGGACACATGTTCGGATTTGGGTACGGACACTACGGGTGGGAGCTCGGGCTTCCATTGCTATTGCTGTCCATTCTGCCGGTCCTCATTCTGTGGACTCTTTTGTGGAAAGGGCTTGCTCTCTGGCACTCGGCGCAACGCAAAGACGCATGGTGGTTTGTCGCACTACTATTAATCAACACGCTCGGCATTCTTGAGATCGTGTATCTATTCGGCTTTGCGAAATTGACGGTGAACCAGCTTTTTACGTCAAAGGTGCATCACTCATGAGGACGTGGTTCAGGCGCATCGGATACGGCGTTCTGCTGTGGGCGATACCGTACGCAATATCAATTCCGCTTCTACCGCTTCAAGCGAGCGACGTCGCGGCGTTCAAGGGCATCATGGCGTTCGTGGGTTCTGTCACTGCGGCGATACTCGCGGTGTTGTATTTCAAGCACATCAAAAACGAGTACATTCGCGAGTCAATCTACGTCGCGGCGGTGTGGGTCATACTCAATTGGCTTCTTGATTTTGCAACCGTGCTTCCGTTTACCCACCAGACGCTCACGCAGTATTTCCTCCAGATCGGCATTGAATATGTGGGCGGCGGTGCATTCATCCTCGCGATCGGATACCTGCTCGAGAAAAAGTCCCGTGCGATTACGCCTCAACAATGAGCCGTATTTTAGAATTATGGTCCCTCATCTCCGCACTCATGATCCAGGGGATTGGCCTCGTGCTCGCTGGCGCAGCGGCAGCGGTTTTTCTGTATATCGTTTTGCGCAAACATCATTCGCGCGGGATCACTATTCTTCTGAGCGCTTTTTTCATCGGAGCGATGCTCTTCTTTTGGTTTCCGATCGGCGTACCGAAAAATCTTGAATATCCTTTTGGTATTACGACGTACGGTCCCGCTGCGGGACCAACGCTCCCGCTGAAGAACGTCTTTCAATTTTTCGCGAATCTGAAAAACTATCCGCGTATTGCGGACATTTCGCGAAGTCCTCTTGATGTCCCTCATGCAACCGATCGCGCGACATCCACGACCGTCAAAATTGATCTCACGGCTGAAGAAGTTCTCTCGGAAATCGCGCCCGGAGTTGTCGTGAATTATTGGACATTTGACGGTACCGTGCCCGGACCGATGCTGCGCGTGCGCGAAGGAGACAGAGTGGAACTCACGCTCCACAATGCAAAAACAAATCTGCACATGCACTCGATAGATTTGCATGCGGTGACGGGCCCAGGCGGCGGTGCAACCGTGACCAGCGTCATGCCGGGGGAGTCAAAAACACTCACGTTCACAGCGCTGAATCCGGGGCTCTTCGTCTATCACTGTGCGGCACCGAATGTCGCGAACCATATGTCGCACGGGATGTACGGTCTTATTCTCGTCGAACCAAAAGAAGGATTACCGAAAGTCGACAAGGAGCTCTACGTCATGCAGGGTGAATTTTATACGACCCAGCCCCGCGGGACGAGAGGTCTGCAAATCATCGACGCCGCCAAGATGCTCGATGGCATTCCTGAATACATCGTCTTTAACGGCCGCACCGGCGCGATCACAAAAGACAAACTGGTGATTAAACAAGGAGAAAAAGTACGCATGTTTGTCGGAAACGGCGGAGTGAATCTTATTTCCAGCTTCCATCTCATCGGGGAAATTTTTGATACGGTCTATCCGGAAGCATCGATGGGTGGTGCGCTCCTTCATAACGTGCAAACGACACTCATCCCCGCAGGCGGTGCGGCCATTGCCGAATTTACGGCCGACGTGCCAGGGACATACGTGCTTGTTGATCACGCACTCGCACGTATGGACAAAGGCGCGTGGGGGACTTTCAGCATCCTTGGCGACGCCCGTCCCGACATTTTCGACGGAGTCCCCGGCCATAGCTCGGGGCATTAAACGACGTATCTCTGGCAACCTCGCGGCGAGTGCGGGGTGAATAGACAGTGCTCTTTGATTTTCCTACTTTCCGCATGGAGGAGAAAAGATACCTGACGCCATTTTCACCATTTTTCGAACGTTTCTTATGGAAGATTCGGGCTGATTTACCCCCCCCCCCCGAAACCTGCTATTATGCATCTACACCGACGGCGGTTTTCCAAGAGATATGGAAGTCGTCCAAAGACGACACACCTCTTTCCTTTTTGTAGTGAGGTAAAATCGCGAAGTGTAAATAAATATGGCGCTCGACACAAACCTTTTCTATTTTTTCAACAATTTTGCCGGCCAATCCGCCGTTTTTGATATATTCGTAGTTTTTCTCGCTTCTTACCTCCAATATTTCCTTGTTCTTATCTTTATCCTGCTCCTATATTTTTCGAGATACGCCAAACCAGAAAAACTTCGCATATTTTGGGTCACTATCGTTTCTGTAATAGTTTCCCGTTTCGGCGCAGCGGAGCTTATTCGTTTTTTTTACCACCGCCCCCGTCCTTTCGTCACCCTCCAAGTTCATAAACTCCTATCAAGCGGGTGGTTTTATTCCGATACGGAATGGTCGTTTCCGTCTGGTCACTCCGCTTTTTTCTTTGCGATGGCTACCGCCATCTACCTGTATAACAAAAAGTGGGGAGTATGGTTTTTCGTTGCGGTAATTTTGATGAACGTGAGTCGTATTGTTTCGGGAGTCCATTACCCGTCCGATATTCTCGGCGGCGCTATTATCGGAATCGTTGTCGGCTACGTCCTTTATTTCTTAGTTGAAAAGAGAAAACCGAGAGAGGTAATAAAAACATTATGAAAATGAAAATATTATTGATTGCGGTTTTTATTCTCGTATTGGGCGGCGGCATTGGCTTAGGCTTTTATATCCGCAGTCAGACCATCAATCCCCGAGCGACCATTCCCAATGTTTTTGAGCGGATTTTAACTTTTCTCGTCAAACAAGGAGAAAAAGAGGACGACGACTTGCTCTATCACGATGTTGGGCTGGTTGATTTTATAGCGAACGGAAGCACAAAGACGAAAGTTGCGGTTGAAGGTATCGTAGACAAAGTTACCCACGAGCCAGACGGCGATTACCACATTACCATCCGGCCGCAATATCTCTCCATGCCAGTTCTTGTTACCGAAACGATACCGGAGATAAAAGATTTGCCTTTACCAAAAGAAGGCGATCATATTAAAATCTGGGGCATTACGAGATTTGACGAACCGCATAACTGGTGGGAACTTCACCCTGTAATTGGCTGGCAGAAGCTATAAAAAGTTATGGTTAAATTTATTCAAGGAGGGGAATAAGGGGTCAGATACCATTTAACAAACCTGCTACAACTCCCTCATGATCGAACGGGGGGCCGCTGTATACTGGAGCGATGGAACACGCCCACAGCCAGCATGGTGGAATGGCGCATGATAAGCACGCTGGACATCACACTGAAGATTTTTTGAAGAAGTTTTGGGTTGTTCTTGCGCTCACTATTCCGCTCATTCTCTATTCCGACTTGCCGGAGATATTTTTCTCATGGTCTGCGCCGCAATTTTTCGGCTCGCAGTATCTTCAGCTCGTCTTGGGAAGCATCGTCTTTTTCTATGGTGGCCTTGTGTTCTTGAAAGGAGCGGCGAGCGAATTGAAGGCGCGCTTGCCGGGAATGATGACGCTGATAGCCATCGCGACATCGGCCGCCTATCTCTATAGCGCAGGGCAGGTGCTCTTTGGTATGGGGATGACGCTCTTTTGGGAACTTTCGACGTTGATTGCGGTGATGCTGCTTGGTCACTATGTGGAAATGCGCGCGGTGCAGGGTGCCAAAGGTGCGCTGCGGGAGCTTGCGAAACTGTTGCCCGAAGATGCGGAGGTGCTGCGCGATGGAAAGACCGTGCGCGTTTCGCTAACGGAGTTGCGCGAGGGGGATGTCGTCTTGGTGCGGCCGGGTGGCAAGATTCCCGCGGACGGCTCGGTAGTAGAAGGGGGAACAGATGTGGACGAATCGCTGGTGACGGGCGAATCGCGGCCGGTGCATAAAGCAGAGGGCGCTGCAGTCATTGCCGGCTCGATAAACGGCGATGGCAGTCTGCAGATACGAGTCGAGAATATTGGCGAAAAGACGTTTCTCGCCGGTGTGATGCGGCTGGTCGCGGAGGCGGAGCAGTCGAAATCGCGCTTGCAGCTTCTCTCGGATCGCGCCGCGTACTATCTGACGCTCCTTGCTATCGGCGCGGGCGGTATCACCTTTCTCGCATGGATGTCGGTCGGAAGTGGGTTTGGTTTTGCCGTGGAGCGATTGGTCGCCGTCCTCGTTATCACCTGTCCGCACGCACTCGGGCTCGCGATTCCGCTCGTTGCCTCTATCTCAACGACGATGGCGGCTCGCAATGGCTTTTTCGTGAAGCGTCGCTTGGCGCTCGAAGCGGCACGGAGCGTCACCACTGTGCTGTTTGATAAGACGGGGACGCTGACGGAGGGGAAATTTGCTGTGACCGAGGCGTCGAGCGACGAAGCGCTCGCACTTGCGGCGGCCGTGGAAGCGCATTCGGAGCACCCGATTGGAAAGGCGATTGTGGCGGAGGCAGAGGGGCGCGGGCTCACGGTAGAAAAGGCGTCGGACTTCAGGCGTATAGGCGGACAGGGTGCGGAGGCGAATGTTGGTGGCAGAAAAATCTTTGTCGGCCATCGTGGTGCAGATGAGATCGTTGTAGAGGCGCAGGGGAAGCGGCTCGGCACGATTGCTCTTGCCGACACGGCGCGGCCAGAAGCGAAAGAAGCCGTCGCAGCGCTGCAGCGCATGGGAATTGATGTGGTGATGATTACGGGAGATGCGAACGATGTGGCCGAGCGCGTGGCAGGGGAACTTGGCATCAAAGAATTTTTCGCGCGCGTGCGGCCGGAGGAAAAAGCCGAGAAGGTGCGACTCTTGCAGTCGGCTGGGAAGAAAGTGGCGATGGTGGGGGACGGGGTGAACGACGCACCAGCTCTCACGCAGGCCGACCTTGGCATTGCGATAGGCGCGGGGACGAATGTGGCAATAGAGAGCGCCGGCATCATTCTCGTGAAGAACGACCCGCGTGACATTCCAAAAATCATCACGCTCTCACGGCTGACCTATGCAAAGATGATTCAAAACCTCTTTTGGGCGAGCGGCTACAACATTATCGCGTTGCCTATCGCAGCTGGCGCACTCGCCGCGTGGGGCATCATGCTCCAGCCGGCGGTCGCAGCAGTATTCATGTCCCTCTCGACAGTTATCGTTGCCTTCAACGCAGCGCTGTTGCGTCGCCGGGTACTGTAATTTTCACATTGGCGTTTTGGTGGGGTGGGAGTATGCTGGAAATATGAGGGCAACTGTTATCGCGTCGGTGCTTTTGGGGGTATTCGTCTTCGTCGCGGTGTTTGGACTGCCGATGTTGCTCTCGAATACCGAACATCATGTGGGTTGCCCGCTTCACGGGGCGGGAGCGGTGATGTGTGAGAGTACAATTCTTGAGCACTTCTCCATCTGGCAGGCGATGTTTGCATCGTTTCTCGCACTTTTTGTCTTTGTGTGTTTTGGGGGCGCCGTCGTGAGCACGATTCCTGAGCCTTCGCTTAATCGCGTGAGAATCCGGTGTCGTAGAGCACCCGCACGACCAACGCTTCTCCAAGAACTTTTTTCTTCCGGAATACTTAATCGCAAAGAGCCCTATCCGTTTTGTTAGGAATTATTATCCCATAACAAAAACAGTATGGAAAAAAACAATTCAATTCTCATGACCGTACTCACGGTCGGACTTCTCGCAGCAGTTATCGGAATCGGTATCGGGTATTCACTCGGCATTAATCGCATCGGCGTGCCGGGATTCGGCAATCACATGATGTCCAATGGCGCTTCGATGCGCGATGGACAGATGCCCGGCGCGGCTGATCAGAACTTCATCATTCAGATGATCCCACATCACGAAGGCGCTATCGAGATGGCGAAAGTCGCGCTTGAGCGTTCCAAGCGGCCGGAAATTATTGCGCTCGCGAATGCGATCATTGAAGCGCAGCAGAAAGAAATAAACGACATGCGCTCATGGTACACGTCGTGGTATGGCGGGACGCCACCTGAAGGCGGTTCGGCAGCTGGCGGGATGGGCATGCATATGGGTGGTATGACGGGGGATCTCGATGTGCTTCGCTCGAAATCCAGCGCAGAGTTCGACCGGGAATTCATGCTCGAGATGATCCCGCATCACGAAATGGCCATCATGATGGCGCAGATGATCCGTAACTCCGACCACGATGAGATGCGGCAGCTTGCCGAGAACATCGTCACGTCGCAATCGCGTGAGATCGAAATGATGCGTGGGTGGCTCACCGATTGGTACCAGCGGTAGAATGCTCGTCTGATCAAGCACAAAGGCCTCCGCAAGGGGGCTTTTGTATATCCGTCTCCGTATTCAGCTGGCTTTTCGCCGCAGTGATCGCGTTTTGGCTTTTCTAAATTCCCGCGACGCCGAAGAGTTTTCCCACGAAGAAGGTGACAATCATCGCGAGCATGCCGCCGACAACGACGCGCATCGTTGCACGCGACTTACTCGCGCCGCCCGCTTGTGCGCTGAGGGAGCCAGTGATGGCCAGTGCGATTACGACCGCCACAAAGCAAATGGGAATACGCAAGGACGCCGGCGGGAGCGTAATGGCAAGCATCGGGAGTACGGAGCCGACGGTAAATGATGCGCCGGATGCGAGCGCGGCATTCCATGGATTGGCCAGTTTTTCCGGATCAATATGCAATTCGGCCTCGACATGTGCGCCATACGGGCCGTGCACGGTGAGTTCTTTCGCAACTGTTTCCGCCGTCGCACGCGTAAGGCCCTTTGCTTCGTAGAGCGTCGTGAGTTCTTCTAATTCCTTTTCTGGCACGGTTTCGAGTTCCCATTTTTCTTTCGCAAGGAGCGCTCGCTCCGAATCTCGCTGCGAGCTCACCGATACGTATTCACCAGCCGCCATTGATATTGCACCGGCAAGGACGCCCGCGATGCCAGCCATAAGGATGATGCTCGCAGAATCCGATGCTCCGGCGACACCGACCACGAGCGCCGCAATAGATACGATGCCGTCATTAGCACCGAGGACCGATGCTCGCAGCCAATTCAGTTTCGACGAGGTATCGGTATGCGGTTCGTTGTGCGTCGCCATGACGCCCAGTATAACAGTCGCATCGGGAGTGCTACCATGTCAGTATGCTCAAATATTTCGTTGCCCTCGCGATACTTCTCGGCGTCGGGTATGCGCTCTATACCTATGCAACTCCCGCGCTCCATAAACCGCCGCGTGATTATAAGAATGCGACGTATGAGATACAAGGTCACAAAGTGACGCTCGTCAATGGTGAGTCGATCGTTGACGCTGGTGGTGGCTCAAAAACAGAGACCAAGTTTTTTGGCAACATAGCCAAAGGCGATGTAAACGACGACGGCATTCCGGACGTCGCGTTTCTGGTGACGCAAAACGGTGGCGGATCGGGAACATTTGTCTACGCGGTCGCGGCGCTCCAAGACGCGGAGGGGAATTATTCTGGCACGAACGGCATCCTCCTTGGCGATCGCATCGCGCCGCAGACTACGGAAATTCGCAACGGCATCCTGATTGTAAATTACGCGGATCGCAAACCGGACGAGCCGTTTTCAACGCCGCCAAGTGTCGGGGTGTCCACATATATGTATTTCGATGGCGAAAAATTGACCGCCGCGTCTTCGACCGAGTGATTTGGTATAGTGGACGTATGTCAGAAGAAACATTCAAAGTATCGGGCGAGGAATTATTGAAAACGGTGAAGCAGCTTATTAAAGAGGGAAATGCCCGCCGCATTATCATTAAAAACGAAGAAGGGAAGACGCTCATCGAAGTGCCGCTTACGATCGGCGCACTCGGTGCCCTTATTGCACCGATCCTTGCCGCGGTCGGTGCCATTGCCGCACTTGTCTCAAACTGCACAATTATCGTTGAGAAGCGAGAGTAGGAACGAGTGCGTACGGCCTTGCATCCTTCATGAAAAGAGTACAATGAGTCCATGAACACTCTTCGAGTTTCTAGTCTCGGGGGATTACTATCAGTAGGTTTGCTTTTATTAATACCACTCACGACGAGTGCGGCGGAATTTCGCACGGGTGACCAGCCGTCACTCGCAAGCGGCCAGACGGTGAGTAATGACCTGTACATGGCCGGCGGGAGCGTGTCGAGCGCGGGCTCTGTGCAGGGCGATCTTACGGTTGCAGGTGGAACCATCTTGGTCAATGGCCCAGTCTCTGCCGATGTGCTTGCGGCGGGCGGCACGATCACGATCCTTGGCGACGTGGCGGGCGACGTACGCGTTGCGGGCGGAAATATCACGATTCAAAGTTCTGTGCTCGGCGATGTGATCGCGGGTGGTGGGCAGGTGACATTAAGCGGATCAAAAATCGGTGGCGATGTCGCGGTCGGCGGCGGGCAGATCTCGATTGATGCACCAGTTACGGGCACCGTACATATTGGCGGCGGGAATGTTCGCATCAACGCGCCAATCGGCGGCAATGTATTCATCAAGGCGCAAAAGCTGACGCTCGGACCCAAAGCGCTTCTCAATGGCACACTCACCTATAGTGCGGCAGAGATGGCGACGATGGAAAATGGCGCTGTCGTTAAGGGTGCGACGAAATTTACCAAGACGGCAGATATCCGTGGTGCGTCGAAAGCAGGTCTCGCGGCATTTTTCTCGCTCTGGCTCCTCGCACGACTCCTGATGTCGCTTGTCGGTGCATTAGTCATCGGACTCCTTATGCATCGTTTCTCGCGCGAACTTGTCGCGACTGCGGCGATGCAGCCGCTTCTTGAAATCGGGCGCGGTGCGGTCGTGATGATCGTGCTACCGGTCGCATCGATACTGCTCTTGTTCACCATTATCGGCATTCCGTTTGGATTTCTTGGCCTGTTCGCGTTCGCGGCGTTGATGATTTTCACGTCGCTTGTGGCGCCAATTGTCACCGGCTCGATCGTGCATAAGTGGATCTGGAAGCCGGCGGGGTACATCGTCGATTGGAAGACGATCCTCCTCGGCGTCGCAATCTACTTCGTGCTTGGGTTTATTCCGTTTGTCGGATGGATTGTCCGGTGCGGCATCATGCTGCTTGCGCTCGGAGCCGTAATTAATATTAAATGGTCGATTGTAAAGGAATGGAAATAATATGGAAAAAATTAAAATCGAGCATCACACCGTATCAGGGGGCATGTGGCTCGCGGCATGGCTCTTTACGATAGGGTATTTGCACTTGTCGTTTCTGCAAGGAGTGCTCGCCATCGTGATCTGGCCATACTATATCGGCAATCATTTCTTCGGGATGTAGAAAGACTGCTGTGGTAAACTGGGCGGCGGACGCGGAGCGTCCGCCGCCTGCGTCATATGACAATGTCAGCAACTATTACTGATAGACAAAAAAAGACAGCGCTCTGGACGCTCGTCATTGCGCAATTCATGATCGTTCTCGATGTGTCGATCGTGAATATTGCACTTCCGTCGATCCAACGTGACTTCGCGCTTTCGTTATCAGATTTGCAATGGCTCGTCACCGCGTACACGCTCGCATTTGGCGGCTTCTTACTTCTTGGCGGCCGTGCGGCGGATCTCTATGGTCGCCGCCGTATTTTTCTCTTCGGCGTCACCGGCTTTACGCTCGCATCGCTCGCCATCGGCGTCATTGACGAGGCTGCTTACATGGTGCCGCTGCGTGCCGTGCAGGGATTTTCTGCGGCATTCATGTCTCCGGCGGCACTTTCGTTTGTACTCACACTTTTTGAAGGCCAAGCGCGCACGCGCGCGCTCTCGATTTGGGGTGCGGTCTCTGCGGGCGGCGCGACGGCAGGGCTTCTTCTCGGTGGCCTCCTCACCACCTATTTGAACTGGCGTTGGAATTTCTTCGTGAATGTCCCGGTGGGACTTTTCGTCATCTATAACGTGCTGCGACTTTTGCCTGCGCATGTCGCCGAAGAGCGACGCAAAAATCTCGACCTTCCCGGCGCGGTTCTCGTAACTGGCGGTCTCATGCTCCTCGTGTATTCGCTCACGCACGCTGCAAGCTGGGGATGGGAATCGTCGGATACGATTAGTCTCTTGGGTGCAAGCATCGCACTTCTTATCCTTTTCATTTGGAATGAAAAGCGCGCACGGCACCCACTCATGCCTCTCTCATTCTTCCGCGTCGGCAACGTGCGTGGCGCACTGCTTACACAACTCCCGATCACGGCAGGACTTTTCTCATGCTTTTTCTTTCTTTCGCAGTACGTGCAAAATATTCTCGGCTACACCGCGCTCCAATCCGGCCTTTCATTTCTGCCGATGAGCCTCCTCATTGGCACGTGCGCGGCACTAGCTCCCCGCATCATAAAGAAAATAGGGTACAAGCCGATCATGGTCGTCGCACCGCTTCTCCTTGCGACCGGACTTTACATTCTTGCAGGGCTCCCTGTTGACGGCACGTACACGGCGATTCTCCCGGGGATTCTCGTGATTGCGCTTGCGCTCGGATTTAGTTTTATTTCCGTCGCGGTTGCTGCGACGAGCGGCGTCCCGGGGCACGAGAGCGGCCTCGCCTCCGGTCTCCTTACGACTTCGCAACAAGTCGGCGGCTCGATCGGCCTCGCGATCCTCTCGAGCGTCGCGGCATCAAAAACATCGGCGCAACTCGCGCTCGGTGTCCCGCACGTCCAAGCGCTCGTCGATGGATTCCATTCTGCCTTTTACACCGGCATGGGCTTCGCCATTCTCGCCTCCATCACAGCGTTCCTCCTCATCCGCAGCAACATTCGTGGTTCAGAAGCAGCCGTTTCTGCGCATTAAATGAAGATTTCCGTTTGAATTTTCTGCGATATACGTTAAGGTAAGTACATAGGTGTTACGACGTCTGTATGAACATGCAAAGCACAAAAGTTGTGTCCCTTTCCGCGTTTGTAGTGGGAGCTTTTTTATTGCTCATCACTAGCATTCCTGCACCCGCATCCGCCGCTGTATGGTCGCGGCCGTTTGAGATTTCGGGATGGATTCCTTATTGGCGGGCAGCGACTGGGACGGCGGATGTTGTGCCGCATCTTTCGCAGCTCACCGAGATTAATCCTTTTGTGTATACACTGAAGAGCGACGGGACGCTCTTGGACAATGGGCAGCTCGATCAGGAACCGTGGGTTACGCTCCGCGCCCAGGCGAAAGCACAACATGTGCGCTTTGTGCCGACCATCATGACTTCGAATTCTGATCTCTTGCACACACTCTTAAGTTACCAAAAATCGCGCGTGGCACTTGAAGATCGGATCGCGACACTCGCAAAAGAAAACGGTTTCGACGGCATTGATATTGATTTTGAAGGGAAGCGTGCGGAAGACAAGAATTATTTCTCCACATTTTTGAAAGGTCTCTATATGCGCATGGGGCCAAAGTGGGTGATGTGTAGCATCGAGAGTCGCACGCCGAATGACAGTCGGTACTACGGCACCGACATCCCACCGGATGCAAGTATTTACGCAAATGATTTTGCGGCGATCAATAAATACTGTGACCGCGTCCGCATCATGGCGTACGATCAACAGGGCGTTGACCAGCAGCTCGCACAGCAAGCCGCTTCGTCGTCGCTGTTGTATGCACCGGTTGCCGATCCAGTGTGGGTGGAGAAGGTCATCCGGCTTACGGCAAAATCGATCAAGAAATCAAAGATCGTGATCGGCGTTCCGACGTATGGGTACGAATACAAAGTGACCGCGTACGCGAACAATGATTTCATGTACGACATCCTCTGGACGTTCAACCAGCGATATGCGACTGATTTGGCGGCGATGTATGGCGTAACGCCGGATCGTAATGCGGCGGGTGAGCGATTCTTTACCTACACGCCCCGTGATGGTGTTTCGACGACGTCACCGGCGCAGCCGCTCGGACAAAATTCGGCGCAACTTGCGGCGAGCGCCGCGTCGCTCTATGCCACGACCTACAATTCGCACATGACGTTCAATCTCGTCGATTGGCCGGATGCGGTATCGATCGCGCAGAAGGTGCAGCTCGCACGTGACCTCGGTGTTCGCGGTGTCGCCGTTTTCAAATTTGATGGGGGAGAGGACCAGGGGATGTGGGAGGTGCTCAAGTAATTCGCTCGCGAGCAACCGTTATTTTCGACCTAATTCGCTCGCGGCATCGCGGCGCATGCTTCTCCGCCGTCGCTGTCTGCGCCTGCTGGCGCAGCGCTGACTCTCGGCCCGTCGACCTGCGAGACACGGCGTCAAAGCACGCCCCGCCCTGCCGTCTCGCTCATTTGTAAGGTCGAAAATAACGTTTGCTCGTCTCGCTCCGTTTGTTGTCGGGTGGAGGAGAAAGTGGTAGGGTGCTTGCGGCTGACGGCTTCGGAATCATTCTGGATCACCGTGCCAGCTCTTTATGGAGAATCGTCATGGCAGCGAAATCTGTCGCAGGCGACTATTTTGACGTCGATGGCCAATTGCTCGAGATTAAGCGGCAATTGCGTCAAAAAGGTGGATACCCCTTTGACCTTCAAGAACTGCAACGTGCGTTGCATCTCATAATAATCGGGGAATTTCGACCTACGCCGCGGAGAGTATATCCTGAATACATTCCACTCAGGGAATATGTCATCACGGACGATCCTTTCGCAGTTGTTCGCCGACAGCGAGAAGAGCCTCCGCGGAGCATGATATACCAGGATTATCTGTGGAAGCGAGCATTTGCACGTCGAATCGCGGCGGGAAATGTCTAAAATCACGCGAAGATAATCAATGAAGGCCGTCCGGAGGGGCGGCCTTTTCTTTTTCTTCATTCGCGTTACAATCGTCAATATGGCAACAGCGACACAGACAAAAACAGACAAATTGCTCACACAAGTGCTTCGTGAGGTACGCGAAGTGCGTGCGCTTGTCGAGCCGATTTCAAAAGCCGTGCAGAAGCCCATGAAGGGAAAGAAACTCCCAAAATGGCTGCAGGAGAGCTTGAAAGATGTCGAAGAAGGCCGCGTATCGGGCCCATTTGATACAGTCGAAGAGTTGATGGTGCACCTTGAAAAATGAGATACTCGACGACAGTGCGATTTGATCGCGCATTTGAAAAATTTCCCCTTGAAGTGCGCAAATCATTTCGCAAGCAAGTTGGCTACCTAGTCCAGGACCTTCGGCATCCATCGCTTCGTGCCAAGAAATACGACGAAGCTGCTGATATCTGGCAAGCGAGAGTAACTGGCGGTGTTCGATTTTATTTCCGAATTGAAGGCGATGTGTATCGGCTCTTGAATATTAAGAATCATCCGAAATAAGACATAGGCTTGCCCAGCCCCAGTTTTGGGGATAATACAAAACTGGGGCTGGGCTTGCACTTCATGAATTGCGCGGCACAATGGGGGGATGCTGGAGAGATTCGGATTTGATGGAAAGACCGTTCGTGAGAAATTCCAAAGTTTCATTACGGGCCTGCGAGGGCAGCGGGCCGTCGTTGCATATAGTGCGGCATTTATGCTCGTGGTCGGCGGCGGCGCGGTGTTTGCGCTCGCTGCACAGCCGCATTTTTTCTCGCGTCCACAGGTTGCGCTTTCCGCAGCTGCGAGCGCCGCCGCTTCGACAACCGCGGCAAAAGTAATCACTGCACAGGGCGAAATCGTACCATTGCACGAGCTCGGCATCGAAGCGCCGTTTACGGCACAGATTCGCTCGATTGATGTCACCAATGCCGAAGCGATTCAGAAGGGGACTACGCTCGTCCACCTCAACGACGACGCCGTGCAGACGGAAGTGGAAACTGCGAAGAAAGTACTCGCGGCTGCACAGGTTCCTTCCGCGGCTCCGGCGACCACCACTGACCACCTATCATTGAGCGACACCTACGATGCCGGATTTACCGCTGCGTCTGACGCGGCGCTCCTCCTTGCGCATGTGATGCAGCAACAAGACGCGTTTCTCTTTGGCAGTGACGTGAGCTCCTCGCACACGCAGCAAAATCTGTACGCGTATTTCGATATGGTGAAGAATTCATTTCCCGATGTACAGACGTATCAGCGCGCAGTGGAGCGCGACTATCAGGCGGCGCAGATTGCATATAAAAGCGTGCAGGCTATCTACAACGCCACGTCGCGCACCTCGCCACAAAATGACATCGAGAACTTTATGAACGCGACATATGCGACGCTCAAGAGCGCGGCGCAGCTCTTGAAAAGTTCCGACGCTTTTCTGTCGTTTATCGCCGAAAGCTTGAAGAATCAAAACAAAAACGTGCCACAGCAGTTGCCGGAGGCAGAGGCACAAACGAGCGATATCGCGCATGCCGTGAATGACAGCCTCTTTGCGAATTTGAATACAATCTCTGCGTTGAAGAGTGCAAAAAATCCAGTCGCGCGCGAGACGCCGTCGGATGCGAGTACGGTTGACGCCGCGCAGCGAGCTCTTACAGAGGCTGAAGCAAAGTTCGACGCGTACGTTATCCGCTCGCCGGTTAGGGGGAAAATCGCCGGCGTTCATGTGCACGCAAACGATGCGGTGCAAGGCGGTCAGGAATTAATTACTATCATCAGCGAAGAAAACATCGTGCACGTTGCGCTCGAAGCGAGCGACCTGCACGCGGTACGCGCAGGTGCAAAGGCAGATGTGACGCTCGCAACTGGGGATATTTTGAAAGGCACCGTCATGCACGTCGACGAGAGCGGCGTGAGCATAGGATTTGAGAAAAGTGATGCTCGCGTGAAGCCCGGGATGTCGGTGAGCGTCCAGATTATGCTTGAATAACAAAGTTCCTCGATTCTTCATGCGGAGTACACTACACTGATGATCTATGACACCAATTCCGGACAGGACACCCGAAGAACCGTTGCCGGAGATTCCATCGCTCGCGCTGCAAGAACTTTTTGACGAGGGCGAAAAAGAGGTGAGCGGCGCAGAAGCTGAATCTGCACATCTTGTGCCGCGAGCTCCTGCGCATACAAAACCAGCACCGCTTCCGCACGCGCCGAAAGAAAAAGAATTGCCAGTGAGATGGCATCGCCCGTAACTTGCCTTTGGATTGATACTCCGTATGATGCGCGGACATGCCCGGTAGGACAATTCTGTCTTGCCTTGTTGAGAGCATATTCGATGCGGTCGTGAGCAGTTACGAGATCTAACAATTCCTTTATGCGAGACATTATCAGCGGCAGAAACGAGACAGAATTGTACTAACCGGGTATGAGCCGACTTTTTTGGAGCGTCATTTTTCTCGCCGCGTTTATCGCGCTCGGGCTTTTATATACAGAGCGGACGCAGGTATACGACGTCCTCGCCGCGTTCAAACTCGTACCGCTCGAAGAGGGAGTGACGGAATTATATTTCAATGACACGGACACGCTACCACAGACCGTAGCGCGGCCGATCGCGTTTTCTTTCACGATCCACAATCTCGAAGGTCAGGACATGACGTATCCGTACACTGTGTCGGTGAAATTCGCCGACGATCGCGTACTTCTCGTCGATAAAAACACCATCCCGATCGCAAAGGGCGACGCGGCAAAGATCCCCGAAAGTTTCCGCCCCACGCCCGGCGCTCGTATGATCATCGTCGAACTGCCGGAACAGAAGGAACATATTTCGTTTCTGGTGCGATAGTTTTGTACTTTGTATCGCAACCGCCCGCTCGCGGCGCTAGGCAGTATTCCTCCCACCCGAACGCGAACTGATCGACGGATCGAATGTCACATCTACTACTGTATGTCTCTACGTGTTGCTACACGCTGCGCGATGTTCTCTGGGAGGAACACCACCTATCGCCGTCTCGCTATGATCATGGACAAAATCTAAGCGGCCGCCTTTACAGCAGCCGCTTTTACTATGCGTCCCAGAAGTTTCATCCTGTCTTCAGTGCCTCAAAATATTTTGGCGCCGTTGCAAAGAGCGGATTCGGAGGATTGTTAAGGTCGAACCACTGCCACTCCGCGATCTTATGCGGCTCCATGACTCTCGGCTCACCACTTTTCCAATCCGCGACAAGCGTAATATGCACATAATGCTTAGGCGGGTAGTCCTTCAAGTTTATGAGATTCAAGAAGCGCACATTCTCGATTTCAATACCGGCTTCTTCCATTGTTTCGCGCTTCGCACATTGCTCGAACGACTCCATGTATTCCATGTGTCCGCCAGGCGAGCACCATTCTCCTGCGCCATGAGAATCGAGGCGCTTACCGAACAGCGCTTTGCCATCCTTCAAGATCATTACGCCAACTCCAACCCTCGGCCTATTTAGATTGTCTGACATATTTCATATCTCCATTTTCAACTTTGTTCATAATACACCCCTAACTTAAAAATACTACCAATGGCACCAGAGTTTCAAAAGCCTCAAACGCCGACGGAAAGGGGAGCGAGACGGGAGCGACGGAAGTGCTTCACGAGGGTCTTCGCAGCCCCGACGGGGGCGAGACCGAGCGCTGGCATAGCAATGCCAGATAGCGACCCGAGGGAAGCAGTTCTGTTGCCGCCCGCGAGCGAGTCTTTGTGACGGCGTCGGTTTTTGAAATTCTGGTACCGCGAGCGGTCACTTATCCACCGTCCCTAAAACGCGACACGCATTATGTAATCGAGTATACTAGCTGCACGTACCTCTTGCGGGGGAGAAGGACGAAGGGAAACCAGGCTAATGTCTGCTTTTCAGTCGTATGTTGCCTAGGCAAAAAATCACCGCACTCATCCCTTGTTATAATGAGGAGAAAGGTGTCGCGTCAGTCATTCGAAGTTTTCCGAGAGAGCGATTAGCGCATCACGGATTCGAACTTGAAATCATAGTTATTGATAATGATTCGCGCGATCGCACCGCGGAAATCGCGCTCGAGTGCGGAGCGCGCGTGATCCACGAACCACAACGCGGCAAGGGCAACGCGATCCGTCTCGGCTTCAGTCACGTCTCACCGGACACCGATTACGTCATCATGCTCGACGGTGACATGACCTATCGCGGCGACGAATGCCTGCGGCTCGTCGAATTGTTGAGCTCGCGTTTTTGCACTGTAGCCATTGGCTCGCGCCTCGGTGGCCGTATCAAACCCGGCGCCATGAATACCCTCAATCGCACGGGCAATTGGGTCTACTCGCACCTCATCCGCCAGCTGTACCGCGTGAATGTAACTGACGTTCTCACTGGCTATTTCGCATGGACACGCGAAGCGATGGAGCGCCTCCGTCCGCATCTCACGTCGGACGGATTCGCGATCGAAATGGAAATGGTGACGAAGATGGCGATCTTGCGCGAAGAAATTTATTGCGTCCCGATCAGTTACGAACCGCGCAAGGGTCGGAGCAATTTGCGGCCATTTCGCGATGGCATCCGCATCATGTGGGTTCTGATGCGCAATTTATTCTGGCGGCCGGAAACTGTGGTGCGACCACAGTGGCAGCCGCTTCCGTCTCCTGTCGTCATGCTTGATACACGTGTGCCGCTCGAGATGAGCACGAGCCCGTTAAAGGCTCGGGAGATGGAATTGGTATGACCCGACAGGACAATTTGGCTTCACCTTTATTGCGTGCATGCGCGATTACGGATGGATCAGTCATAAGATTTCACAATTCCTTTATGCGAGACATTATCAGCGGCAGAAACAAAGCCAAATTGTACTAGTCGGGTATGAAAATACTGATGGTTTCTCATTACTATCCTCCGCACGTCGGCGGGCTCGAGATTGCGGTACAAAATCTGACGCAAAGTCTCGTGCGCGCGGGGCATGAGGTTACCCTTGTCACCTGCGCGACAGCGGGAAGCGTAGCTGAAGCGCGCTCTGAAAACGGGACGACAGTGCATCGTGTCAGTGCACTCAATTTCTTCGATACGCACTTCAACATTCCATTTCCGATTCCGTCGCCGTCGATTGTGGGGCGCCTGTGGCGCGACGTGCGTCATGCCGACATTGTGCACGTCCACGACGTGTTCTACGTGACGTCGTGGGTCGCGTATATATGCGCACGACTGCAGAAAAAGCCGTTGTTTCTCACGCAGCATGTCGCGCTCGTTGAGCATCCATCGCGCATCGTCATGATGCTCGAGAAGGTGGTGTATGCATCGTGGGGCAGGTGGATTTTTTCCTACGCACATCGGCTCATAGCCCATAACGCCACTGTGAAGAACTTTCTTGCGGCTCGGGCTGATGGGAGAAAGGTTATCGAACTGCGCAACGGTATCGATCGTACGATGTTTTATCCCGCTGCAAATGCCGCAGAAAAGAAAGCGCTTCGTAAACACTTTAATCTGCCCGAGCAGCCGCTCGCACTGTTCGTCGGCCGTTTCGTACCAAAAAAAGGGATCGACAGTATTTTCGCTTCTCGCAACGAAGCATATGATCTCGTGTTTGCGGGATCCGGTGAGACAAAACATGAATGGAAGAGAGCGAAAGGCGTGCACGTGCTTGGGGCTCTTTCTCAGGGAGAACTCGCACAATTGTATCGTGCGTGTGACGTGTGCGTCTTGCCGTCGCGCGGTGAACTTTTTACTCTCGCTTTGCAAGAAGCAGCTGCATCTGGACTTCCGGTTATTACCACTGATGAGGCCGCGTACGCAGCGTATGATCTTGATCGTACGGGGATTATGCTGATCGAGCCGTCGCCCGCGAATATCACCGCTTCGATTAAAAAAGTCCTCTCTGATACAAAGCTCCGCAAGAAAATGTCAGCGTACTCGATCGATCTCGCCGCGCGGTGGTTTGATCTTGCACAAAACAGTGGAAAGTTAATCGACGTGTACACGGAATTTGAAAACGGCAGACGTATCGTCACCACGAGCTGGGATGATGGCCATGTGCTTGATGTACAACTCGCGACACTGTTGAAAAAATACGGGATTACCGGGACGTTTTATCTCTCGCCGGAGAATCAAGAGTTCCCGTCAGAAAAATTATTGCACCAAAGTGATCTCGCCGCGCTTTCGGGTTTTGAAATTGGTGCGCATACCGTAACGCATCCGTTTTTACCACACGTAAGCGCGGACGCGGCGCGTACAGAAATTGTTTCGTCGAAAGCGATCATTGAGAAGTGGACAGGAAAGGAAGTCGCCTCATTTTGTTACCCCAAAGGCGGTTATACGAAGGTCCACGAAAACATCGTGCGGGATGCCTCATATAAACTCGCTCGAACAACAGAGCGCTTTTCGCTTGGGCTTGGTACCGACCCGTACGCACTTCCAACCACGATCCACGCCTACGACCACTGGTCCGACGTGTGGAATCTTGCCAAATTCGTCCGCTTCAATCCGTTTACATTTATGCGTCTCTACCGCAAATGGGACGAACAAGCGATCGCGCTCTTCGACGAAATGCTCAAAAAGGGTGGCGTCTTCCACCTCTGGGGTCACTCATGGGAAATCGATCAGCGCCAAGACTGGGGACGATTGGAGCGTGTGCTCAAACACATCGCTAACCGCGAAGGCGTGAAGTATGTGACAAACGAGGCGGTGCTCGTATAAACAAAACGCCTCCAGTTAAGGAGGCGCTTCTTCTCAATCACCGCGCCGCAAGGAAAGGAACTCGCGGTTCCGGAAACGCCAGAACTTCGACTTTCGGCAAGTCGGCGAATTCGGCTCGTTTCTTTTTAAGTCGTTCGCAGGTCGTGATCACATAGAGCTTATCGTAGCTCACGTATGCGGTCCGAACCATCTGATCACCGTTCACGTGGCAAAGAACGCCACCGAGAGTGAGAACTGGGATAATCACCGTCGCGCTTACGTTCATCATGTCGAGTTGATCTTCGAATTCCATCTGGTTTCTCTCGAGCACGTCACGCGCGATCTGACGTTCCTCAAAAGTCTTTGTCTCCCTGCCCAGTGGACCGTGTTGCGTCAACTCGTAGCCTCGCTTTTGAAGCTCGGTATTGATTTGCGTTCCGCCACCGATACAGATGACCACCCACGCCCCTTTACGCAAACGTTTAATCCACTTCTGGAATCTCGGGTTTAAAAACTCATCGCCAGAGACCTTTACGAAGATATTCTTACGCTTACGCTGACCATGTTCGGCATCGCCATATGAAAGAGCAAGTTCGCGCATGGATCTCTCCTTCGGTTAGACGCGAAAACCGACCTCGTTTACTTGAGGCCGGGTTGGAATGTTCGTGGGGACAAGCACTCTAAAACAGCCTCAATGAAGCTGTTCGACGACGCAGAGTGGTTGCGAATGTCATCGCTTAAATCTACAGGATATTCATACTTTGCGCAAGTCACGGAAATTAGAACATGCGGGGGAAGGTTGAACCTTATGCACCGCTTAACAGAGGCACAGATAAGGTTCAACCTTCTAACCCCATCGCGAATCGAGAAGGTGTACGCTATGTGACGAACGAGGCGGTGTTGATATAAAAGAAAAATCCCCGAAAGCAGTCTTCGGGGATTCTTGCAAACATACGCTTCATGCTGCCGCTTCTTGAGCGTTCGATTGTTCTGGAATGTACCATCTGAGCGTTCGCTCAAGCGCAACGTGCAGACGCATACCCACATCAGTTCTCGGTACAATCTCGTCACCGTAGGTGAACTCTTGCGCTCTGATCGTCACAACGAAGATATGTTTATGTGTCTCGATGTGGATATCAATTGGCGACTTTGGCATCGTCTTGCCGATGACGTCTATGAACAACTGATCCAAGTCGACACTGAGTTTTTGTTCGAGGTCGAACGTCGGCAACTGTAATGAACTCAACCGCAAAGGGCTATTAGAAACCGCCGTATCAAGGTAAAGGAGCGCTGCGACGGCCTGCGCATCGCTTAACGGCTTATCCAATGCAGGTGGAATCCACTGCCCACTCAGTCGTAATTTCCACATACCTCCAACGGTGTTAAAAGGTGGCTGGTAGTCCATTTTGAGTGTCGAATGCGACCACTCAAGTGCTGACTCAAGATGTCCAAGGAACATGATTGCACCTCTTATGCGTTGCTACTCTTGGAAGTGAATCATATTTCGAATTTTTTACCAGCTTTTTCGTTTCCTATGCCAAAACTACGACATGTATTCAGCATGCGTGCTTGGTCATATTCCTCTAAAATAGCGAGATATAGAGCCGGAATTTCAGGTATGCAGAAACGAACATTACTCCTTGTCGCTCCATATTTCCCGCCATCGACGGGCGGTTTGGAGCGCTACGTTTTCAAGCTTGGCGAATCATTGCAGCGGCTCGGCTGGCGGGTTGTCGTGATCACGACGTCGGAAGATACCTCTGTAAAAGAAACGGTGGAAGGCATGACCGTGTATCGGTTGCCGTACCAATTCAAAGTATCGAACACGCCATTTTCTTTTCGGTGGCTCTCGCAAATCCGTCGCATCGTCCGCGCGGAAAAGCCGGACATTGTGAATGTGCATACGCCGGTTCCTGGTATCGGTGATATTGCAGCGCTTGTCGCGCGGAGAGTGCCGCTTGTTGTCACGTATCATTCGGGATCGATGTGGAAGGGACGATGGTGGATCGACACGATCGTCGCGATGTACGAATTGTTCGTACTCCCACTTCTTTTGTGGAAAGCTGTGCACGTCATCTCTGCCTCTGACGCGGTACGATTCGGTTTTTTGAAAAAATATGCGTACAAAAGCTCAACGCTCTCACCCGCGATCCACAACGAGCTCTTCCAGCCTACAGAAACGCTTCCACAAGAACCACGTATTCTTTTCGTCACCGCAAAACTAAGCCGCGCGTATGCGCACAAAGGATTTCCAATCTTGCTGCGTGCGCTCGCAACTCTACATGCCCGTGGCATTCCCGCGACTCTCGATGTGATCGGCGATGGAGACATGCGTGAAGCGTACACGGCTGAAGTTCAGAAAATGGGGCTCGCGACATTTGTGCGCTTTCGCGGGAAACTCCTCGGCGAAGAACTGGCGGCCGCGTATCGCGAGGCATCGCTCTTTGTCCTTCCGACATCCAACGACAGCTACCCGGTCTCCGTGCTCGAAGCGCTCGCGAGTGGACTTCCGATCATATCGACGCATGTTGGCGACATTCCGAAAATGGTAACGGAAGGGGAAACTGGATTCCTTGTCGACCAACGCGATGAGCAAGCGCTCGTGGAGAAAATGGCGCTGCTTCTTACCGATTATCCGCGTCGCGCTCTGATGGGGAAAAAGGCGCGCGCGAGCATCCTCACTAATTTTAATTGGGACGATCGTGCTCGCGCTATGAACGCTATTTTAAAGCGGGCACTTGCGCCGCGCATTGTGCATGCGTGCGGGTACTATCCGCCGCACGTCGGTGGGATTGAACGGATGGTGAGTACTGCGGCTCGCATGCTTAGCGAACGCGGACATGCGGTGACGGTGATAACTTCCGGCGGGCCGAGCATTGAGCGCTCAGATGGTCTCGTCGTAAGGAAGCTCGCCAGCGTTGAATTTGCACATACACCCTTTGCGCCGACTTTGCCGTGGCACCTGCTGACGCTGCCGCGACAGAGCATATTGCACATCCATCTCGCGCAGGCCTACTGGCCAGACATGGTTCGCATCGCTGCACGGGTGCGCGGCATTCCGTACATTGCGCACTACCATCTCGACGTCGAACCATCAGGTTTTTTCGGGTCGCTGTTTATATGGTACAAGCGATTCACTTGGGGGCCGCTTCTTTGCGGCGCCACACGCGTCGTTGCGTGTTCCGAAGCACAAAAAGAATGGATCCACGCCAGTCACGAAGTGGAAGCGGAAAAGATTTCAGTAATCCCAAACGCCGTCGCCGATTCGTTTTTTGCACAGGAACATGAGCCGCCGCGAGAAAGGATCAGGTTGCTTTCCATCGGTCGTCTGACGAATCAAAAACGTATCGACTGTCTGATCGACGCATGCGCGCTTCTTACTATCCCGTATCACCTCACCATCGCGGGCGATGGCGAAGATCGTCCGGCGCTTGAGGCGCAGGCAAAAGAAAAAGGGGTTTCTGTGTCATTCATTGGCAATCAGGACGACGCGCACATGCAAGAACTGCATCGCACGCACGATGCCTTTCTTATTTCTTCCGGACGAGAAGGCGGAACGCCACTTGTGGTTCTTGAGGCATTCGCTGGAGGGTTGCCGGTTATCGCGGCGAATGTAAGCGGGGTTCGTGAGCTAGTGCACGAGACCGGCATTCTTGTTGAGCCATCTCCCGAGAATTTTGCGAAAGCAATCGAACATCTTTTCAATAATCCCGAGCATTACCGCGAATTGTCACAAAAGGGAATCGAAAAGGCCAAGAGTCACACCTGGCAACGCTATATTGACCAACTTGAGGATATGTATTTTAAATGTGCAGGCTTGGCTTGCACACGCGATAGGAAAGTATGACTTTGACGCTTACTAGAACCCATCTTTTGTTTTTCTTTTCAGTCTTTTGGCTGTTTTTTATTTCGCTCTCGGATTCTGCATTCAGTCGCTCGGCGTTTTTTGCTATCATCGCGTGCGCCTCACTTCTCATCGTCCCCGGCGTGCTCACACTCCTGGTGCTCCGTTTAGAAAAACTTGATTTCTGGACGTATCTCACGTGCGCTCTCGCATTCAGCATATTGGAGTGCTTGTTTCTCGGGCTTCTCGGCAACACGTTACTTCCGTATTTTGGCGTCGATAATCCACTCGATCGTTCGGTGCTTCTTTCGGAGTTTTCGATCTTCGTCGCGGCGCTTATCGCGGCATTTTGGGTACAAGTGCATGATATTTCGATCAAACTTCCGAAATTCGGTATTGCCGATTCCGCGCGAGATTTCTTCCTCGCGACGACGCCCGCTCTTTTCCTCGCCGCGAGCATCATCGGTGCAACGCTTCTGAATAACGGCGGCAGCAACGTTCTGATTTTCAGCATGCTCGTCGGCGCAGCCATGTACAGTGCCCTCCTCCTGTGGTACAGCGAAAGCGTCGGAGAAAACGTCATCCCAATCGCATTGTTTTTCCTCGCGCTCGCGTTCCTTTTCATGACATCCCTGCGCGGTTTTTATATCACCGGCCACGACATCCAACGCGAATATCAAGTGTTTGAACTTACCAAAAACAGCGGCGTGTGGGCGATTGCACACTTGCGCGACGCGTACAATGCATGTCTCTCGATCACCATCCTGCCGACGATCATCGCGAATATTTCACACATCTCCGACCCCTATGTTTTCAAGGTCGTATTCCAGATGTTGTTTGCGACCGTGCCGAGCATGCTCTACTTGTTTGTCCGGCGCTATACGTCAGCGACTATCGCGCTTGTAACAACGCTTTATTTTATTTCATTCCCGACCTTTTTTAGCGATATGCCGTTTCTCAATCGGCAAGAAATCGCGTTTCTCTTTTTGTTCGCCAGTTTCCTCATCATTTCCGACGAGCGACTTTCGCTCCGCACGCGCCGCATACTTTTTGTCCTCTTTGGGGTCGGGATGGTGCTCTCGCACTATTCGACGACGTACACGATCGTCGCACTTCTGCTTTCAGCATCAATAGCGCATCCGCTCTTTACGTTTGCGTGCCGCCTCATCGCGCCGTTAAAACTATTTCGCACGTCCGCGATCGCAGGTCTTCAGAAAGAGAAGTATGTGCCGCCGCGCATCACGATCGTCATGGCGCTCATCCTCGCGCTCTCGAGCTTCCTCTGGAGCAGCGTCCTCACCGACACATCGTCGAACAGCATCTACCGTGTCGTCGCCGAGACTATTTCCGTGATGCGCACCGCGGGGAAAGACGATACGAAATCGAATGATGTGGCGTACGGGCTTTTCTCGCACAAACAGGTCGATCCCGCGCAAGAATTGAAGGACTACGATGAGAAAATCGTGCAACCTCTGCGCGCTGCCGAAGCGCCGGGCACGTATTTTAGTGACACTGTCCTTGCACAGTATCCGGTTGCGGTTGCGGGAAATCCGGCGATGCCGCTCACATTTCTCGGGAATGTTCTCACGATGTTCGGCGTCAACGTGCCGGTTCTGAATGCTGCATTTCGCGAAACGAGCGCGAAAGTGCTGCAAATCCTGATCCTCATCGGCTGTATCAGCATATTTTTTTCAGCAAAATGGTTGCGCAAACCGCTCGACACGGAATATCTGATGCTCGCGCTCGGGAGTCTCGGCATGCTCGTCGCGATCATCGTGCTGCCGGTTCTTTCGGCCGAATACGGGCTCTTGCGCGCATTTCAACAATCACTCCTATTTCTGGGCATTTTCATTGTGCTCGGTAATTTGTTCCTCTTTTCAAAAGCGAATGCCAAGGTTGCGCTTGGCGCAACGAGCGCACTTGTCGTTATATTTATGCTCTCATCGACTGGTGTCCTCACCCAATCGCTCGGCGGGTACACCGCGCAACTACATCTCAACAACGCGGGCACGTACTACGATCTGTACTACGTAGATCGCGGTGAAATCGTCGGCACCGAGTGGCTGTTGCGTGAGATGCGCGTGCGTTCCATTTATGGCTTCGAATCAGGCCTCGCGGTCGATACGTTGCAATATCTGCCGCTCTCGCTTACCGACGGTGTTGATGTCTCGAAAAACATTTATCCCGGATTCGTGCGCACGCGCTCCTACATGCTCGTCGGCGCGGCAACCCTGAAGGAAGGCCGCGCCACCATTCTGTACAACAGCGATGTCGTCCCGTACCAGTACCCGCTCGATTTTCTGGATGAGAATAAAGATTTGCTGTACTCCAATGGCGATGTCGCCGTATACCGGTAGAACCTGCCTGAAAAGTCCATCTGCGTTGTTGCGGGTCCCGTGCGTGTTCGTCACCGTACAAATGTACGCCTCCGAACCCGCCCTTCCCGCGCCTAGCATCTGGAGCTTTTCCAACAGGTTCTACGACCGGTGTGAGAAAACGAGATTTCTTTGCGTATAACAAAAAGTGAGCCGCCATGTCTGGCGGCTCGGAAGTAAGAAACCCTGCCTCGAGCGCCTAATCGAGGCGCCTCTCCATGATGTAGTCGTCCATCACGAATTTGTTGCCGATGTCGAAGGCTTCTTCTCGCACTACTTTGAATCCGAGACGTTCCCACGCAGTGATTGAGTCGTTGTTCCTTCTGTTGATTGCCAGCCAGATACTTTTGCATCCAGCCTTCTCACACCTGCGTATAATGTGTTGAAATGCGGCGTGCGCAATACCTTTGCCACGGAATTCCTTCAGCAGAAAGAACTTGTTCAACTGCGCTTGCGGTGAGTCGTGCTCAGTCGTGTACGAAAAATATCCGACATGTCTTCTGCCCGCGCGGATGAGATAGAAATTCTCGCCCTTCCACCGCTTCTTGAAGAGGCTCCAGAATCCATAGAACCTGTGGAGCATATACTCCACTTGCTCAACCGAAATTATGCCGGGAAAGTGTTGTCTCCAAATGGTGCGTGTCAGTTTTTGAAGCGCCCGAATATGCCGTAATTTCGAGACGCGAACGGCGACGATGTCTGCTTTCAGGGGCAGAACGTCTGACGAATCCATCGGATTTCTCCTTGTCCTAGATGCAGCCGGCTCGTACACTAGCGCTGCCCACCTTTACTGTCAACAGACGGTATCTACCCTATAGTAATAGTGAGAGCCGCTTGTGGCGGCTCTTCGAAACGATCAGACGGCAATTGCCTTGGGCTTTACGAACATGCCGAACTCTTGTAGCGTAAGTATCGTACTTAGGGCAAATCCGTAGCAATCGAGGCTCATTAACAAATATTCGCCATTCGCATAGAACACTCCACCTCGGCAAAATGACGCGATCATCATCGGGCCGTTAAGAACAAAGGGCATCCGTGATTCGCCTTGTTTATAGTTCCGCCATGCCTGCGTTGTGAGACCGAGAAGTAAAGCCGTCAGTCCAGCTGTTGCTGCACCGAATCTAAAGACGGTTATAAGTTCCATGACCCTGCCTCAAGGTTGTTGTATGACTTGCTAGGATATATCACGCAATTGACAATGTGTCTAGGAATTAAATTGCTGCTCATTGATACGATTACCGACACACGACTATGCGCATTTTGTATGTTACGGATCTTGTTCTCGACAATCGCCGTGCGCCGACGATACATGTCGATGCTATTTGCCGCAACTTTGCTGTGCTCGGACATGGCGTCACGCTTTATGCGCCGAGTGTGGGGGAGTTGCGCGCCGATGTGTATCGCATCGTGCGGATTTGGGCGCCGCGGTTTTTGCTCTCGATCTTCTACCAACCGCAGCTTCTCTTTCGTTTGTTGGGGGATTTGATGAAAATCGATGAGATACGAGGCGCGGGGAAAGCGGCGCCCGAGGCGTACAACTTGTACGGTGAGGGGGACACAGGGATCCCGCAACGAAGTAGCTCGCGATTTTCATTAAATACCATTTTGTATGTGCGGCACAGTCACTTGTTAGTCGTGCCGGCTCTACTCGGATGGTTTTTTCGCATACAAGTATTTCTCGAAGTGAATAGCATTCTCGAACAGGACGCACGGCACATCAACCACACGTGGCTCTCGCGCATCTTGCTCGCAAGCGGCATCTTTGCGTTTCTGGAGCGTTTGAATGCTCGTCTTGCGACGAAGATTATCGCCGTCACACCGGGCATCAAAGACTATTTCACAGCGCACTACGACGTGTCGGACAAAATCGCGGTTGTTCCAAACGGCGTCGATACCGATTTCTTCAAGCCACTGCAGCATACGAACGACATTCTGACGATTGGCTACATCGGTTCGCTCCACGCATGGCAGGGCGTAAAGTATATTGTTGAGGCGGCGAACAAGCTCCCGCAATATCGCTTTGTCATTATCGGCGGTGGGGAAGAGCAACCGCCCTGCGAGTCATACATTCGCGAACACAACCTCACCAACGTCGAACTGCGTCCGTCAATCACCCACGACAAAGTACCTGAAGCCATAAACTCCTTTGACATCTGCATCAGCTACCCGTTGAAATTTCGCGATGGTGCGACATCGCCGTTCAAAATCTACGAATATCTCGCCTGCGGAAAACCGGTCGTGTCCTCGGATTTGAAAAGCATGCGCGAGGAGTTCGGTGACATCCTCGCGTACGCCGAAGCCGAAAATGCGGAGTCACTCGCACGTACGCTCAAGAAATTGATTGACAACCCCGCAGCCCGAAGCGCGGCCGGCGAAGCCGGCCGCGCCTTCGTTGAGAACGGCAGAAGCTGGAAATCCGTCGCAGGAAAGATCATTGCTTTGTATGCGGTAATCGAACAACCGAACAGGTAACTGGTCGTTCCACTCGCTTATTCCATGAGCGGCCTCATATCGTCAAAGGGAGGTACATACGATGTACCATGTGCTTGGAGATATACATGCAATTTTTCTTCAAGCCGCGGAATATTTTGGTGGGCGATTTTCCATATTGTCCCAAGTTCGAGCATAAAATAATCATGCGAAATGATATTGCGTAGTCCGACAATCATCTTCCACGGTGCGTCGATCTCGTTCTGTGTATCCGCATCCAGTTTTTTCGCGAGTTCCCCGATGACTTGCAGCTGCATGATAACGGCGCTTTGCGTCTTGGAGTCCGACAGAAATGCTGGTTCATCGAATCCCGTGATATATTCCGTGGCTTTCTTGCAGGCAGCTATGATGAGATCAATGTAGACATTATTGTCTTTCATAGATGATCTTCAAATCGCGTTTGATGTAGGGGCGCATTCGGGCGACAACCTGTGTATCCGGCACCAGATCTACTTCAACCCCCAGGATATTTTTAAGGTCTTCCTCCGCCTCTTGCTTTTCAAGAAAACTAATCGGATGTCCTTCGTCAGAGAACAAGAAATCCGCATCACTATCGGCTCGATTGTCTCCTCGTGCGCGCGAACCGAAGACGCCAACCTTGCGGAAGCCGTACTTCTTGAATATTGGCCGCGCCTTCTCGACAAGTGAATCTAGATCTTCCATACCCACGATGGTAGCATATTTTTCGCCATATCGCTGTATGTGGTTAGGCAGGATTTTGCGGCCGGCGAAGCCGGCCGCGCCTTCGTCGAAAATGGCCACAGCTGGCGTGCGGTTGCAGAAAAGATTCTCGCACTCACGAGCCTCTTTTGAAGTGGTAACGACTATCGGCGTGGGGATCCGAATACTTTTTCTTCGAGTTTGCCGAGGCGGACTTCGGTCTTTGTGTCCCGCAGCTGCTGCTCGATTGAGTTGACCTGGGTCTGGAGTGCATATACCTGATCTTTGGTGGCAAGTCCGTCCATTCGTGCGTCAATGCGGGCTACATCTTCTGCGACGGCGCCGAAGCCCTTCTCCATCCGCGCATCAATGCCGACAACATCTTCGGCAATCGTCTCTACGAGCTTCGTCAATTTGTCGATTTTGTTCTCGAGGGTTGGTTTTGCGGATTTCATATGCGGCAGTATAGCATGGTCATTCTTTGGCATTACGCACCGCTTCAATCTTCTTGATAGTACGCTCAAGCGCTGCTCCGCACGTGTTGCAGAGGCGCGCCTGATTGAAAAGGTAGCCGCGGCCGACGCTGTAGCCAGATTTTCTGTCGGGAATTTTCTTATTGCAGAGATCGCAGAGTTCGATGTTCATCGTGTGATGTTATCACGCATCGATTGCGCGCAAGATTGCGGAGCTGCCTTGATTGTTGTCGATCATGCACAGGACGAAAATGAGGTGCAAATGTGGGGTGAAGTACACCGAGCTCGCGCCCGGGCGGTTCAAGAATTTTTGGGAGGATTGAGGACAGCCGGTTAGCGGCGCGGGACGAAGAGCGTGCGCGGAAAGAATTCGTTGTACTCCTCCTCGTTGAACCACGCGCACTTGATGTCGAAGAGCTTGAGACCGGGCACGAGGCGGGTGAGTGCGAGCGCGTAGATCGCGAGCTGCGCGATCGGCTTGTTGGTTCGTGCGTCCGGTTTGTAATCCAAGATATGCACGGCGCCATTGCGCACCTGCAAGAAATCGATGTGACCGGTGATGGATCGGTCGGCCGCGCCGGTGCGCGGTGCGAGCTCGATGTGGTGCTGTTGCTCGAGCGCGGTGATGTCCGTCTCCGCTAGCCAGATCGGGATCTCGATTGCAACCGTGACGCTGTCGTTGGTGAGCATGAACTTCTGCAGCGTCTCGTGTCGCAACTTGTTGTTGCCAACGGCCGGAATGATGAGGCCGGCAATGCGGGTCGCGATGTTCTCCTTGCGGTTGACGATCACGCGCGTGATGTCCGCGAAGTCAGGCTGCGCTTGCGACGCGCGGCCGCGATCTTCCGCACGAAAGAGGTCGTGCGGACAAATCAGTGGCACGGCCTCCAAGAAATTCGCGAGCGATGCGAAGCGCGTGTCGCCGTGGCGCTTCTCGTCGAGTTCACCACGACGGAGAAATTCTAGCTTCGGCCGGTGGAACGCGTAGCCATAGACCTGGCGGTGATAGAGCTTGATCGACCGAAGCGTTTGCTCGGGAGGGAAGAGATGCCGGCCGCGATCACGCAACCGCGAATAGCTCATGAGGTCATGATGCTGCGCGAGCCAGCTCGAGAGCGTCGAGGGAGCGATGTGGCGACCGCTCTTGGATTTGATGCGCGCTACCGTGTCCTCCAGCGAGTAGCCAAGATTGTAGGTTGAGAGCGCATCGATCACGGTGCGCAGCGGGTAGGTTTTGTTTTTGAGCGCGGCGGGGCCGGGCGTGAAGACGCGCTTGCACGATGCGCATCGCCACAGTTGCACGATCTCCAACTTCTTCTTGCGCGTGCCACGGCGCGTGACGACGTGGCTGCCGCAGTGCGGACAGGCGTCGGGTTGCTTTGCGGTGAGCGGGACGCGGGCGATGCGGGGGATGGGGGACATACTATTGTATGTGTTCACCGTATCATGCAGATCACGGATTTTGAATGGAGAGCTCACGAATTCTGGACGCGTGAGCGCACGCGTTTTGGATGCGGAGCGGCTCACGGATATTGAGCAAGAGGAGGCGCGCGGAGCGCGCGGTTGAGCCGACTATTGGGTGCCGGTGTCGGGGAGTTCCGCTGGCTCCGGAGGAGCGTTGCCGTCATGCGACGACTGCTCCGCGCCCTGCGGTTGCGGGTTGTCGTTTGCTGCGGGTGGGATGAGCACCAATGGTGTTGACGAGGATACATCTAATAGAGAGGACGGTGCGACTGGGGGTGTGCTGGTCGCGGCATCAACCGGTGTGGTAGTGGTTGGGGTGTCCGCATGCATCTCCAATGCGGATGAGCCGCTCGGCGCCCCCGCGCCGTCTCCTACCGGCGTTGTGATGCTGGCGGCTGATGATTGGCTTCCTCGAAACACCGCTTCGAATTGCTCCGGCGTGACGCAGGTCGAGCCGACGCAGAGTTCGTCGGTGTTCACGCGGCCGAAATTTCCCACCTTGGCGAAGAAGTCGGTGATGCCGTCTGAGGCGGAAACCGAGCCACGTCACCAAGGCAACTTTGCAGACCTGCAAAAATGCGTCGCTGACTCAACTACAGTGGGCGAGTGAAGCACGTGTTCTAGGACCGACGGCGCCGTAGCCGGTCGTCGTCGAGGAACCGCTTGCGACAATTTCTTTGGAACGTTGGTACATCTGGACAGCGGTTTGTGTCAGCCTTCCAAAATAGCCGGTGTCGTTGCCCGGAACTAGAAGATGTCGTCCAATGAGATGCCGTTGCAGCATCGCCACGTCTGTGCCACGGAACCCAACGGAAAGATTGCGCGCGAGCACCGGACACGCGCCTGCGAGTTGCGGGGGAGAGGAGGAAGCGAGGACCTGAACATCTGGAATTGCCGGCGGCGGCATTGTCAGCGGCATCGGATTGGATGAAGGCGGCGTGGCAGAAGAGGGAGGCGTTGCAATGGCTGGAACGGCAGGCGTACCCGGAGTCGGGGTAACCGGGCTCGAAGGTGATGCGGGCGTCAGCGACCGCCACCTGGCGTCATACTCTGCTTGCATGGCCGCGATCGTATCGCGCACCGACTTCGTGCCATATGCGGTCGTGATCACGTCGTCATAGCGATACGGAAAAATGACGTACTTCGCGTGGTAGGGATGCGGATCGACTGAAGAGCTTGGGCGCAGTGTGATCGTGTGCAGGTTCGCAAACTTGATGACTCCGTCGTTCGCTCCTTGCGCGACAGTGTACGAAACGGAGCGCGTATCATTCTTGAGCGTCGGGTCATAAAACCACGCGATCGTAACGTCGTCAGAAGAAGGACCGGAAGCGTTCTCAAACGTGACCCAGCGGAGGTCGATCTGAGGGAAGCCGGAGTTGTACCCCTGGTTCATTTGGGTGATTGAAGGGATCTCGACTTGCGCGACACCGCTCGGCGATGGCGTGAAGTACCGGCGATAGCCGCTGGTAAAGTAGAAGGTCGGCAGTTCAAAGAAGCCATTGCGCGTCTTTGCTCCTGCTCCCTTGTTCTCGATGGTGATGTCGTATGCGAGATAGTTGTCAGAAGCAGAGACGGACTGTGCGAGATGCAACGTGTCTGCAGCATTCCAAGGTCCCGCATAACTCGGCCCGTAGTCCCAGTTCATCATGGTCATGTCGCCAAAGTCGACGTGGTTTTGCGCAAGGCTACATGATTGATCTGCAAAGCCGTCGCAGGTGATCGTGGGTGCGTTCGAGCCGGTCGCGACGATCGGAACCATGCTCGTTTGGTTGCCGACGTACGTGCAGAAAGCACCGGCTTGAGTCGGATTCCAGTAGCCCTGATGCACGTCGCATGAACTTGCGGTGCCAACTGCACGCGCCATAGCGTTCGCGTCAGCTTCGTCCTGATCGTGGAACGCGACTTGCAAAGCGGCGCCCATGTTGGCGTGCAGGGCGTTGTGCGGCATCGGATCTTGCAGGGAGGTGCCGACGGCACGTTTGCTGTAAAACTCGTAGGTCGCTCCGGTGTTGCGGTCGAGCTTCGCGCTGTAGGCCGACTTGTCGATCGATATCAGACGGTTTTCCGAAAATGCTGAGTAGTAGGGATCAAGCGTCACGGCCGACGAAACAAGGGTGTCCTTGAAGTCGGGGGGCGGCGCGAGCGTCGTACAGTCAGCTCCAATATCCCACAAGCGTACCAAGATGTTGGAGCCGGGCGTGCCGACCGGAAGCGGCTTCTTGAAGAGACATAATCCCGATCCGTGATCGGCGAGCGTGCAGCGATTTTGGAAATCGTTGGCGTCGGTGCCTACGAACCACACGTCTGCCGTGACTGGCGTATTTGGGCAGCCTGGGTACTGCGCCGCGAGCTGTGCTCCCACTGAATTGGCTCGTTGGGACAACAGGACCGGTTCAATCCAAGATGCTTGTGCAAAGGACGAGGCCGGCACGACAAGTGTTGCGCCAATGACGGACGAAAGAATGAGAGTGCCGTGGGTCAGATACCGAATATGGTATCACGCATCCGGGCACTTACTCGTTGACAGCTGTGGGTGTGGCCACATCGACGTTGGGCTCATTGTCGTTCGCGGCTGGTGGAACAGGTGGATCATTCTCCACTGCTCCCTCCTCGCTTCCCGCAGTGCCATCTCCGGTCTCGGTCGGAGTGGTGGGGCCGGTGCTGGTTGCGGTCGGGGAACTATCCGTCGACGGCGTCGTTGACGCGGTGTCCGCATGTATCTCCAATGCGGATGAGCCGCCGGGCGCTCCAGCTGATCCTCCCGGTCCTGTTGTTGCAGCGCCGGCGGCTGATGCTGAGAGCATCGCTTTGAGCTGGTCTTCATTGACGCATGTGTCGTTGATGCAGAGTGCATCCTTTGCGCGGAAGACGCGTGCAAATACTTCGCCGATGCCGTTGGTGGCGTCGGCGAGCCACTGTGTCAGCCGCGCAAAGAGGGAAGCGAAGAAGCGGCTGGTGAAGGTGCCTTCCGGGATTTCGGGCGTGGTAGTCGCGAGGTCTTCGAGTTTGAGGTTGAGGTCTTGGATCGCCTTTGCGAGGAGGGGCGTGATGCGGCCGTAGTCAACGCTCCACGGCGTCGAGGTTGCCCCGAGCGGGTCGATGCCGTTGTCGCCGTTGGTGGTCACGGCCCACGGGAAGACCTGTTGCAATTCCTGCGCGATGAAGCCCGTGGTCGTCGCGTGTGCCGGGTCGGTGATGAAGTCGAAGTCGCGCACCGTGAGACGCATCAGCGCGTCCAGCCCCAGCGTCGTCGTCGCGATGTTCTCTTTGATGCGGCGATCCGAAGAGGTGTTGTAAGAGACGATGCTTTCATTTTGCGCGATGTTGCCTGCCACCCCGCCCGAGGTATTTAGGAACAACACCGACGAGCCGCTATAACTGGCACTCGTGCTCCTCATTGTAATGGCTTGTTGTGTGCTAGCGTTCCAACTTAAATATAATTTTGATCCATCGGAAGTTGCGCCGATGCCGACGTTGCCGGCGCTGTTCGCGTTGAGCGAAAGTGTCGACCCTTCAATTGCAAGTGGCTTATATACGGCTCCCGCACGGTCGTAAGCGCGGACCTGGCCTGACGTTCCGTCCCACGTAAGCTCCGTGCCGACACCGTTCGTTGGTGCCACCTGACTCGTCGCGCGTATCGTGCCAAAGACGTCCAATTTTCCGGTTGGAGTAGTTGTGCCGATGCCGACGTTGCCGCCGCCCGTGACAACAAAATGCGTGGCGGTCGAGGAGCCGATCACAAATTCAGGGACGCCACTGCCGAGGGCATTTGGATTGACGGAGAGGAGGGCCCACGGACTTGTCGTGCCGATGCCGACGTTGCCGGCGTTCAATGTCATGACATCGCCACCGGTGCGGGTGTAGAGACGGATTTGATCCGTTTGCGACGTGGGCCGGTAAATTCCTCCCGCTTCGAGACTATCCGACTGGAACGACAGTGCACTCAAAGATGCGTTAGGTGAATTTATAACTGAATACGTATTGCCTGTGCTCGAGACCACTAATGTCTTGGCGGGCGACGTGGTGCCGATGCCGACGTTGCCGCTGGAGTTAACGAGGAAGTAGGTGGCCGTGCTGGAGCCGATGGCGAAGGAGTTGATGCCTGCGGCTGCATGCACGCTCAGCTGCGCCCACGGGGACGTGGTGGCTATTCCGAATTTCCCGGCGCTGTATGCCGAGCCGTCGTTGTTCACCTGGAAGAGAGTAGTCGACGCGGAGTTCGCGACGAGGAATGATTGCGTTGAAGCCGATGTGTCAGAGCCCCAGAGCGTGAGTTTAGAGTATGGGGTGGAGGTGCCGATGCCGACGAGGTCGGTGCTATCGGCGAGGAATGATTGTGTGTTGTCGTTTTGCCAGCCGCCGGCGGTGGCGTTTACGGGTGCGATGAGGGCGCCGGTGAAGTAGGTCGCAGCTGCAGTACCGTCAATTATTGTCCCGTCAGTAGTGCCACGTGCTTCGATATAGTCCGTTGTGCCGTTCATATCAACAACGGCTGTTGCCATGCCCGTGGCGTCAAAACTACTGCCGCGATAACGGCCAACCCCAACTGGGATCGCATTTTTGTATATTGATCCATCGCAGTATGCGACTGAAACGGACTGGCCAAAATCTCCGCAACGAACCGAGAGAGTGATGATGTACTTGCCTGGGACTGTCGGCGTGAATTTGTTCGAGGCGAAATTGTTATTGGTGTCGAATGTCTCTGTGGACCAGGTCAAAGCAGTGTCGACGTTCGCCGACACCGTCTGATCCGTCCCGTTCTTGTTCACACTAAAACTCGGCCCACTGGTAGCGGTCGTGACGCCCTGCCACGTGCCGCCGGAGTTCTTGAACTCGAGCATGCCCGCGTTGTCGCGGAAGCCGTAGCCCGAGGTGCCTTCGGTCGCGCCGAAGTTCAGATAACCGCTTGCCGGGAAAAGCGCGTTGCCGCTCGCCGTGAACGTCGTCGTCGCCGTGCCGCCGAAGTATGCGCTGTATGCAGAGAGCATTGTCGTCGAAGCTCCGCCGTTGAAGAGCGTGAGCGTTGTTGTTGCGCTCGTCCCTGCGACCGCGTGGGTAAAGGGATCGCCGCCCGAGCCGGAGCCGCATGCGGACGCATTTGCCGAGACCGTGCCGTCGCTACCCACTTGCAAGCAGCGCGTTCCCGTCCCGCCTGTGTTCGAGATCACGAGCGCCGTCGTCGATGCGGTCGTAGCGGAGAGCATCGTTGTCGATGCGAAGGGGATTGAAAGTGCCGTGCCCGCGGGTGCGGCGAAGTTGATGGTGAGATTTGATCCGCCAACGAGTGCACCGGCAGTTCCGGAGAACGAAAGCGCGGTGCCGGCCGACAAGGAACTTGTCGCGACCGATTGATACGCAGTGCTACCGCCGTACAAGAGTTGTGAGACGGGAGCGGTCGTGGTGCCGGTACCACCTTTCGCGATTGTGAGCGTTCCCGTGATTGTCGAGAGCGTGGAGGTTGCGATCCACGACGGCTTGCCGTTTTGGAGCGTGAGCACCAGGCCGTCAGTGGAAGAGGCAAGCGTGGTGAGCGAGCTTGCGGAGTTCGCGTAGAGAAGATCACCGGAGGTGAACGACGAGAGACCGGTGCCACCCTTGTTTGCGGCGATCGTCGTCGCGTTCCACGTGCCTGTCCCGATCGTTCCGAGCGTCGTGACGTTCGTTGACCCTGCCCACGTCGAGAGCGCGGTGTTCTCGACGTTGTTGAGGGCGAGCGTTGACTTGAGATTTGCGGTTGAGGTGCCGGCGAGCGTACCGGTGCCGGATGCAAAGAGGACATCACCAAGCGTGTAAGAGGTGAGGCCCGTGCCACCGGAGGCGACACCGAGCGTGCCGCTGATGTTCGCGAGCGTCGTGGTGGATACCCATGTTGGTGTTCCAGAGACGAGCCCAAGGACTTGGCCGTTGGTACCGGCTGATGTTGTCGCGACAGGGCCGGTACCGTTGCCGAGGACGACTGCACCGCTTGCGACGTTCGCCCAGCCGGTGCCGCCGTTTGATACGCCGAGGATGCCGGTGACATTCGACGCGAGATCGACGAGTGCGGTGGTGATCGATCCCGCAGTTGCTTTGAGAAACCCGGAGAGTGCACCGATTGAGAGGTTGCCGAAGAAGCCGCTCGTTGATGAGGCGTACGTTGCGGAGAGGTTGGTGGTCGAGGCGGTGCCGAGTGTAGCCTTGCCGGTCACGTCGAGCGTGCCGGCGATCGCGACATTGCCTGCCGTGTCGATCGTCGTCGATGCGGTCGCACCGAACTTCGCTTGGAGGGCGGAGAGAAGTGTTGAAGATGCTTGTTGAATATTGGTGACGTACGTCGTGGTTGTCGGCGCGAGGAAGTTGCCGGAGACTTCCCACGACTTGCCGAAAAGAGATGACACGGCAGCGTAATCCGTGCCGGCGACGGCCGAGGTGACTTGGCCTCCCGTTGTTGTTTTCAGGAGTGAGCCACTGTTGATGCCGGAGATCCACAAGTTGGTGGAGCTCGCGGTTGTTGCCGTGATCATTGTTGTGGAGGCGAAAGGAAGCGAGCTCGCGATGCCGTCGCCGCGGATTGTGGTGGTGGCGGTGCGGCCGATAGCGACGTAGTCGAAGGCATCGAGCCGCGTTGTTGTTGCGTTCGTCGCAACGAGGGTGGTGGATGTGAGGTTAGTGATTGTCGCCGCGACGGATGAGAGTGTGTCGATGATGCCCGTTGTGAAGCGGCCGAGTGTCGCGAAAAGATTTGTCGATGTCGCATTGGTCGCTGTGGCGTTGGTGAAATCCGCGTTCACGAAGTGCGAGGTCGATGAGGCGAAGAGACCGGATTGCGCCCAGATGATGGATGAGGTCGCGGCGGCGAGTTGTCCGTAGTTCGAAAGGAACGTGAAGGGTGACGCGGAACCGACCGCAGTGTCGTCCGATCCGCAGATCACATTGCCGTTTGCATCGGTCTGCAGAAGTTGTCCCGACGACGAGCAATCGAGGCCGGAGAGTGTGAGACCGCCGGCGAGACGGATGCCGTTTGCAAATGTCGATGTTGCTGTTGTTGACGTGACATTGAGTGCGGTTGTTTGCAGACCCGCGCCGAAGGTCGAGGTTGCGCTGCCGAGAATTGTTGTCGTTGCGGTGCGGCCGACAAAGATGCCATCCAGTGATGAGAGTGCGGTGGTTGATGCGCCGCCACCCAAGAGGACGAGTGAGGTGGTTGCGCTTTGTCCTGCGACCGCATGCGTCCACGCATCGTACGATGCAAGACCGCCACCACCGCTCGTGATGCCGAGCGATGAAGTGGCAGCAAGATTATAGCCGCCGGAAGAATTTCCCAATAACAGTTGACCGTATGTCGGAGACGCTGATGTTGCGGTGCCGCCTTTCGCGATTGCGAGAACGCCGGAGAAATCCGTTGCCGTGATTGATCCGCCGGTGATCGTTGCACCACTGATCGTGCCGCCATCGATTGTGGGGGAGTGGAGTTTAGTGTCTGTGAGTTCTTCGATGCGACCGACGCTGCCTACGGTTTGGTAGATCGTCTGGCTTTCGGAATGTGATGCCGCGGCGACGCTCGCGATTTGTGATTGGAGCGATGTTGCGAGTGCGGTCATGCGTGCATCCAGTAGAGCGGCGTTGATCCCACCTTCGGTGACGGTGCGGACGGTTTCGCGGATGCGTTCGATGACCGGATTGTTGACCACTGTTAGAGAGCGCTGCGCCTCTAACGTGGCAGGTTTGGTTGTTGGGGATGACCCTTTCTCTGAAGAGGTTGAGAGCGTTGTTGCTGGTGGTGGCGGCGCTCCGGTTGGTGGTTGCAGATGTTGTTGCGTCGAAGGTGTTGCGATTTCTGTGGGCGAACAGTTTCCGATGATCGGGCACACCGCGTTGAAAACATTTGATGCAAGCGCATCGATCCACGGAAGCGATGCGACGGCTGCGAGTTGCGATTGGATATTTTCCGGTGCGTGTGTTGCTGCGTCGACGGCTGCGGCGAATTTTTGTGGCGCGATGTTTTGAAAGGCGAGGGCGCCGGATGCCATGACCGCGAAGAGCGTAAGTGTTGCGAGAAATGCAGTGCCCGCGGCACGCACGCGTTGTGCGCGTTTGATGTGTTGTTTGAAGCGGTCGTTGAGTTCGCGGTGTGGTGCGACGGTGATTGGAGATGTTACGGCGTGGCCGTTGGCACGCTCCTCTTTGCGGAGTTCGCGAGTTCTCTCGCGCAATGCATCTTTTCGGCGGGCTTGGTTCGCGCGCCATTCTGAAAGTGACGCAGGATTGACGTACCACTCGCGGCCTTCAAGCCTGCCGTGGACGACGCCCTTGCGACATAGGCGGCTGATGTAGTCAGCGGAAATTTCGACACCAGTTGCGGCGTCTCTCACGGAAACGAAGCGCACACCGGCCACAATAATTTCAGATGACATGATTATTCGGAAAGCCTAGGTATTGCCTAGAATTTCCGTCATTGGCTCATGATAGCGTGCCACCGTCTGGCAGTGTGCGGTTATCCACTTTCAAGTGGAGCGCGGGATGGTATCGCGCTAGCTGGTACAGCGGAGCCGGAGTCCACATCGTGCATACCGTATGCGCCGATTTTCCTCGGAAATGAGTGTCACCACGACCATCACGCGAAGCCTTCAGTCGATGTGGCTTGTGATCTCGACCAGCGGTTCTCGAGCGGCTTCTATCGCCAGCTTATGCGCACTTTACATCCGAGATTCGTTGTTCATATATACCCGGAATAGCTAGCATTTACATGATATCTCGGTATCTCGGGTCATAGTACGGGAGGCGGCCAAATTGCGGTGCACAACGCCATAACGCAATTGAGTGCGCCAGCGCTGGAGCGACACGCGCTCGTCGATTTGGAGTTGGCGGAAGTTACACTGTAGAGATAAAGCAGGTGCACGTTTTCCAGATGACGAGCGCCTTCATGGTGCGAAATCATGGTATAATCGCGAAATGCGCATTACGGAAGCACAGGCACGGCTGCTGAAAGAAGGGGTCCGCGAATACCTGCCACAGGCGAGTGTGTATCTGTTCGGGTCGCGTGCGGACGATGCGAAGCGTGGCGGCGACATTGACGTGCTTGTCGTAGGGGAGCGGCCGCTTCAACCTTTAGAGAGCAGCCGCGTCAAGGCGAGATTTTATGAACGTTTCGGAGAGCAGAAAATCGACATTGTGAGTTTCGCAGAGGGCGAACATACCACGTTCCGCGATCTGATAGAATCCGAGGCGGTGCCTCTCTGAAATGCATATGCCCGATACCGCGAACATCAAACGCGCCCTCCTCGAGAATGTTGCATCGCTGCAGCGCGCGGGGCGCGTCTTGGCGCGTTCATACGAGAAATGCCGCACCATCACAGTTCCTTTCCCAGCCGAAGACGACGAGATGCTCGAAACCATAGAAGCGTTGACTTCGCGCTTCGCGCGCGCCTCCGATATCTTGACACAGCGAGTCGGCAAATCGATCGTCGCGCTTTCTCGCGAAGATGCGCCGTCTATTATTGATAGGATACACCTCATGGAGAAAATCGGCGCGATCGCAAGCGAAAATACGCTCATCGCGATCCGAGACGTTCGCAATGAAATCGCGCACGAATATACCGAAGAAGGCGTACAGAAAGTATTTGAAAAATGCATGCCGCTCGTACCGCAGCTCCTCGTGATGATTGATTCGGTCGCGAAGTACGCTGAGAAACTATAAGCGAAAATCAGTGCGCTTTGCGAAACATGTTTGTGATGAGGTAGATGCACGTTTTCCAGATGACGAGTGCATCCATGCCAAAGAGCCGCGCTACGTGGCGCTCTTTGCGATAGCGTTTATAGGCGACCGCGTAGGACATCGTCGTGTGGACGACGAGTGTGTAGAGGGAATGGAAATTTTCGGGAAAATATTTCTCGAGGATCATTTCGACGTTTGAGCGAGAGACAAACAGCGGCATTTCGTAGCGGTCTTTGAGGTCGATGAAGCGCGCTTTGCATACGTCGGCGAGAACGTCGGTGTCCGGCTTACGCCGCGCTTCGAAAATTTGGAACACGGTTTCGATGTCCGGGTAATACGTGTCGAGGCATTCGGCAAAAATGCGACAGTCTTCAAATGCAGCGTTGATTCCTTGACCATAAAAAATAGTGACCGCATGCGCGGCGTCTCCGAGCAGAATGCAAAAGTCACGGTAATACCATTTCGATGTGTAGAGCGAGGTGAACGGCGTCGATGGCTGCGTAAGGAAATCGTTGACGTGGGGTGCAAGATGCGGATACAAATCGGGGAAGTGTTCGGTACAAAATCTTTCGAATGATTCTGTCGATTGGATCGATTCAAAACTGTCCGGACCGGTAAGCGGAAGCGTGATCGTACAGGTAAAAAAGTTGCCTCGGTTCGGAATGCCGAAAATTGCTGCTTTTTTCTTTGACCATAGATGGAAGGCGTTCTTTTGGAACGGAATTGATCCGTCGGTCGGTGCTGGCACGTACATGTTTTTATACCCCCAATCCATGACGTCGAGTTTCGCACGGAGGTGCCCGGCCTGTTCCATTTCTTTGCGAACCACCGAATGGATGCCGTCCGCGCCGAGGAGGAGCTCTACTTTTTTCGTGGTATGCGCTTTTGTTAGTTGGTTTTCAAATTCTATTTCACGCGTCTCGAAATCAATGTGGACGCAGCGCTCATTGTAGTGCGTGTGAATCGAAGAATATTTTTTCATTTCTCGGACGAGCGCGCAGTTTAAGTCATTGCGATTGATCGACCACTCGGCGAGTCCTTGCTTTTCGCCATAGGCCTGATACAGAAGTCCGTTTTTCTGGTGGATGATGCGGCCGGCTTCACGCGTGCAGAGTTTTTTCACTTCGTCCCACATCTGCACTTCCTGCAGCGCACGGATGCCGCGCACGCAGAGCGACTGGTTGATTGATTTGTACGAAACCACGGGGAGGTTTTCGATGCTTTCACGAGATTCATATATTTCGACGATGAAGTTTCTTCGCGCAAGATAGATCGCAAGCAGTGAGCCGCCCATGCCAGCGCCGATTATCGTGACCTTCTTGTCAGGTGTCTTTATCATGCAATGAATGCGTTTTTGAACGCTGCCGAGAATTTCTGTACATATACTTCAAATTCATCGCGTGTCAGGTGGAATCCTGGCATCGGCGTTCCCGTTGTAAGATTGGCGTCGACTATGTAGAGTTTGCCGTCATCCGCGTCTCGTAGGCAATCGAGCGCACCGAAATCAATACCCATTTTGTTGCAAAAGAGCAGGATTTTCTGTTGCTCGTCCTTCGCGATGTAGTCATCAAGAGGCACCATCGTCGACGTCTGCGTGTTATCAAAGCGATCGAATGCCGAGCGAATGCGGTACATCATGAACGGAATTTTTCCACCAACTACTTTCACGCGAAGATCAGCGACACGATCTCCTTCGCGATTGTTGATGAGTTTCTGATAGATGTAGCCCGGCTGCGGTTCAAGGGGTGCTAGAACAACTTTTCCGTCGTGCTGGGCATTTTCGTCAGACTTTTGGACGCACTCACCACGGTGCGTGCGCGGATCAATTTTCATGCCGTAGCCGAAGACTTCAGAAAATACTTCCTCTACTTTTTCCTTGCTAATGTCGCGCGCTGCGCCGTTGATAAAGCGGCCGCGTCGCGCGAGTTCTTTTTCAGTTTCGTCCTCGGTGCGGATCGTAATGTCTTTGAAGGACATCGCGATATCGTACTGCGTGGCCAGATCGTTCGTCATCCTAAGCCCAAGCTCATGGCAGATCGTGTAGTGGACATAGTAGTACTTCGGCAGATCAGGATAAAAGAGCATGGTGCCGGTTGCGCCGTTTTTGCGCGCGCGGCGGAATCGTTTCCAGCACGTGTATTTGACCCAGAGTTCGTAGGAAATTGCAGCGTAACGCTCTTTCAGTCGCAATGGGAATCGATACAAGAAAAGTCCGACAAGCGCCGCAGCGGCATTGCCGAGGATCCATGCGATGCCAATACCGGTAAGACCTTGCCCCGTTAGAAACCTTGTTTCTAACGGGGCGGGGGAAATAAATAAGTAACTTAATCCGATTGTTGTTGTCGCAAAGACGCTATTCACAATGATAAGCGACGTGGAATCCTTCTTAACTTGGAAGTACGAATTGATGATTGATGATGCGCTGACGACGAGGCCGGCGAGGGCGACGAGTATGAGGAACGTTGTGCCGCCCGCGGCATACTGCGCGCCGAAAATATGCAGGATGAAATCGCTCGCGAAGATAAGGACGATGATCGCCGGTGCCATGAAGAGCGTGATGATGCGGATTGCGCTCCGGATATGTGCGTCAAACGCCATCTCGTCGTTCGAGCCTTCTGCAAACAGTGCGCGTGTCGTTGCGTACGGGATGACATACAAAAGATTCCCGATCATCATCGCGATGTAGTAGTACGCCGCAGGTGCGGGACCGAGTTTGTGTGTGATAAGAAGCGGAAGGACGCTTGCGGGGAGCAGGTTGAGCGAGCTTGCCGCATAATTGCCGGCCGAATAGTGCCAGACTCTCGCCATGATATCGGTATGGACTTTCAAGCTTGGCCGGTAGTCGAATTTCCACACCAGAGCGGCGATGCTCAAGAGAAATCCGATTCCTTGCGCGATGCCCGCCGCCGCAAAGATACCGATCGCGCCAAAAGAAACGAAGAAAAAAGGGAACAGCAGCCGTGAAGCCGTGAACAGCGTATTGATGCCGAGGATGAATTTCGTTTGCCGGCGCGAGAGGAACACAGAATCAGTCAGTGTGTTGAGTGCGGTGAGGATGGTGAATAGGATGAAGCCCGCGATGTACAGCGTGTTCGAGCGCAGAAAAAGCAGCTTTGGGGCAAGGAAGGGAATGAATACTACAAACAGCGTCGAGAGGATTCCGGCTGCGATCGCGACGAGCACAAGCGCTGTGTTGATGGTGTCGCTCGGGCGCGTATCGCCGGGAAGGAAGCGCACGAGCGCGGCGTTGAAACCAATCAGACTGATGATGGATATCAGCGTCATCACCGAAATGAGCGTTGTCGCAAAGCCGACATCTTCCGTCGGATACAAGTGCGCATTGATGAGCCAGAAGAAAAAGCCGAACGCCGCGAGGACCGCGGTCGCGGACATCAAATAGATTGAGTTCCGGAAAAGACTGTCTTTAAAAAATTTGTGGAATAGAGAGAGAATCATGAAGGAAGAGCCTCAAAATGTTAGACTGTGCTCTTCCCTATGGAGCCACGAAATCGTACACTTTTTCGAGAGCGGAGTCAAAAAACGCGGCTCCAGAGGTTCGGAATGCCGCTCATTGCTGGCGGTATCGTGGTTCTTGTCGGGGTTGCGGGGTTTTTCGCCCCGTCTTCGCCTATCGAGCCGATCGAACCTGTGGCAACGACAACGCCCGTCATCCTGCCAGCAAGCACGAGCTCGCCGGCCGTACCTATGCCGGAGCCATTGATGCCATCGCATATTCCTGTGGCAACCCCGTCCGAATCGGGAAGCGTCGGTCTTTCGGTCGCGGAGACACTGACGGGATTAAGCGCGAGCGAACTTTCAAAACAGCTCGACGATATGCAGGCGCTACACACCACGTGGATTCGACTCGATTTCGATTGGGCGGTCATTCAGCGCGGTGGACCCGACTTCTATGATTGGTCGCGAGTTGATCGGGTTGTCGCGGCGACGAATAAGCGCGGATTCAAGTTGCTCCCGATCCTTGCATATACACCACGCTGGGCACGTAGCGAGGATTGTTCCGTCCGCTGCCCACCGACAGATCCGGCTACATTTGCGCATTTTGCCGCGGTCGCGGCGGAGCGGTATGCGCCACAGGGAGTTCACACGTGGGAAATTTGGAACGAGCCGAATGTCGCGTCATTCTGGCGACCGGGCGCAGATCCAGTGCAATATGCGGCGCTTCTGAAAGCCACGTATTTAAATATTAAAAATGTCGATCCGACGGCTGAAATTATTTCCGGCGGGCTTGCCGCAACTGATTCGCGCGGCGGCAATATGCCGGCGCGCGATTTTCTCTCCGGTATCTATGCCGCAGGAGCCGGGCCGTATTTTACGGCTGTCGGGATGCATCCGTATTCGTTTCCCGTGACCGCCTCGTACAATGCTTCGTGGAATGCGTGGCAACAGATGGCGAACACGAACCCGAGTCTGCGCGATATCATGATCGCGAACGGCGATCGTGATAAGAAGATTTGGATTACGGAATACGGCGCGCCGACCGGTGGACCGGGGGAAGCGTCGGCGGCGTACGACCCGCACCAAAGTTCCGACCACGTGACGGAAGGGCGGCAGAAAGAAATGCTTGTTGATGCCATTGCAGATGCGGCGAAACACGATTGGCTCGGCCCCTTTTTCTGGTATTCCTACAAAGACATTGGCACGTCGCAAAGTTCAACCGAAAATTTCTACGGCATCATTCGTGCCGACGGCTCGCACAAACCAGCGTACGATGCGCTGCACGAATTGTTAAAATAATCCGCTCGCGGCGTCACGATTTCCAAAAACCGACGCCGCCGGAAAACCTCCTCTCGGTTGCGCTCCGGGCCGCTAGGCCAAGTCTTACAACCTCGCTGAGCTTTTCCGGCGTCGTTTTCGGTTTTTGAAAATCCGTCGCCGTCTCGCTGCAATTGGTAGAGAAATTTATTCACCCCTCTTGTTCCAGATGTTGTGGAGGTTTCCAAGCGTGCATATATGCATCGGCGTGTCGATATTGAGATGGTTTAAGGAAGCAGGCTAGGGTTAAAAGTTCAAGTCGCGCTTCATACATAATATTCGGCCGATCGCCATACATCAAGTTGATATAATCATTTGCACTTTCAATTCCGCGAGCCATACTTCTAAACTCTTTCACCAATTCTTTTTCCATTGACTCCACCCATGCAACTAGTTTTGGCTCGTTGGCATGCCCCTTTTTAAAATTATCGAGCGCGCGGGAAATCTCTATTGTCTCAACGCCTGCGGTCTCAAATGTGCGCAAAAGCCTGTCGTGTCCACCTTTTTTCATGCCAAGAAAGAGATGGAGAATTGCCTCGCCACCAGTAGTTGGTTTTTCAGAGGCGAAGTCTGTCTCGAACGCCTGTTCAAGCGCGGCGACAATCTCTCCATGCAACCCGTCAACGATATATTTGCCAGGTATTTTGCGACCGAGGGTAGTAAATACACGCCCACCCATAGTGGGGTACATCGTTTCCACAATACTAAGGACATTGGTAACATGCCGCAACGGATGACCGCGCAGCAATCCTTCCGTTACCGCGTGGAGGCGTTCATGATTTTCCGTCGCAATATCACGTACCGGACTTTCTTTGACAATGAAAACAGGACTGCCGCCGAAGAATATTCCGAGATTGCCTCTAAAGTGTTTCTCCATTGCGCTTGCTGAAATAGTCGCACGAACGGTAAATGCGGTGTCGCGCCCTACTTCCATGATGTCATCTGAGACAAGATCTTGTACTCCTCTCTGTCGTAAAAAATTGAGGACATTTTTCCGCAAAGTATCACCTGTGCCGAGTTGTTCCGCTTGCTTGTACTTAGCAGTAAGGCTGGCTTGCATCACCTGAATATTTTCAAGGAAACGAAGCTCGTATCGCTTGTCTTCCTTGTAAATTTTTTCCCATCGATCGTAGAGAGGTTCGAGTGTGTTCATTTCCGCCTCCATGTCTTCCACAGCTTCCGTGTCTTCCATTTGCAATCGTTCGATCTCTTTTTCGACTTCCTGCAATTGCAGGAACCGCTCCTGCGTTTCGACTGAAGCCGATTCGTTGATTGCTCGTACTTTCGTATTCAAAATATCTAGAAATTTTTCCTTCGGGCAGGTGACTAGGTCTTCAACGAGGTTTCGTGTTGAACGGATCTGATCCGAAAGGGCAGAAAACAGAATCTCACTCTTTTTATCTTCGTAGTGAGAAAAACGCTCATCGCTCAACGGCATATGTCGCAAGTCTAACATGTCTTTTCCGTGGTACACTCTATCCTATGAAAGACTGGACGCATCTGTTCGAGAAATACCGTGGCAAGTGGGTGGTGCTTGAAAAGGACGAGGTCACCGTCCGCGCATCGGGCACCACTGCCCGCAAAGCATACGAAGCCGCGCACAAGCGCGGGATCTTGTATCGAGTGCCCGAGCGGCTTGAGAACTTCGCGGGCTATGGAATTTGAGTACAAGCGGTATCTCTATCCTGACGGTCGCATGATCGCACGGCCCGTGATCCCGATCCTTCTGCGCAATCCGCGTACCAGAGAATCGATCGAATACGAAGCTCTTGTCGACAGCGGCGCCGACCGCTGTGTTTTTCCGAGTGAGATCGGGGAGATGATCGGCATCGACATCGAGGCCGGCGATCGAGAATTCATCAGTGGTGCCGTGAGCGGAGAGACGCGCCCGCTCTATCTCCATCCCGTCGAGATCACACCGATGGGCGACGGCGCATCACGCAAATTACTTCTGCACGCGGGCTTCATGACCGACCTATCCGATAGCGGCCATGGCCTCCTCGGTCACCACGGCTTCTTTGATGGGATTTTCTTCGTAAAGTTCCGATCACACAAAGGAATTCTTGAGATTGGCACGCGATTAAAGGTCGGCCGGACATAGCGTTGCATATGAAAGTTATCAAATCACTCTCGTTCACCCTTTTTGTCTTCGGACTCCTCGGCTGGCTCTACATCGTCTTGAATTCCGCGATACACCCGTGGACTTTGGCGATGCCACTTTACACACTGCGTTAGTGGCGAATTAAAAATGCTTGCGAACAATCGCGTCTGTCAGTGTTGCGACTCTTTTCATTGCGGCGACGTCGTGGACGCGGACGATATCGACACCTCGATCGATTAAAAGCGCGACCGCAGCCGCAGTTCCTTCAAGACGCTCGTGCGCGGGAAGGTTAAGAGTGTATCCGACAAATGACTTACGCGATGGGCCGGCAAGGATAGGATAGCCAAGCTTTGTAAGCTCTCGGAAACGGTTCACCAGTTCCAGATTTTGCTCGACGGTTTTCCCAAAACCGATTCCCGGATCGATAATAATATTTTCTTTTTTTATGCCTGCAGTGAGAGCGTCGTCGATTGAAACTTGTAACTCACGTTCTATATCCGTCATGAGATCGCTGTATTCGACACCGGCATAACGTCCTCCAAGTGAATTGTGCTTAGTAACATCTTTCTCGCGACTACGATTGTGCATCACGACGATGGGTACCCCTTTGCTCGCAGCAACATGTGCCATGTTTTTGTCGCGTTGCAGACCCCACACGTCGTTAATCATACCCGCGCCTGCTTCAACCGCGTGTCGCGCAACTTCTGATTTGTACGTGTCGATTGAAATGGGGATCCGTACTTTCGTCGCGAGACCTTGTATCACCGGGATCACTCGCGCAAGTTCTTCTTCTTGCGAAATCGGCACGCTGCCGGGGCGTGTGGATTCGCCGCCAACATCAAGAATATCTGCCCCTTCGGCTTCCAATCGTGCACCTTGTTCAATTGCCCCCGCGATCCAATTGTCATCCTGAAGCACGCCATCCCCAGAAAAAGAATCAGGCGTGACATTAATGACGCCCATGATATATGTCTTCGAACCCCACGTGAAGTTTTTGTTCATATCTGGTGCGCAGTGCGAACGACCCCTCGTGATGAAATCTTTTTGAACAGATATCGCATCGTCAATCGCAGCCGTGGATGAACAAGATCGGGCGCGATATCGGTAAGAGGTGCAAGAACAAATGCGCGTTCATGCATCCGTGGGTGGGGGATCGTGAGTGAGGGAGAATCCATTTGCTGGTCGTCATACAGCACAATGTCGAGGTCAATGACACGCGGGCCATTGCGAAAAGTCTTCGTGCGTCCGACTGCCTCCTCTACACTCTTTAGATGCGCAAGGAGTTTTTCCGGCGACAAGTCAGTCCGCACTCGCACAACCGCGTTGCAGAATGCCGGTTGTTCGCGTACATATTGCGGCTCGGTCTCATAGATCGGCGATAGTGCTTCAACCACCACGCCCGGCTCCAGCCTCTGTAGAGCTTCACGCATATGACGAGCCCGGTCGCCGAGATTTGAGCCGAGCGCTATGTATACGATCGCCATGGACATCAAGCCTATCATTACGCTGCGATTTTGCGGAAATACCACCGATGCTATAGTGCGGGCACTATGCAGGTAAAGGCTGTACGGACACGCATTTTTAAAGAGGGGGAAGATCTTCTCACCTTCATTCGTGCCCATATTCCATCGCTCAAGGATGGTTCAATACTTTGCGTTACGTCGAAGATTGTGGCGCTTTCAGAAGGGCGGACAGCGCCGGTCGCGCATAAAACAAAACTCATAGCCGAAGAAAGTGAATGGGCTATGCCAACGAAATATGCGTGGTTAACGATTAAAGATGGCACGGTGATGGCGACCGCAGGAATCGATGAATCGAATGCGAATGGAAAGATAATTCTTTTGCCAAAAGATAGTTTTGTCACCGCAAGTTCCTTGAGAAAAAGATTGCTAAAACTATACGGCATCAAACATCTCGGAATGATGATCACTGATAGCCGAGTATTGCCGCTTCGTTCTGGCGTGACCGGAGTTGCCGTCGGCTACGCGGGATTTAAAGGCGTCATGGACTATCGGGGACAAGCGGATATTTTTGGCCGGAAATTGAAAATGACGCAAGTGAATGTCGCTGATGCTCTTGCGACGTTTGCGGTTCTCGAAATGGGCGAAGGGAATGAGCAACGCCCACTCGCGGTCGTGAGCGGAGCATCCGTGGTTTTCGTCGTAAAAGTAAATCGCAATGAATTGAAAATCGATATTCAGGATGACTTATATCGCCCACTTTTCGACAAGTTGCCGAAAAAAGTACGCCGTTGACCTTTTATGCATCCTACGATAGGTTTCGAGCGAGACTTCTTCTTGTTGCAGGAGATCAGGGTGAAAAAGAAAGCCAAGGGGCCGATCATGGCCCATATTCTTCGTAAAATCGCGCCACGAATCGGTGCAAAGGTCGTGATGGAGCCGAAATGGGGTATTGTCGGGCAAATCAATTTTGCGAGTGGTAGGAGACGATACTTTCGCTTTTCGAGTATTGATTTGAATTCGCTTGGGGCGACGGAAATCGCGAAAGACAAGGACTACGCAAGCTTTTTCCTGAAGCGCATGGGATATCCAACTATTCAGGGCAAGACGTTTTACGCGAAGACTTTTTGCGAGCAAATCGGATCCGACCAAGATATCGACGCGGCATACTTGTATGCCCGAAAAATCGGCTTTCCCGTAATCGTTAAGCCCAACAGTGCGAGTCAGGGAAAAGGCGTTGCGCTCGTACATACGCGCCGTGAATTTTACCGGCGTATGCGTGCAATCTTCAGAATCGATCGTGTTGCGCTCGTGCAGAGGCCGGTCGCTGGAAATGATTACCGTATTGTAGTCCTGGATACGAAGGTAATATCGGCATATGAGCGGATTCCGCTCAATGTCACCGGCGACGGCGTCTCAACAATCCGGCAACTGCTCGAGAAGAAGCAGGACGCGTTCATTCGAAGTGGGAGAGATACGAAACTCAAGTTTGATGATCCTCGGATATCTGCAAAGCTTTCTCGCGTGAAATTGAGGGTAGATTCTGTTCTTGAGAAGGGTCGGAAAATATATCTACTCGATAATGCAAATCTTTCTGCTGGTGGTGATTCTGTCGACGTGACATCGCAGATGCATCCCGAGTTCAAAGAACTCGCGATACGAATTACAAAAGATATGGGACTGCGTCTGTGCGGCGTCGACCTGATGGTCGTAGGGGATATTTCGCATCCCGTGAAGAAGTATTGGATCCTTGAGATAAATGCCGCTCCAGGGCTTGACCACTATGCCGCAAGCGGCAAACAACAAGAGAAGATCGTGGAGGATCTGTACCTTGAAGTTCTTAAGAGTATGGACGCATGACCGCGAGGCGCCGGAGCAATCCGGCGCCGCTTTTTATTTGCCACTACAGTATTCATACCATATAGTCTATTTATGAGAATTCTTAAAGCCGCATCCTTTACACTTTTTGTCTTCGGACTCTTGGGATGGCTGTATATCGTCCTCAATTCGGAGATACATCCGTGGACGCTTTCGATGCAGCTCACTCATTTTCTGCCGTTTCCGCGCGAGGATACGGCGGGGGAGATTAGTTTTGTCGTGTCGCTCGTTTCTTTCTTTGTTTGGAATCTCGTGAAAGATGGCCAGCGATAAGAACCTAGCGCTCACGCCACTTTCATAATCACTACGCATACTTTATGTGTGGTTATCAGTTAACCTTTAGATTTTATGTTAACAATCGCAGCATTGCTCGTTGGGCTTTGGTTCTTCGCGCTGATGATGTCATTTACGCTCGGCGGATTTATCCACCTTCTCTTAGTTGTCGCAGTCGTGATGGCGCTCGTGCGCGTAATCGAGGGGGAAAATCCTCTGCAGGCGTAGTTGGGCGACTCTCTGCAGAGTGGTAAAATACGGAAATGGCGCTTCTTGCAGTCTCATTTATCGCCGGCATTCTCACCGTCCTTGCGCCGTGCATTTTGCCGCTCTTGCCGGTGGTGATCGGATCATCGGCGACAGGACGCTCGCGCGCGACGCCGTACATCGTTGTCGGCTCGCTCGCCGCATCGATCATTCTCTTTACCTATCTCCTCAAAGTTTCTTCGCTCTTTATTGATGTCCCGCCGCAATTCTGGACGTATCTCTCGGGTGGTATTTTGGTTCTCTTTGGACTCGTTCTCGTCTTTCCGTCGCTCTGGGAAAATCTACCGGGGATCAATCGCCTCATGCGATCGTCCAATGCACTTGTCGGAAAAGGGTATCAAGAGAAAAGCTTTTGGGGCGATGTCTTGATCGGCGCTGCACTTGGGCCTGTCTTTTCTTCGTGCTCGCCGACGTATTTTGTCATTCTTGCGTCAGTCTTGCCCGCATCGTTCGTTCTGGGCACGATCTATTTGCTTGCTTACGTCCTCGGCCTCTCGCTCGTACTCCTGTTCATCGCGCTTCTCGGCGACAAGCTTGCGTCGCGGCTTTCATATGCCGCGGATTCGCACGGATGGGTCAAGCGCCTCGTCGGCGTTATATTCGTTATTCTCGGACTACTCATCTTTTCCGGTTCGGAAGCGGGATTTGAAAAATGGCTGCTTGATCATGGCGTCGACCTAATTCCGCTTGAACAGCGAATATTACAAATGTCACAGTAATACTATGCGTCCCGTACTTGCACTCGGTATCATCATCGCTGGACTTGCCGGAGGAGCATTTCTTTACATTTGGTCATCGGGTAATGCGAGTGCCGTTAAAATGTCGCTCACGGGCACCGAACCGTACCGCGAAATAGTGAATCCGTCGGGCTTTGTAAACAGCGATCCCTTTACGCTCCAATCGCTCATCGGCAAGAAAGTTATCCTTCTCGATTTTCTCACCTACAGCTGCATCAACTGTCAGCGCACGTTTCCGGCACTTAATGCATGGTACAGCGCCTACGAAAAAGACGGGCTCGAAATCATCGGCATCCACACGCCGGAATTTTCGTTCGAGAAGAATCTCGACAACGTCCGCGCGGCGGCTGCGCAATTCGGCATTAAATTTCCGCTTGTGCTCGACAACGACTACTCGACATGGAATTCTTATGGCAACCAATACTGGCCACACAAGTATCTGATTGATATACACGGCAACATTATCTACGACCATATCGGCGAAGGCGGCGACAGGGAAACGGAAGCGGAAATCCGGAAGGCGCTCGATGAGCGCGCGTCGGTTCTTGGCCAGAACGTTACGCTCCCGCAGCCGGTGAGCGCGGGCGACGGCCTTGATGTCACAGCACTTTCTCGCTCACAAGAAATTTATTTCGGCGCGGAACGCAATTCATTCCTCGCGAACGATCCCGGGATGCTCGGCGAATCAGATTTCATGCTTCCGGATTCATTCAAGCTCAATAGCCTCTATCTCGGCGGGAAATGGAATATCACACCCGAATATGCGGAAGCGAAGGCAGGTGACATGATCGCGGTACGGTACCGCGCCAAAGAAGTGTATTTTGTGGCGAACGCGCCGTTAGGAGTTGTCATCCACGTGTTCCAAGATGGCAAGCTGCTCGACACACCGGCGAAAGACGTCGTGAAAGGCGCCGCGACAATTAAAGAGGATCGCTTGTACACGATCATCCAGAATTCGAACATTGAGGAACACGTACTCGAAATCCGTATCGAAGGTGACGGCCTCAAGGCGTATACACTCACGTTTGGTTGATCGATATGGCGTGGAAAATATTTCTCGGGGTTGGTGCGATCTTTGCGATACATGCAGTTGTGTTGTGGTTGCTCGGTCAACCCATAATCTGCGCGTGCGGGTATGTCCAGGTGTGGCACGGTAGTGTACTCGATGCGGGAAACTCGCAGCACCTGTTCGACTGGTACTCGCTCTCGCATGTCATTCACGGTCTCTTGTTCTACGCGCTGTTCACCTACCTCTTTCCACGACTGCCGCTTGCGCACCGACTGCTGCTATCGGTCGGTCTCGAAGCCGCATGGGAAATTGTTGAAAACACTCCGGCGGTGATTAATTACTATCGCGAACAAGCGCTTGCCCAGGGATATTCCGGCGACAGCATCATCAATTCGCTGAGCGACGCAGTCGCCGCTCTGTGTGGATTTCTTTTCGCTTCACGGGCCCGCACGTTGACGAGCGTCATAGTCGCGCTCTTCCTAGAGTGCCTCGCACTCTATATGATCCACGACAATTTGACGCTCAATATTATGCAATTTTTCTGGCAGCCGGACTTTTTAGCGCAGTGGCAGTCGCAGATACAATGAAAGAGAAAGGTATCCACAGCCATGTCGTTACCTCTCTTTACAGAGGAGAATATGCGCTACAATGCAGGCATTACGTAGGGAAACTTTATTTATTATGGATCTTTCGATATTTCTCGCACAGTTGTTCGGCCTTTATTTCTTAATCGCGGGCGGCATCATCATGATGCGCCAAAAGTCATACATGCACATCATGATGGATGTGCTCGGTAACAAAGGCCTCCTTACGGTGGTTGCTGCGTGCCAGCTCATCGCCGGCCTCGCACTGGTAATCGCGCATCCTATTTTCACTACAGATTGGCAAGGTCTCATTACGCTGATTGGTGTGTGGATTGCAGTCGAAGGCGTCTTTTATCTCGCGGCTCCGTACACGAAAGTCATGAAATTTGTGCGGATGTTCAACAATTCGACGTGGTTTACTTCCGGTGGGCTTCTTGCAGTCGTTCTTGGAGCCTACTTAGCCGGCAAAGGCTTTGGCTTCTGGTAGGAAACCAATACAAAAGCGTTGTATCATATAGCATGCGCTTTGTTGCGATAACTGCCATCTTTCTTGCATTGATAGCCGCCGGGATGGTGTTCATCAATCATTCGACAGACCAAAGCATCGCGGCGCGCATACAAATCCTCGGCATCTGGCGCAGTACGCAAGATTCGAAATTCACGCGTGAATTTAAAAATGACGGCAAGGTCATCGATGCCTACGAGGGATCTTCGCTCAATTCCGACGGACGATGGGTGATTTTTACTAAACAGATGCCGATTGATGCGCTTCCGGAGGCCCTCGAGGATGGTGCAGTCTATCTCTCAATAGCGGCACCAGAGAGCGAAGCACAATATTTTAAGATCGCATCAATCAATTCGCACGAATTGCAGCTTGTATATTTGGATCGCGGCGGTATCATCTCGTTCACGAAAATCCAGTGATCCCTTTGGTTTCGCACCATGTGCAGCTAGTATGTGCGGATGCAGGATACGATAGCGGCATACGCGCTCGAGGCGATTACAAGGCGCGTCTTTCCTGGGTGCGTAGTCGGGGTGACAAAAAAGGGTACTCGAGAAGTGGCGTTCTGTGGTAGACACACATACGATCCCAAAACTCCAGAAGTTACTCCTGATTCACTGTACGATTGCGCTTCAATTACGAAGTCGGTTCCGACCGCGATGCTTGCGTTGCAGTTGATCGATGAAGGGAAACTCTCGCTTGACGACCAGCTAACACAATACATCCCCGAATTCCGTACCTCGCACCGCAACGAAGTCCGTATTCGCCATCTCCTCACCTATACGCTCGGCAATACGGTGCCGCTTTCGAGCTTGAAAGAAAAAACCCCCGATGAGATTCTCAACGCCGTATACACGGATGATGGAAATGAGCCTGGTACCGTATTTTCGTACTCCAATGCTCCAGCGCTTCTTCTTGGGGTGGTTATTGAACGCATTCTCGCCGCCTCGCTTCAGGGCGCCGCGCGGGAGCGGATTTTCAAACCACTCGGTATGTCGGCAACTGCATTCATGCCGCATGGCGCCGTACCCACAGAAGAAGATGTGCAGGACGTAGTACACGACGAAAGCGCGCGCGTATTTTCGCGCGCAGGTCGGGCAGTCGGCCATTCGGGACTTTTCTCGACGGTTCCCGATCTTTTGAAATTCTGCGAACACCTTCTCAAAAATCCCGATGAACGGCTCTGCACGAATCAGATCGCGCACCTCGGAAATTCGACGGCTCTCGGATGGGAACTCGATCAGCCGTGGATGGGCGGGAAACGTTCGCCGAAAACCTTTGGCAAGACGGGTTTTACCGGCACGAGCATCGTGTGCGATTTCGATCGAGAAACCGCTATCGTCATTCTCTCGAATCGTACCTATCCGAAAGCCACAGCCGATCGTACCGCTATCAACACGTTCCGCTGCGAAATTAGTGATATAGTATTCCGGTCATGACGAATGCAATCTCGACAGGCATCGGCGTTCTTCTCATCCTCGTCGTCGGAGGATTCGTCTATCAACAAAAGATCGCTCGTGATCGCGCACGACTTACATCGGCGAGCCATGGAATACTGGTACAGGCGGGGGCCGTGACGCTCGCAGATATTGCAAAGCACGCTGATCGTTCAAGTTGCTGGAGCACCATCAACGGCGGCGTGTACGACCTCACTGCATGGATCCCGAAGCATCCGGGCGGTGAACAGGCTATTCTTTCGATCTGCGGTATCGACGGCTCGGCGCGGTTCAATGCGCAGCACGGCGGGGCATCGTTGCAGCAAAAGATTCTCGCGGGATTTAAAATAGGGACGGTTTCCCAGTAGGACAATTTGGCATTGCCTTTGTTGAAATCAATCGCGATATTATCAAACCAATCACGAGCGTTAATGACTTCTATGTATCAGACAATATCAGCGGCAGAAACGATGCCAAATTGTACTAACTGGGCTAGCAAAATAATATGCAGATGACGCAAGAACAATGGGGAATACTTATTCTGCGCCTCGGCCTCGCCGCGCTTTTTCTGTGGTTCGGCTTTTCGCAGCTTCTTGATGGTGTTAACTGGACGTCATGGGTGCCGATGTGGGCAGTGAATCTCTTGCATCTCCCACCCGCGATGATTGTGCTCGCAAACGGCTCATTTGAAGTCGTCGCGGGCTCGCTTCTCGCTCTCAATATCTGGGTTCGGTGGGCAGCGCTCCTCCTCGCGCTCCATTTGGCAGTCCTTGTCTTTGACATCGGTCCCAATCCAATCGGCATCCGTGATTTCGGCATCATGATGGCAACGTTTGCACTTGTACTACTTACAGAAAAGCGCCCCATACAGAACGAGGCGCCTTCAAGCGAGGAGATTTAGTGCAACTGCTTGCGTAGCGTATCTTTTTGCACTTCCGCAACGACGGCGCGCACGAACTCGCGAAGCGCTTTCGCATCATATTTCTTGCCGTTATTTTTAAACGAGGCAAGCATATTTCTCTCAAGCCAATCAACTGAAGTCTTCTTGTCTAGATGATGCGCAACGAACATCTTGTACAACTCCAGAGCGATCGTCTTTTGGCCGTCCGTCATGACTTTGGTCTCCCGATTATCCTTTCTCTTTATACCTCAAGAGACGCTAATCTCAAATCTTAATAACTTTCTCCCAGCTGCGTCCTTCAACACCAAAGTGTCCATACGTTGCTGTTTCGCGGAAGATGGGTTTGCGGAGCTCCAGTCGTTTGATGATTTCTTGCGGGCGGAAGTTGAAGTGTTTGTGGACGATTTTTGAGAGGTCTTTGCCTTTGTCGTTGAATGCTTCAACCATAACCGGGTCAACGCGACCGATCGCATAAGCGACCGAGACGAGCACTTTTTTACCGTAACCGTTGGCAACGAGATTCTTCGCGACGAAGCGGCACATATACGCGGCCGAACGATCAACCTTTGTCGAATCTTTGCCGGAGAATGCGCCACCACCGTGCGGCATGAGGCCGCCGTAGGTATCCACCATGATCTTGCGACCGGTGAGGCCGGCGTCGGCAGCAAAGCCGCCGACCTCGAATTTGCCGGTCGGGTTTACGAGGATTTCGATGTTTTTCAAATCGCCGAGGACTGGTTTGAACAAATGCTTAATCAAATCCTTGCGAATTTGTTCCTGCGACACATTTTTCGCATGCTGCGTCGAGCAAAGCGCTGTCACGACTTTGCCATCTTTAATCGTCACTTGCGTTTTCCCGTCAGGCTTAATCCACGACAAAGTCTTTTCACGGCGGAGCTTTTCAAGTCGACGCGCGAGTTTGTTCGCAAGTACAACTCCAAGCGGCAGCATTTCATCCGTCTCGTCCGTCGCGTAGCCGTACATAATGCCTTGATCACCCGCACCGCCGGTATCGACGCCTTGCGCGATGTTCTGGCTTTGTTTTGCGACGGTGTTTAAAATTTTCAATTTCTCCGTGTAGCCGATTGATTTGTAGACATTGGCCGCGATTTTCGCGAAATCAACTTTCGCATTTGTCGTAACTTCGCCGCCGATCATAAGTGTTCCGTGCGAGCCAAAGGTCTCCACGGCGACACGCGAGCGCGGATCTTGCTCTAAACACGCGTCTAAAATTGCGTCAGAAATCTGGTCACATACTTTGTCCGGATGTCCGGATGTTACGGATTCAGTCGTGTACGTCTTTAAAAGATGAAGCATAGTTATATGTATAAATTAAATAATCTCCCTGCAGGGAGATTCTTGACGAGAGTATCTGCCCCTTTCGGGTCTGGGGGCACCGTTTCTTTCGAAGGTTGCCAGCGGGTCTACGAGCCAGTTCTCTCTCCGCACTCTGGATACGATATGGGGCGTGTCATGAAAATATAACCCCCACCGGTTATTAGCGCAAGCGGGTGTCGTCGGCTATGATGTGGACTACCTGATATGAAAAAAGTCGTACGAATCGGCGGCGGCTCAAGCGGCTATACGATCCTGCGCGGTCTAAAGCAATACCCCTTAGATATCACGGCGATTGTCAACATGTTCGATTCGGGTGGTTCTGCAGGAGTGCTTCGCGACGAGCTCGGTATTTTACCTCCCGGCGATGTTCGTCGCGCACTTGCCGCACTTGCCGACGGCAAGCAAGGCACAATTCTGCGTGAATTGTTTAACTTCAGATTTAAAGAGGAAGGGTCGGTGAATGGTCATAGTTTCGGCAATCTGTTCCTCGCGGCACTTTCGTCAATCTACGGTAGCGATATTGAAGCGATTCGCAAGGCATCACAAATTCTCAATCTCAAAGGGAAAGTCTTGCCGGTCTCACTCGATAAATCGCATATTCATGCGACACTTGAAGATGGCACAAAAATAGTCGGCGAGACCAATATTGATATCCCCAAACACGACGGTAGCATTCCAATCAAAAAAATATTCCTAGAACCACCCGCAAAAATTTTTGATGAAGCGAAACAGGCAATTCTCGATGCTGATATTATTGTCATCGGCCCCGGCGATTTGTATACGTCAATCATTCCGAATCTTCTCGCGAAAGGCGTCCCCGAAGCATTGCAAAAGAGTAAGGCGAAGAAAGTGGTGGTCTGTAACCTCATGACCAAGTGGGGAGAAACCCACGGTTTTTGCGCGTCCGACATGGTCAAGGAACTCTTGCGCTATAGCGGACTCAAACGATTTGATTATGCGATTTGTAACACGAAAGAGCCGAGCCAGAAACTCATCAAGGCCTACGAAAAAGAAAAGAAGTATCCAATGAAATGCGATGCCGACCTTTCAAAATACGCAAAAGAAATAGTCACCGGCGACTTTTTCTCCGAGGCCGATATCGCGCGTCATGATGCGGATAAATTGGCGAAAGTAATCGCAGATCTTTGATGATTCCGTTCATCGTACTCGCACTTGCTGCTTTTCTACTGCATCTCGCGTGGGAGCGTGTGCACGTCCAGCTGTATACGGGATATGAAAAAATGGAAGGCCTCCTTCCCGTGTACGTGTTTGCAACGATCGGGGATGTTGCCTACACGCTCTGTGCCGTCTTTTTTGTGGCGATCCTTGCGCGTGATCTTGCATGGTTTGTGCGCGGCGTAAGCACGGGTGAGTATCTGCTCCTCGCTCTACTCGGATTTTGCATCGCGCTTTTTGTCGAATACAAAGCGAAGTATTATAAGAAATGGGAATATCTGCCCGAAATGCCGATCATTCCGTTTCTGCGCGTCGGGCTCTCGCCGATCGCGCAGATGACAGTGTTGTTGCCATTCTCCGTCTTTATTACTACTATCATCCTCATACATCTATGAATACATCAAAATTGCTGGTCATCCTTGTGGTCGTTGGTCTCGTGGTTGCAGGTGTCTGGTTTGGCACACGTCGTGCGACTCCGCCACTGGTGACCGTGCCGCCTACCGTGGAAGCAACTTACGTGAACGCATCGGCCGATCTTGTTGTCGTTTCGAGTCCGCTCCCGGGAGCAACCGTACCCGCGATGTTTACCGTCACCGGACAAGCGCGCGGTACGTGGTATTTCGAAGCGTCATTTCCTCTTGAAGTCGTTTCGGCGTCGGGAGAGCAGCTCGTACAAATGCCGGTGCAAGCACAGGGTGAGTGGATGACGACAAACTTCGTACCGTTTAGTGCACAAATAACATTGCCAGCGACCTACAAAGGCGCAGCGAAAATTATCCTCCGCAACGACAATCCATCGGGCCTGCCAGAAAATGAGAAACGTCTGACGATTCCCGTTGTCATTCAATAAATCAGAAGGGCGGCCGCTTACGCGTCCGCCCTCTTTTCACAACGGTGTGATGCTCACATGGCGGGTGGGAGAAATATACAGATCAGCCGGAACGACCACCCAGTTCCTACCCAGGTTTTCCCGATACACACATGCATGTTGTTGTCCCTCGATTCTCGCTTTGGAAAATTTGCCGGCACGAAGACGCTTTGTCCTCGCTCGTCCGTAACTTCCATACCAAGCATGGTGGTTGCATTCGCGGACGGGCCGGGCAGCGTCACGGTCTTGCTCACCGGTATTGCCGTCACGACCTTAGAACAGTCCATTCCGGAACAACATTCCATGGGATACCAGTCATGTGCCGATACCGTCATGTGGACAACGACCGGTATCACGAACGTGAAGAAAAACAGTGTCGCCACGAAGACCAGCATGGCCAGTAGACGCTTTCGGATTTTTCGGGACATACCCGGCTCCTTTCGTGTTGAGGGGAAACTCGTTTCTATGCAAAATTCATTCTATTTTCACCTTACGCCTCTTTCGAAAATACGCAAGCTGTTGAAAACAAAGTACTGTGATACGGTGCAATAAGTAGCCACTTGGAGAGCGATCATGTTCGACACACCCTTCGTTCTTTTGGATACCGAATATACAGCGTGGGAAGGCAGTAGGGAGAGCGCGTGGAGCGGCTCTGGCGAATATCGGGAGATGATCCAGATCGGCGCGATCATTGTGGATGAAAATCTGCGAGAGAGGTCGCCGTTCATGTGCTATGTGCGACCGGTGAAGAATCCGATCCTCTCGGATTTCATCATCGAGTTGACGGGCATCTCGCAGGAGATGGTCGATGTACGGGGAATTTCGCTCGACCAGGCACTGAAAGTCCTCTCGGTCGCAGTGCAAGGATTGCCGATCTATTGTTACGGCAGGGACGGGCAATTTTTACGAGAAAATTGTGCGCTGCTTGGAATCCATTTCCCGTTTGAGCCTGAACGCTTCATCGATATTCGTCCGTATCTGAAGGCACCGCTCGCAGTAGAACATATCGACATTACGCAGTATTCAAGCGGAGAACTTGTACAAGCCTTCGGACTCGAGGGGGGACGGGCGCACGATGCGCTCAATGATGTTCAAAACCTGCTCAAGATAATTCAAGTACTACGCTCTCGCGGCCGCTTATAGCGGCCGCATCCTTTATGCTACGATGCGGCGGATGAAAAAAGAGACGGAGAGGAAAGAGCGGATGACGAAGATCCTGAAATACCTCAAAAAGACGTACCACACGCCGAAGACGGAGCTGCGCTACTCAACACCGTTCCAGCTTGTTGTTGCAGTCATGCTCTCGGCGCAGTGCACGGATAAATTGGTGAATAGAGTGACAGAGAAACTTTTTAAAAAATACAAAACGCCGAAAGATTTTGCGACGGCGAACCTCGCCGAATTCACTAGGGAGATTTCGAGCGCTTCTTTTTTCCGGAATAAGGCGAAGCATGTCATTGCTGCCGCGAAAATCGTCGCAGACGATTTTCGCGGCCACCTCCCCCGCACGGCAGAAGAACTCCAAAAACTCCCCGGCGTTGGCTACAAAACCGCGCACGTCATCCTCGGCGAACTGTACGAAATCTGGGAAGGCATCCCGACCGACACGCATGTAAAGAGATTCGCCCGCAAATTCGACCTCACCGACAACACCGATCTTAAAAAAATTTCCCACGATCTCGAACGCCTCGTCCCGAAAAAGAATTGGAAATACGTCAACAATGGCTTCGTCCTCTACGGCCGTTACGTCTGCAAAGCCAACAAGCATGACTGCGCGCAGCATCCGCTTACAAAACTGTGGCCAGCGGCTGGAAGCCGCTGGCCGAAAACGAAATGATCTACTTTGCACCCATGTGCGGACGATCGAAATTTTCTGGGATCGGCGAGCGTGCCGGAAGATCTCGCTCATTTTCGCACGTTTCGCACGACAAGGTGCCGTCGGTCTGAAGCCCTTTCCCTCGCTGGTGTTTGGCGCAAAAACCGGTTGACGTCGGGGCGCACACCGCGCATGCGAGTATCAAGCTATCACCGTGATAGATCTCGACGACTTTGCCCGTCATGCCTGTGCATCCATCTTTCACTCGCAGACCGCATCCTTGCATGTCACACTCCCTGGTTGCCAGTCCCGACTATACCTCTGTCAACGAATTTCTGCAAAACCGTGCCTCATAGTAGGATTCAAACATGAAAAGCGTGCAAAAAGTCGCCGTGTTCGACATTGACGGCACGATCATCCGCTCGTCGCTGTTTGTAGAACTCACTGAAGAACTCGTGAGGCGCAAAATTCTGCCGCACATAGCAAAAGATGAATACGAAGCACAGCACAAAAGGTGGATCGAACGCGAAGGGAATTATGACGACTACATTTGGGCGATGGTGCGATCGTTCAAGAAAAATATCAAAGGTGTGTACTACGGCGATGTCGCAGACACCGCAAAAGATGTTGTGAAAGAACAGAAAAAACGCACATATCGCTACACGCGCGATCTCATTCAGGATTTAAAAAAGAAAGGGTACTTTCTCCTCGCGATTTCTCATTCACCGAAAACCATCCTCGATTATTTCTGTCCGACCATGGGTTTCGACAAGGCCTACGGATTTCTCTACGACATCGGTCCGGAGGATAATTTTACGGGCGAGGTCATTGACGAGCACCTGATGGCGAACAAGGCAAACATCCTGAAGCGTGCCATCGAAAAACAAGGCCTCACCCTCAAAGGATCCATCGGTGTCGGCGATACGGAGAGCGACATCGCATTCTTAGAACTTGTCGAAAACCCCATCTGCTTTAATCCGAATTCAAAGTTGTATCGTCATGCGAAGCGGGAGAAATGGAGAGTCGTCGTTGAACGCAAGGATGTTGTCTACGAGCTTTAAATATGGCATATTGCACCTAGCGGCTGTTGACCGCGCAGACCAAAGAGGACAAGACAATGAAGCCATGTGAAGCCCTCAAGGCCCTTCGATCCAGAGCGTTTGAAGATTCGCACAAGGTAGGATCTGAGCATCCTATTGCACTAGTGCCGAACGAAGATGGGAGTCTGTCGCTGATAGACAGGAATTCCTCAAAGCCAACCAAGCCTGTCATGTCAGCGCGGGAGGTCAATCAGTTTTTTGGAGTTTGGTCGCGATAGCGGTCGGGCTCGAAGCGCAAACGAGGGTGGACGATGTCCACCCTCTCTCTATAATAATCAAGTGAGAAATAAAGAATCAGATTTTGTCCAGTTAGTTTTGAAATATTTCCGAGTTAGCGGTCGCAACGCGTTACCATGGCGCGCGACTCGTGCTCCGTACAAAATCCTCGTCTCTGAAATCATGCTGCAGCAGACGCAGGTGGATAGAGTGATTCCTTACTTTACGAAGTGGATGAAGAAATTTCCGACGGTGCAATCACTTGCAAAAGCACCACTCTCTGATGTTTTGAAGGAATGGAGCGGGCTTGGATATAACCGCCGAGCGAAGTTATTGCGGGAGTGTGCCAAAGAAATCGTGGAAAAGCACGGCGGAAAAGTCCCGAAGGACTTTTCCGCCCTCGTGGGATTGCCCGCCATCGGCCCTTACACCGCCGGAGCCATCCGCGCATTCGCATTCAACGAACCGGAGGTATTCATCGAAACCAACATCCGTGCAGCACTCATCCACCATTTTTTCCCGCGGTCGAAAAAAGTACCTGACACAAAACTCATCCCGATCTTGAAATTGTTACTCCTTAATCCCGACAGTCTGACTATCGGTACCGATAGTCAGACTGTCGGGATTGGTTCGCGGGAGTGGTATAGCGCACTCATGGACTACGGCGCACATATCAAAAAAACCAATCCCAACCCATCACGCCGCAGCACGCATCACACCCGCCAATCGCCGTTTGAAGGCAGTCTTCGCCAATACCGCGGCATTATCTTACGCCGTCTGCTTGATGGTCCGATTGCTCACGAGGTGCTTCTTAAAGTCGAAACGGAACAATCATATTTTCTCGAACTCGCGCTTCGTGATTTGGAACGAGAAGGAATGATAAAAAAGAAAAAAGGAAAATGGTGGATTGCATGAAAGATGATGCGGCACGGGAGCAATCCGTGCCGCAATAAATCTAGGCCGCTTGTGCTTCCTCGCGTAGCCTAAGCGCTGCACTTGCGATAATTTGGTGCGCGCGACGACCTATGACAACACGAAAGGCCGCGACAAGTTCCTCCTCTCCTCCGAAGATGCTACGCATGCCACCTGAGTTCAAAATGCCGTATTCGTCGGCATCTTCTTCTGCTCGCTTGACGACTGCCTGCGCCACCTCTTGTTTGATGATCCAGTTTCCATAGAGAAACTGGTCAGAAAAGAACTTCTTTACGTTCTCCACTGTATACATTGGATCCTCCGTGAGTATGAGAGCGTGAAGGGAATCTACCACGCGTGGCGTAATTCTCAAACACTCACAATCACCGGAATAACGATCGGACGCTTTTGCGTTTTCATCAGGAGGAATCGTGAGACATTTTCGGCGAGGTCTTCGCGGGCCATGTCGAGGTCCGCTGCGCGCGGGTTTTTCATCGACTGCTCGACTGATTTGCGGATGATGAGGCGCGTCTGGTCCATGAGATCTTTGTTATCGCGCAAGTACACGAATCCACGCGAAATGATGTCGGGGGATTTGTGGAGGCGTCCCGTGCGACGATCGACGGTTGCGACGACGACGCAGAAACCTTCTTGCCCGAGCGCTTTGCGATCGCGCATGAGGACGTCGGAGAGTTCCGAGACCGTGTGACCTTCGACGACACGCAATTCATTCGGCGCTTTGACCGCAAGTGCCTTGATCTTCTCGCCGTCGGTAATTTCCACGATCGATGAATTGTCGGCGATGACAATATTCTGCCGCGCGACGCCGAGTTCTTCTGCAACATCAGCGTGCACACGGAGCATGAAGTGGTAGCCGTGAACAGGCACGAAGAATTTTTCTTTGACCTGTTTGTGGATCCACACCGCTTCTTCGCGGTTACCGTGGCCGGACGCGTGCACGTCAGATGCGTGGTACGTGATGATACGCGCGCCTTGTCGAGAGAGGTTGTCTTTCAACTTCTGCACCGCGCGTTCGTTGCCGGGAATGACCGACGATGAGAGCACGATGGTGTCCGTCGGCTGCAAGCGGATGTATTTGTGCGATTTGTTGCCGATGCGAGCGAGCGACGCGAACTCGTCGCCTTGTGCGCCGGTCGCAAGAATCACGACTTTTTCCGGCGGAAATCGGTCGAGGTCTTCGACATTAATCACCGTCTCGTCACGGTACTTGATGAGGCCGAGCTCGCGGGCGATCTCGATATTTGTGCGCATCGAGCGGCCGTCGATGACCACCTTTTTCGCATTCTCTTCGGCGAACATCATGACACGGATGAGGCGCTCCAAGTGCGATGCGAACATCGCGATAATGAGCCGTCCCTTCGCTTCTGTGATGATTTTCTCGAGGGTTACATACACAGTCGATTCAGGAATAGAAAATCCCGGCTGCCAGACGTTGGTTGAGTCCATAAGGAGCGCGAGTACTTTGCGATCTTTAAAGATTGCAAATTCGCGCTGTTCTTCGGCCGACGGAATGCCATCTTTGTGATTGAGTTTGATGTCACCGGTAAAGACGACGTCGCCCCATTTGGTTTCGATGATTATACCCATCGAATCAGGAACCGTGTGCGTGACACCAAAGAAGCGCAACGTGTGATCGCCGAGCTTGATGACTTCATCCTTTTCGACTTCACGGATTTGCACCGGCACTGCCTGCGCAAATTCCTCTTGGCGTTTCTTGATCATCATGCCGGTGAGGCGACGCGTGTAGATCATGGGGTTTCCGATGCGGTCGATGATGTACGGAATGCCACCGATGTGGTCGAGGTGACCGTGCGAGATGAGGAGTCCGCGCACTTTGTCGCGGCGCTCTTCGAGGTAGCCGGTGTTTGGCAAGATGTAATCAATGCCCGGGGTGTCGTCTTCTTTAAATTGGAATCCGGCATCTAGGACAAAGATGTCGTTGCCGACTTCGATTGCGGTCATATTGCGGCCGATTTCTTCAACGCCGCCGAGCGGGATGATGCGCACGACGTTATCCGCGATTGGCGGAATTGGCGCGTTCGGGCGCTGTCTCTCGCGTGTCGTCGGAGACGCGTGCTCGACGCGCACTTTTTGGTTGCGTCGCGGTCGTGGGCGCATCGATCCGCCGCCAAAGCGACGTCCGCCGCCCGGGCGCGGACCATGTGGTCCGGCTGGTCGCGGGCCGTGTGGGCGCGGAGTGAACGGACCCGCTGGTCGCGGTCCATGGGGTCGAGGAGAAGTCGCGGGCGCGGGCATTGGTGCGGGCGCGCCGGAATTCTGGGGTTCAGGTGTAAACATGTTCATAAGGGTAGGTATTAGCCACTAGGGTTTAGCCACTAGGGAAATACGATTTAATAATGCGATTAATAATTTTTTCTAATAATTTTGTAACAATTGAATTTTCTAGAAGCTAGAAGCTTGTCGCTAGAAGCTATTTTGAAAATATATTCCACACACGCTCAGTGTCGCGGTACCACCGGTACACGTCATTGAAACGATCCGACGGGACGGTCAGTGTCCCGATGTCCACGCCGTGGATTCGGGAAGGAACGATGTAGGCAAGTTGTGGTGAGTAGAGAAACACGGCAGGCCTATCCGAGTCAATAGCTGCGAGAAATTGCTGGAAATATGCTTCGCGCTGTTTCGGATCGGTTTCTGCGCGCGCGAGGGCAAGTTCTTTGTCTGCTGCCGTTGAAGTGTAGAGCGCCAAATTCAATCCCGGATCGTTGCGTTGTGATGAATGCCAGAAGGCAAACAAGTCGAGCGAACGACCGACGACTTCGCCAAAGAGAATCGCATCGTACGCACGCGGTCGCAAGATCGTCGTGTTAAATTCTGACAGAGGATACACCTGCACGCTTGTCTGTATACCGATCGCATTCCACGCGTCCGCGACTGCGTGCGCGGTTGCAACCAATTCTTCTGTATCCGGCGTTGCGAGCGCGAGCGAGAGTTCTTGTTTGTCTTTTTTCCACACACCATCGGGGGCCTGTCCCGTGGAACCCGTCTGTTCAACTGGGGTCGTACTCGACGTTGCCGTGAATTTCCATCCGCCATTTATGAGTGCTTGCTTTGCGGCTTCCGGATCGGCCGCAGCTACACTCGATGACGCTTCGCCGGAGAAAAGTCCGGGCGGGATCGGACCACCCAGCGCATCGCCGTAGCCGCCGAGCACCTGGTTGATGATCGTATTTTTATCAACCGCGAGTGTGAGAGCTTTTCGAACCGCGGCATTCGCGAGAACCGGCGCATGGTTTTGGTTTAAGAAAACGCCAAACGTGCGCGCGAGCGAAATTTTCTTCAAATCCGCGCTCTCTTGCAAGCCGCGCGAAAGGTTTTTCGGCGACGACGCGACCAAACTTTCGATATCGCCGTTTTCATATGCGGCGACAAGGTCGTCGTCATTGGCGTACGTGCGATACGTTATTTTGGAAATATTCGGCTCGCCGAGCGCAAATTTGGCAAACGACGCGAGTTTGTATTCGTTCGGCGCACCGGTCGCATCGAGGCTTACGCTGGTCGCACGATACGGACCGCTCCCGACAGGATGTGTGTTCAAAGAACTAAATGCGAATTCGTCGGCAGATACGTTTTCCCACAGCGCCTTCGGCAGGATGCCGAGCGTTGCGTTCTCGCGAAATGGCGCATAGGCGTGGGGAAGTGTAAAGACGACCGTGCGCGCATCCGGTGCTGATGCCGAGACACCTTCCCAATCGGCACGGCGCGGACTTTTCGTGTCAGGGTTTTGCGCGAGATCGACGGTAAAGAGAACATCAGCGGAGGTAAGCGGCGTCCCGTCGTGGAAGGTGAGGTTTGGCCGCAAATGGAACGTGTACACGGTGCCATCGGCCGAAATATCCATGCTCTCGGCAATATCCGGCGTATAGACGCCATCATTTCCTGCGCGCAGAAGTCCCGAGTACACAAGTGCGGTCAAATCTTCGTCAGTTTGCGAGGCGGCGAGAAGCGGATTGATGAAGCGGGGCGTGCCCACGGCGCCTTCGGTGAGAGAGCCGCCACGAGTCGGTACTTCGGTCGAGACTGCTTGGTTCACGTTTGCGAGCAAGATAAATGCGCTGATCGCGAGCGCGATGGAACAGACATACAAAAAGAGGCGCTCGGACGGCGAGAAGGTGCGAAGCAACACGTCGAGACCTTTCAGCGGCCGGCGCCACGATGATTGTGCGCGTATCGTAAGTGGTTCGCTCTCCAAAGGGATGCGACCGGCCTCACGGTTTTTTATAGCTTCAAGTGAAAGCTGTATTTCTGGTTCCATGCCCGGTTAGTACAATTTCGAATAATTCCTGCGGCGGCAAAATGCTCGGCAGGTTCGAAGGTCTAATAATGTTGCAGATATTTTCTTTACGTCGTTTTTCATCATAATGAGCGATTCGAAATTGTCCTACCGGGTATGCAAACGAAATGAAAGTGCGGAAGATTTTTCCGCAACAAGCGAGTAGCCCTAATAACGGAGGCCTGCTTGATTAACTAATGAGTAAGTGAATGAGTGCCGACAAGGCAAAGAGGACAGCGATAACAATGGTAGCGCGGAAAAGGGTCTTTTCCAACCCCCTACGTGTGTGGAAACCGGAGCTGAAGTTGTCAGCCCCAAAGGCGCCTCCCAAGGACGCTCCAGTTCGCTGCAATAGCACGCAAACCATGAGGAGTACCGAGAGGACGATCTGCACATATGGCAGTACCGTCGCGAGTTCCATGGGGAAGATAGTATCAAATTGTAGATTGGTGGTCAAGGATGGCGCTCGCGGCACTGCGGCGCATGCCTCTCTCGGGTCGCTATCTGCGCGTGCTCGCGCAGCGCTCGGGCTCGGCCTCGTCAGGCCTGCGCAGACCCTCGCGAAGCACGACGCCGCACTGCCGTCTCGCTTCTTCCGATTTCGTAGTAGTAAAGTTGAAGCCGGCCTCGCGCTTCGCGCTCGGCCGGCTCCCGCGTCCTATGGGCCATCATATTTAATGACATCTTACGTAGAGTCTGTCAAGAGTGCACAACTGCTTTGACTTCACTTCGGGGCAGGAGTACCGTATCTGCTACTCGGATATGGTGCCGAGCATGTTCTGGAGGGTTCATGCACAAGCATAAACAGAGGCGAGCGCGTAGGACGTTTATGGCATGGTATCGGGCTAATCAGCGGAGGCGCCGTCCACGAGCGCGGGTGCACATAGAAACGGCTCCGGTTTTCACGTTGTTCTGGCGTAAGTTGGTTCAGCTTTTTAGGGTCGAAAGACCGCGTCGGCGAATGGCCTAGCGCAAAGAGGCGAGAAGATTGGCGGCGTCCACGAGGCGCCGCTGTTTTTTGTTGACACCGGGGTAAATTTCGTAAATAATACCCGCGATTTATAAGTATCTGCTAGTGGCTAAACCCTAGTGGCTAGTGGCTATTTTTATGGCAAAAAACAAGAAGAAAGCAAAAAAGTCGAAGAAACCAGTCAAGAAAACTATCCGCAAAGTGGTCGCACAATTTGGCATTCAGCCGGTCGGCGACAAGGTGCTCGTGAGACCGCAAGAGGTGGAACAGAAAACTCCTTCTGGCCTTATCATCCCGGACACCGTTAAAAAGGACAAAATGATGACGGGCGTTGTCGTTGCCGTCGGCACCGGCCGCGTGAGCGAAACAGGCGCACGCATTCCACTTTCTGTTTCTGAAGGCGACGTGATTTATTTCAGCCGCGGATGGGACGAGGAGGGCAGCAAATTTCCGTGGAAAGGCGAAGACTATTATCTCGTGTCGGAAAGCGACATCAAAGCAGTTATTAATTGAATTTCCCTAGTGGCTATTGGCTAGTGGCTAAAAACTATATTCTGTATGGCAAAAGTAATCCTGATGAACGAAGATGCACGCAAGGCGATGAAAAACGGCATCGATAAGGTCGCGAATGTTGTAAAGACGACGCTCGGTCCTCGTGGGCGCAACGTCGCACTCGAAAAGTCGTGGGGCGGACCGACGATCACCAACGACGGCGTTTCGATCGCAAAGGAAATCAAACTCTCGAATAAATTCGAGAACATGGGTGCCGAACTCGCCAAGGAAGTCGCGTCCAAGACAAACGACAAAGCGGGTGACGGCACCACGACTTCTATTGTGTTGTTCCAAGCAATGGTGGAAGACGGCCTCAAGCGTATCGCGCTCGGCGTGAATCCGATGCAAGTGCGCGATGGTATTGAAAAAGCTGCGGCAGATGCAGAGAAAATCCTCAAATCAATCGCCAAGCCGATTAAATCGCCGGAGGAAACGAAGCAAGTCGCGACGATCGCGTCGGAGAGTGAAGAACTCGGTAAAACGATCGCGGAAATCGTCGGCAAAGTCGGGAAAGACGGCGTGGTGACGGTAGAAGAGTCGCAGTCATTTGGCATCGATTCTGATTTCGTTGAGGGTATGGAATTCGACAAGGGCTACGTCTCGCACTATATGCTCACGAACGCCGAGCGCATGGAGAGCGAGGTGAAAGACGCGCCAATTCTCATCACCGACAAGAAAATCTCAACGATCAAAGAAATCCAGCCGATTTTGGAAAAGTTGTTCCAGACCGGCAAAAAGGAGCTCGTGATCATCGCAGATGACGTCGATGGAGAAGCGCTCGCGCTTGCCGTCGTGAACCGCCTCAAGGGCGTCTTCAATATCCTCGCAGTCAAAGCGCCGGGCTATGGCGATCGCAAGAAAGAATTGCTCGAAGACATCGCGATTACTGTCGGCGGACAAGTCGTAACCGAAGAAAAAGGACTCAAGCTCGAAAGTGCGGATCTCACGATGCTCGGTCGCGCGCAGCGAGTCGTCGCGACGAAAGATTCGACGATCATTATCGGCGGGAAAGGTACGAAGACGGAAATCAACAACCGCGTGAAAGAACTTCGCAAGCAGTCGGAACAAAGCGATTCGAAATTCGACAAGGAAAAATTGGACGAACGCATCGCAAAGCTTGCCGGCGGCGTGGCGGTGATCCGCGTCGGTGCGGCGACAGAGACCGAAATGAAATATTTGAAAGACAAAATCGAAGATGCCGTGAATGCCACAAAGGCGGCGATTGCTGAAGGCGTGGTTGCGGGCGGCGGCTCGGCACTTGCGATGGTGAGCAAGGAATTGAATGCAAATCTCGATAAGTTCAAGAAAGACGATCCAAACGGACAAGCATTTCAAGCGGGATATTCGACAGTTGTGAATGCGGCGCTCGCCCCCTTGCGCGAAATTATTCGCAATGCAACGCACGACGTTGGCGTCGACAGCCAGCTCATCATTGCAAAAGTTATCCGTGACAACGAAGGCTACGATGCAAAGAGCGGCACGACAGTCAAAGACATGTTCAAGGCGGGAATTATCGATCCGATGAAAGTCACGCGAAGCGCGCTCGTGAATGCGGCGTCTGCAGCAGCAATCTTCCTCACGACTGATGCGGCGGTTGCCGACGAGCCGGAGAAAGACAAAGCAGCACCAGCTATGGATGGCGGTATGGGTGGGATGGAGATGTAAATCTTCTCAACAGTACGGGGAGCCGGCCGCGCGAAAGCACGGCCGGCTCCTTTATACTGTAGGCAATGGCATCCGCTCTTCGCGTAGGTCTTTTTGCGTCGTTACTGTTCGTCGCTTGTGTAATCGCGTATCCGACTATTTCGCGCGCGACCGGCACCCAAGCAGATCAGCAATGCCAGCCCGGCGGGAAAATTGGCCAGAAGTGCACTGACAACACTCATGGATACAAGACACAAGGAAAGTGCGCGTATGTGTACGTCTGCAAAGCAGACAGTGTCCCCAGCAACGAACCACCGCTGTGTACCGGCGGCGGGAAAGACTGTCCCGTTGGCGGACCGTCACCATCAAATTTCAATCCGTACCCCAAGGCGATCAAAATTGCATCGGGTTCGCCATCCATCCCGACTTCGAGCATCTCTGATCTTGAAAAAGGAGTCCTTGGTGCTGCATTTGCATCTGATGAAGCGACGCCGACCGACCTTGCAGATTTAAGTGCCTCCGCCAACGTGTCGTTGAAAACGATATTGGATGCGCAAGGAGAAGACTCGAGCGATGCGCTCGCATTCGTCCCCGAATCATTTCAAAAAGAAACGAGCACGCTTTTTGCAGGACTGCGCGAAAATGCGGTAACGCTCGGACCCGGGCAAAAGCCAACCGTCGCCGTGGATGCGTTAGGAAATGTGCGTCTCGCGTTTCCATCGAATGATGGCACATCGTTCGGTGCGACTTTCGATGCATCCAGCGATGAAAATTCTACCGGCATATCTTTTGCAGACGATCTGATACTCGCCGCCACCAATGCACCGCGGCATTTCGCGCTCGGTTTCTATCACGCGGGACAAGCCGCGCTCATGGTTGTGCTTGCGGATTTTTCGAGTGCGCGGGCAGAGTGGAATGTGGCGACCGAAAATTTGACGTCCGCAGCCGAGGATTTGTGGAATGTACTTCGCGCACTGTGGGAGATGCTCGTGCAGTTTATCCAGCGGTCCGTGACAGCCTATGCACAAGAGGACGATGCAAATGCCGATTGCACACCAGGTGAGTATCGATACGAATACACGAAACGCGACGCTCCGTGTGACAAAGAGAAATGCATGTTGCACGCGCCATGTGCCGGCTCATTTGCGCGTGGCATCTGCGCGAGCGAAGGGAAATGCAACGCAACGAGCGTGAAAATATGCGATTCAAATTCGGGAACGTGTTCGTGGACAACGCCGCAACAAACAGCGCTCCCCGGCAGTACCGCAACGCCAAGCACCCCGCTTCCGCCGCCGGTGACTGGCGATCAGCCGCTTCCGATCAGCCCCGAATTACAAAATGCATTTTCAGATAACGCGAAACAACAGGCAGACGCGCAGGCGCGCATCGACGCGGCACAGCAAAAATTGATGGAAGCGTTCAATAATTTGCAAAATGATCCGCAGAATTATTCAGCGCGATTTGACGACGTACGGAGCGCACAAAAAGAACTGTTAGATGCGCAGCGTGCGCTCAATCCGACACTCAAAGATTACCTGCTGCAAAATGTCGCGCCGCGCATGACGCCGACGGAACTTCTGCCTGACGGGAATTCAGCACCGATTATGCGGTATGAATGGATCAACAATCTCGGTTCAGCGCCTGCCCCGTTCGAGGCCGTAGGCTCTCAAACGGGGTTCGCGCCGTTTAAGGTGGCGCAATTAGGAGACGGCCCACCGATTCCGCTGTTGTCCGACGAAGCGCTCCAGAATGAGCTCGAACTGCGTAAGCTTTCGATCGACGCGGCAAATGAACTTCGCGGCGGCATGTATGCACCGAATGGCGTCAGTCCATTTTCCTTTGCACCACCCGGTTCGCTCACTATGCCGCCGGAAGAGCCGCTCACGGTGACAAACTATTCGTTTGATTCGATCAGCGATGCGGTTACGGCTGGCGTGAAGTGTCTCTTTGGCACGTGTCCGACGCCGCTTTCTAATTCAGTGCCATTTGGCGGTTTAAATTCCATTGCAGATTTCGGACTGACCGAGCCGTTTGTCGTGAGCGGTAATTTAACCGAGCCACAGACGCCACCATGGACAGGCGAGACCTCGCTTACCGAACCCGAATTGAAAAAGCTGCTTGAGCAAGAGGGAAAGGGTCCGCCGCTTCCTACAGCGCCCACACCGACCGAGACCGCGCAACCTTCACCGAAGCCGCAAAATCCTCAGACACAAACGCCGCAGCCGACTCCACAACCACAAACTCCAGAGCGACCGGCAACACCAAGCGCCGCTCCGTCAGGTAAAACGAATGCGGGCACGGGCGGATTTTCATTACAGTCGTTGCTGCCATCACTCTGGAGCGTTCTCGCGAATCTTTTTAACTATCTTCGAGACGGAAATGCGGCAAATACCAATCCTTCAACCCCTCAAAATCCTCCAGCACCCGCCCCCACCGCATCGCTCTCAATCGATCCGTCGCGCATTTCAATAGGCACCGTCACGCGCCTCATGTGGTCGTGTACGAATGCCGATTCCAGCGTCATCTATCTTTCCGATGGCACCGCCTATATTCGCGACGGTGTAAACGGCACTGCGACCACCTCACCGCTTTCTGTCACCACCACTTTCCGCCTCGTCTGCTCGGGCCACGGCGGCTCCGCCGAAAATTCTTCGACGGTCACGGTGCAATAATATACGTGTAGTGACAATGTATTGACATACCACGTAACGAGTATATACTCGCCATATGACCACTATTCAAATTCGTATCGACGAAAAGACGAAACGCAAGGCGAGCAAAGTATTTGGCAAAATGGGGCTCAACGTTTCGAGCGGTATCAAGGTGTATCTTACCCGTGTCGCACAAGACGAAGCGATGCCTTTTGTGGTACGTACTGAAAATGGCTACACCCAGGAAGAAGAGCGACAGTTGATCAAGGAAGCAGAGTATGCGGAGAAACATGGTAAGCGATACACCTCTGCCCGCGAGGCTCTGGACGATATTTTACGTAAGAAATAAAGAAATTATGTATTCGCTGGTTTTTGCGGCAAAAGCGAAGCGATCATTACGGAAATATAAAAAGAGCGGGATATTTCCACAGGAAAAATTTGAGGCGGCGGTCGCTCTCTTGTGTGTGGGGAAACCTTTGCCGCCCTCATACGATGATCATGCCCTCAGAGGTGAGCTGGTGAGTTTTCGAGAATTCCACCTCGGGTATGACCTTCTGGTCAAATATCGGCGGCGTGCTGAATTACAAGTCATTAACATCGTTGCGATAGGAACCCATAGCGAACTTTTCGGCGGTTGAGCTCGTCCAAGCGCTCTCAACATCCCCATGAAGCTGCGCCATTTTGCGGCGCAAAAACGTACTCCACCCCGTGAGATAAGAGTGTAAAAATTTTGTAAAAAAATAAGCGGATTGATATACCCAAAATGTGGCGGTCTAAGGCAATCGTCGCTATCTCACGGGGTATAATACGAGTAATGATAGGCGCCAACAGGGCTACAGCCCGCTCCGCTCGCCCGAATAGGGCCGCGTATTTTCGTGTGGGCACAACTCTCTTTTTTGCTGTTTATTCCGCGTTCATTTCTCGATTCGATGTTGATAGCTTTGCATGGTATACTCATAGTCAATGACTAAGACGCTCGAAATAATCCTTGAAAAAGCATCCGCATGGCCAAAGGAAGCCCAAGATGAGCTCGTGCGCGCTGCCAAACAGATCGAAGAAGCGCAAAGCGCGAGTGCGTATACGGCGACAAACGAAGAACTCAAGGCGATAGACGAAGGGTTATCGCAAATGAGGCGTGGAGAGTTTGCTTCTAAGAAAGAAGTCGATGCATTTTTCAAAAGTCGCAAGCCATGAGAGTTGAGTATTCGTCGCGTGCACTTAGTGACGTGCGCGCGATTTTCGCGTATACCTATGGACGTAATCCAACGGCAGCCCGGCGGGTGAAGGTGTATATCAAGCAGGCGGCAACCAAACTGGGCGATATGCCGGGGAAGAGTGTAACGCTTAAACAGCGTCCTGGTGTCAGTCGAATTGTGCTGACACGCTACCCATACGCGTTGTATTATGCGACCGAGGCTGACACGGTCGTTATACTCCATATTCGGACAGTGCCCGAAAACTACCAAAAACAAAGGATTTTTAAGTCGAGCTTTCATGCGGCTCTCAACACCTTCCCGAAGGTGCGCCATTTTGCGGCATAAAAACGTACTACAATACGAGTAATGATAGGCGCGAACAGGGCCGCGTATTTTCTCATATGGAAAAGCAGTGCGTCGATGTTCTCTAGTTCTTGTTTCCGAAAGTCCGAATACGGCCCGGTTCAATGATGAAGCCGTTGCCTCGCAAAGATTCCGGAGTCTGACGTCCGAAGAATTCCTTACATTCGCGGATCAGGGACTCTCGACTAAAATTCTCAACATATACGATGATGAGACCTGCCGTGTCAGCGGGATCGAATGTACGGATGTCACCGAAACCATGATCGGAAGTAAACAGGATCAATTTGTGCTCACGTGCATGCTGAAAGATCGTCGGATCTGGTGCCGTGGCCAGTTCGATGTCGCCGGTGTACGTCAGATCAATGTTGGAAAGTTCTCGCAGCGCGTCCCGCAAATCGCGGTTGATACACTGGTCCGCGAGGACGTGGAGCATACCGCGTTAGGCGTGCGCAACACGGGCGAGAATCTGAGCGGGGCTCTCAAGAACGCCGCTCGCGAACTCGATTGCGGCATCGACGTCTTCTTTAGTAATGCCTTCATATTGTCCGGGAATTTCGTCGAGAGCATAACCGGCGCGGATAAGATTGAGAATATCGGCAACCGCGATGCGCGTCCCACGGATCGTAGGTTTCCCAAAGCGAACGTCTCCATTGATGGTGATGCGTTTGTTCATGGCAGGAAGTATAGCATGCGCTCAGGTGTACAACAAAGGCTTCTCAGCTGTGTGGTTGGACAATGGAGACTTAAACAGATACAAAATCCGACATTCGGGATAACGCTCTCAACACCCCACAGAACCTGCGCCATTTTGCGGCATAAAAACGTACTACAATACGAGTAATGATAGGCGCGAACAGGGCCGCGTATTTTTGTGTGGGTGCAACTCTCTTTTTTGCTGTTTTTTGTGCATTCATTTTAATTTCAGGAACAGTGGATGCGCTTGGGACCGCGAGCGGAAGTGCGGGTAGCGGAGCGGATAAAACATGCAAATGGAATCCGACGACAAAAAAGTACGAAGATAACGGATGTATTGCAGAAAAAGGGAAGTGTAACGACAAAGGAAAATGTGAACTGCAAAAAGATTCAGGAGGGGCTGCAAACTGCAAAGACGCTGCAGGGCAAACTGGCTGCGGAGGACTTAATCAACCCGGGAGCGTGCAGCCCGCGAGCCAACCTTCAACGCTTCAACCAACTCCGTCGATTTTGGACAATCCGCTCCCGCCGCAACCCTCGACAATTGATCCGACAAAGGCATTTAATGACTCGAGCGCATATAACGATCCAAACGCTTTGACTCCGGCGACAGAAAACAAACCTATCTGGCAACGCGCATGGGACTATCTGACCAAGCCTCAACCCGTACCCGCGTCTCCGGGTTATATCAACGGATCTGAAGATTTTGGTGCGCCATCAGGTAGTGATGCGAAAACGTTGCAGCCGGTGAATCCGCTGGACGCAAACGACCCGCGAAATCAACTCGTCCCTCCGCCTGGGCAACAAGGAAGCACGTTCGGGCCCGATGAATCTGGGATGATAACTGGTTCAAATGAAATAGCTGATGCATCGTACCTGGATCGGATTGAAAAGAAAATAGCCGATTCCGCGGAGAAATTCGTTAATTGGCTGACAGCACCGGCCGAGCCGGTGTACGGGCCGACGGACTCGGGGGAGCAATTGAAGCAGTCTCCATTTCCGCAGCGAGAAGTATATCAAGACGCCGATGGAATGTTCAGGTATCGAGATACGGGCGAGCTTGCCTCGGAAACAGACGTGGCACGAGTGCCTTCGGAAACATCCAAACCCTTTGAAACTCGTCCGCCGGAAGAGCTTACAAAACCATACGACGATGCAGTCGATAAACTTCGGGGTGCGCGGGAGAAATATGTCGACGAATTAAAAAAGATTGAAGGGTATCAGAAACAAGCCGAAGCTGATGCGGCGAAGCTTCAAGCGATGAAAGATAAAGGAACCCAGACGGTACCCTACGAAGGAGGTGCAACGAAGAATATAAATGATGCAATCCGAGACAACAATGCACGACTCGAGCGTATCGCGAATGCTTATAACGATGTCGACGGCCGCATTAATGGGATCGATGATCGTATTGATGCGGCAGCAGTCGGTAAGCAAGATGCAATAGATCGATGGGGAGCACTTCAGGACGGAACGAAGCCAACGCTCGCTTCCGAGGTTAATGCCGCGGCGTTTCGGGCTCTCGATAAAATGACTGCAGATTTGAATGCACAATATCCTGACGAAATGACCGGATCGGTATCGCCGGAAGGATACAATAAATTACAAGAAGGCTTGCAAAAGGTGGAGACGCTTCGCGAAGTTGTTGCTGCTCCACCAGGTAATCGACCCGACATCGTTCTTCAAGTAGAACGATTCAAATACAGCGCCTATTTTGCGGAAGCGCAGCAGAACGCGAAAGAACTCCAAGCAGAATATAATCGATTGACAGCACTCGATGGTCTTGAAGGGGGATCATCACCGGAAACGCTACGCGCAAAAGCCTCGCTCGCGGCGGCGCAAGAAGATTTAAAACAGCGAACCATCATGGCGGTCGGTGTGAGCGAGCTCTCGCGACAATATCAGGATTTGCAAGGAGCAGCGCTTGCAGCAGCACAAGGTACAGATTCTAAGGTCCTCGAAGATATTCAGGCAAGAATGGCAAAAATCGAATCAGTCATTCCGCAACTCCAGATGGGAGATATTGCGCCCGATCCGCGGTACGCGGAACTCCAAAAACAACTGCAACTTGAAGCAGAAAATATTTCGAAAATCGCTAACGCATCATCGTTTCAACCTGATGGGAGTATTTTACCCTCGTCTGACCTTGCTGATGCGCAAAAAAGGCAGGCTGACCTACAGGCGGAGTTAAAAAGTATAAACGGAACTCTGTACAATCGGTTAGAGAATTTAGCCGTGGGTCGCGCATTGGAAGACGCGCGTGTTCAGCAGGTTCGGTACGAATTTGGAAATGCGGCAAACGCACCAAGCCTCAAGGATCCGACGGCACTGAAGGCATCGGATTGGTATACTCTCGCGGGAATTTCAGGTAATCAGGTAGGACATATTGCAGACAGACTCTCGGACATTGCCACCAATGACGCCGTAACAATACTTCAGCACAATCCCTTCGAATTTAACACTGGCAATAAGTTCCTCGATTTCTTTGCAAATCAACCAGCTGGAATTTACGAATCATTCGCAAATGTCTTTTCACTTGGCAAGTTGTCGACGGATCCGGCGCAACAACTTGGGTTGTATACGGGCACGGAACAAGCTATCAAATACGGTATTGATGGGGTAAATGTCGGACTGACCCCGTTTCTCATACGCGACATTGCGGCTGTTACTGTCGGTCTTGGTAGACTTGGTTACGAAGGCTTGGCTGCCCGACTTGGCACCGAGGATTTGAGCGCGCTTGAAATTGCCTCAGCTGCGGATGCTCGACTTCTCGGAGAAAATCTCGCGCGAGCAGAAACACGCGTGCTGGATTCGACGGGGCTAGCTGATTACGGCGCGAACGTTGCCGCGCGTGATCTTGCCGTGCAAGAGCTTAAACAAGCAAACCTCGGGCTCAGCGTAAAAGGCGACGTTGTCGATCTGAATACAGGCCAGACGCTCTCGTTCCGCGATGCAGCGGGCCGATATTCGGAAATAGGATCTGCGGAAGCTGATGCCGTCGCAGCCCTCCGAACCGAAGAACTTCGTCCATCGGTATTCTCAAAAGACTTTTATACAAACTTGTCAAATGACGTCAGAAACTTTTTTGCAAAGCCCACCGACGAGCAGTTACTGGCAAATGCAGAGACTCGTGTACAGTCGCTAGAGCGAATGAATACAGAACTCGACAAGCGAGCAACGATTGTGGAAGGGAATCGTGGGAAAGCTACGGAACAGGCGACCGATACGCTGAGGTCAGATCCAAAGTTTACGCCAGATCGGCAGCAAGTAAGAGATATTGCCCGTCGCGATGCGGAATTGACCAGTGCGCGCTTAAAAGAGATTGAGGCACAAAAGATTGCAAATAATGAAGCACTTGTTGGTGCCCGAGAGGAATTGGCGCGGTTGCAAAAGCTCGCAGAATCACGGCAACCATCAACAGCACCGGTGCGTGATACCGCCGAACGAACAGAATCAGCGGCCGGCAGGCCTGCGGCGTCTGTCGAACCATCGTCTCTGCCTCCAACACGGTTGCAGCAATTTGCAGGCGATGTACGTGCATATCTTGCCGATCGGATTCCAACACCACTGCAAAACGCATGGGCCGCGGCTCGTGACTGGTATGCGAATGCTTCTCTGGTCCCTAGACCTTCAGGCGGTTTTGCACGTGTATTAAATATTGGGGCACTTGCGTCGCAGTTGTTAGGTACGCCACTGCCCGGACTCGCGGCACGAGAATCGACATCGCTTGGTCAGAGCGCGAGTAGAGTAGTTACTACACAAACTGGCCGCGAAGTATTTTCTGGAGGACGCGTAGTCATTGAACGGCAAATTTCTCCTTTTGATTTTGGTGCAGAATTTCGAGAACCGGTGGCTCCGACGGTACGGATAGGTGAGCTAAGCGACGTCACGACTCGACCGGTAGGTGAGCTGAGAGAGACGCCACCGGTTCGCAATGGTGATTCTTTGTCTCCGTCAGAAAATGCGCCGACTGCTCTTGAAAACGGTGCAGTACCGCGAGAAGTGCTTCCGGGAACACAGATTTCTGTTGACCAAGTAACACCTGCACCAATACAGTCTCCCCCCACGTCTCCCTTTGCGATTGTCGCGCCAGCACTTACGGCGAATCCATTTTCGAATCCAACGGATTCGGCTGCCCCTTCGACAGTAGATTTCACCACTGGAATTGATATTGCCCGCGGGCTGCCGTCAAATCCGTTCCTTTCGATTGATGGTTCCACGGTCCATATCGATATTCCAACAAACGTAAATTCGCGAAGCGTTTCGCCGTTCTCGCTTGCTATTGCACCCGGAATTGTTCTCGCACCGATACCTGCGGCGCCCGCGCCCGTAGTTAACCCGAGAAATTCAGAGGATCAAGTGGCGCCAAACGGGCCTCAAGTTCCTGCAGCACCTGCGCCTCAAGCCAGCCGAAATGGTTCGCCAGCCCCTTCTCAAATCGCACCAACCCCCGCCGCAAATCTTGCCCCGCCCGTTCCTTCGTCGATTGCTCCCGTCACTAATCAACCAGTTCTCCTCGCACGGCGACTTGCGAATTGGTGGAATAACACACCTCAAACGGGTGCAAATCCGACCCCACAATGGATACGGGAACTGATCTTTTATGCGACAGAACCCTATCACTACTATGGGGCCGATCAGATCAGTCTGAACAACGCGATTCTAGGTATCACTTCAGGCCAACATTTCACCCTGTCTCCCGATTTTTATAAAAACGACAAATCTCTCGGGAGGAATACGCCGGAATATGTACAAGGTCTTCTTGACCCATGGCGAGTATATCTGGGACTGCCGCAGCTTTATGGCACGTTGTCTGTATCGCAGTTTAAGCCGACTGTTAATTCAGGCGACCAACAAAATAAGCAATATTACAAAATCAATAACTTCCTGGATAATTACGCAAAAAATAGCACCATATCACAGACAAGTGCAGAAGCCATTAAAATAATGGTCAACCAAGTCCAGCTATTTGGTAAAAAGACCGGTACAGGGCTTTCAGTTATTGAAAATGATTTCGGCCAAAGCGGAATTATGGGTGGCTATACTCTTTCGCTCGGCGAAGATGCCAGTGGGAAATATATTTCGTACTACGACAATTGGAAACTGGCATCGAGCGATGGAAGGGGTTCCCTTGAAGGCACAAGCGGCCTCGTCGGCACGCCATTTGAAATCTACGACCGCATTTATTACAACCCCGACACCTTTGAACCGATCACCGATGTAAATCTCGCAAAAGCGACGGCGGCTGATACCGCACTTCTTGCCTCCGGCGACTTCGGCGTCGGCGCCGCACAGCCTGCGACAACTATTGCAACACTCCCGATGCAAACTCTGTCATTCCTCCCGATTCTGCAAGCTGTTACGCAACCACTCACCTCGGCCGTGGGAAATATATTTAAAATCCTCGCCAACAACGTCATCTCAACCCCCGCCCAAGGTCAGCCGGCACAAATCAACGCGAACAATGCATTTGCTCTTGCAAAACCAACGGACGTGGCGCAGTTGAATCAGTATCTGGTGAAAAGTCCGCTCGGACTTCTGGGCGGAAGACTTGAAGCAGGGATGGGCGAAGCGGTTAGTATAAGAATAAATCCGACACCCAATCGATGGAATGCGAGCATGGGAGATTACGGCCAATATATTGCAAATGTTCTTAGAGCAGCCGGCGATCCGCAAGCGAGCTATAATCCATCGACACAAAGACTCACGCTATCGCGAGGTCTCAACAACATTACCGTCACGGGGCTGTTGAGATTTGCAACGGCACTTAAAGATCAGGGAATCACCTTCGGTCTTCAAAATGCCTTTCGTGACGAGGCGGCGCAGCGAGCGGCGGGAAGCGATCCTGCTGTCGCGAGCGATCATCCGCTTGGCAGAGCAGCCGATGCTGATTTGCGTTGTAATTCCTGCAAGGGCACCCAAGGATCTTCGGAATGGAAGACCGACTTTGAAAAGCGAATCATGAAAGCCGCGATTACTGCCGAGGTTCAACAAATAGACATGTACGGTTTTGGTGTTAGAGATACGAGTCTTGGCGCGAAAAATCTTGTGTATGCGGTGCATGTGGGGTGGAGTGAGTTTAGAAACGGTGGCATCGAGTCGACAGGCGCATTCGCAAATACGCATCGCAATGGATATGCGGGGGCGCAAGTGGGAGTGCCGGGGACGCTCTCCGGCGCAACGGCGCAAGATCCAGAAGCGCAAGCACTGTGGAAACAACTGAATGACGCATCGCGTTTGCCAAAAGATTCAGCGTCATTATATGCGGCGATACAAAAACAAGATGCAACACAATTAGTCGCTCTGCTTTCAAAGCAGCCGAAACCGATACAGCCGACGTATGCCAGTTTCTTTAGACCTTCTTCAGCTCCGAAAAGTGCATATGATAAGGCGATCGACCTGGGGTACAACCTTAGCGGAATGAAAGATCTCGTCATTGATCCTGATGGGTTTGCACGCAATGGCACATTTCGTATGAGCCTCATTAAAGCCGCGGTCGGTCTCGACGGACTGAATGGTGTGAAAGTAGGGCAAGGTGGCGAAAAATACGTGAAATTCAAAACGCCGGGTCAAGGTCTTGCGGCAGATGTGATTTTGACTCAAGGGTATATTGCGATCGGCCTCAATACGCCACGCAAGATTGCAATGGGGGGGTACCTAGCGTCTGATCCGGACCATCCTGTTTCTGAAGCTGATATGCCAAAAGAAATAGTAGCATATCTTACGCGACTGAAAACAGGCGGAGGCGAACCAGACGTAGTCCTAGATCCAAATAATCTCGATCAGCTTATCCGTAATGCCGATGCACGAGCGTGCGCTGAAGAAGGACAGTTCGGTTTTTGCACTGGTTCGATTCGTTCGGCAGCGGATAAGGAAGAAGCAAAGAAAATAGTTGCACGCGCAGCGGTCATAACGCAGTTACAACCCGAGTTTACGCCGAACGCGATTCCAAAGGGTCCCGTTGCTGCTGCGCAATTGCCACAATTGAAGCCCGCGACTATCGCGGCTCTCGATGGTAAGCCGACACAGCCGGCTGGTCCGCAAGTGACCGAGTCAAAAGCAAAAGCGGCAGCCGATGCAGGGGTTGCAAAAAAAGCGGCTGAGGCAAAAGCGGCTGCAGACGCAAAAGCGGCGGAAGGGGCGAAAATTCTTGCCGATGCGGCGGCGAAACCAAGCTTGCGCGATCGTGCAAAGGAAATTGCAGAGCGAATTGATACGAATGAGCAAAAAGCAAAACTCGCGAATAATGCAAAGACATTTACCGACCTTGGTATATCCGCAAAGATGATCACGAACAGCCCGTGGCAGACGACACTCATGTCAACGTATGGATATACGGGAGATCGCAGCGCGGGATCAATAAAGACTGCATCGGGTGTGATACGAAACAACACTTTATACTCTGTTGCTCACAAGACCCTCGACTTTGGCACAATCCTTGAAGTAGAACGCGAAGCTGGAGGAAAAGTATATATTGAATTAGCGGTGGTCAACGAACGCGGACCATACGTCGCGGGGCGCGGATTAGACGCAGTGCCCGCATTTTCAAAAGCAATGGGACTTTCTGGCGATCGCAACGCTGACGTCGTTGAAGTGCGATTTCGCATCGTGGGGCAACTTGTTGGATCCGGATATAGCAACAGTATCGCTGGCTTCAAGCCCGAACAGTCGAAACAATTGATCGCCGGTCTCCAGCTCGGTCCTTCTGCCCCCAACCTCCCCGGGGAAAGGGTTGCGGAAAAAGCTCGTGAGACGGTGCCGAAGGTTGTGGAAGTTGCGAAGCGGGAAATCGGAAAGATTGCGGGGATTGCGCGACCGGCCTCACCGTCGCGCTCGGCGACGCCGGACATTTCGGTTGTGACGCCTGTTCTCACCCGCGTTGTACAGCAAGGTGTTGATGCAGGAAAATTGCCGACGGACTTAATCGTTTCGCTCGATAATGGAGCACTGCGCGGGCTCTCGGCTTCCAAACCCGATCTCACATTCACTTTTGACGTGCGCGGTGCGAGTGCCGGCCAATCAATCGCGAAATCACAATGGGAATTTGCTCGCAATTATTCCAGCGACGCATCGAAGCCCGAAGGCCGTATTTACAGCAAAGATGAATACAACCAATTTGTCGCACAAATACAAAAAGATGGTGGTCCGAGCCTGATCTCATTTGATAGCTTGCCGCCGGCCGCACGACAACTCGTTGGCACGACTCCAAAAAGTCTTGGTGGTGTAAAGCTCGGGCTAAGCAAAGAAGCGATTGTGAAGCAGTCAGCAGTGTATTTTGCTATACAGGAACTTTCTGGAAAGAAAGTAGCCATCGGACCGTCGATGCTTCGCCCTGACGTGAATACGTACAGCAGCAGGCAATCTGCACATGGTCCCTTGGATTCGAATCCTCGTTCGCGATTTACCGCGATGGATCTCTTCATAGCACCGGAATATATGGATACGGCGATCCGGCTCGCGAACAATATTGGTATCCGCGGTATCAATATTTATGACGGTACGTATGATCAAGTTGGGCCGGGGTACAAACAAATTCATCTCGATATGGGTTCCGTATGGACAGGTACCGCGAGCCGTACCTATAGCGACTTGAAAATCCGCACGATGCTTCTCGCGCATGCTGCGGGTCAGAAACTCTCACTTTCGGACCAAGTCGTCGCATACATCAACAACAGCAAGCCAGTGCCTGCAAGTGCGCAGCAGATTGTCGTACTACAATCGTCTATCTTGGCAGGAAAATCGATCGTTGCTGGCTTGAGGCCATCGAGTGCCGAAGTCTTTACGTACACGCTCGCGGCAGATGATCCTGCGCTCGCACAAGGTGTGCTCGCGGCAAAGGCGCCAGCTTCGGGAACGCCCGGTAATCCACTTTCCATCGCATCGCTTGGCGATTATCTGAAAGCCAAAGACATTGCTTTCACTGAAATAAAACCTGATACTGATGGCAGTTTGATTGTGATTTTGCAGAATGGTACTCAAATCCCCGTGCAGCAAACGGCGGCAGCAACACAAGCCATTACACTCGAGCCAGAAAAGAATTATTCATTGAGTTATTTGCGTTCATTGAATCAGCCTAGCTTGAAACTTTTCCTTTCCGCCGCGAATGGCGTGTCGGGTGATCGGTTTATCAACGGACGAATGCTAGGTGTCGTCATGCCGATTATCGCTGAATACAATACGAAATTTGGCTCTCCGCCGATTATCAACGGTATCGGCCGCAGCCCCGCGGTTAATTCGGCAGTCGGCGGTGCTTCTAACAGCGATCATCTCACTGGTCGTGCGATCGATTTCAAGACCGTTGATCAGCCATCCGATCGAGTCGCCGCGCTTATTAGCATGCTACGAGCGAAAAACATTGATCTCATCACAAGGACGCACGGACAAGGTCCGCATACGCACGCTTCTCTGCGACGGGCACCGACTGTACAAGAGCTGGCAAACTTAAGGTTCCAAACATCGGCGCAACCACAATATGCACTCATTAATCCATCCACCAACCAAACCATCGCAAGCTTCACGCCGAAAGACCTTGTCGCACGACCAGTTGTGGTTGTCGCAGGCTCTGGTGCACCATCGGTAGCGCCACAATCGCCTGCGATCGCATGGCTGACGCAACGCGGAAATATCATTGCGAAAAATTTGAATACCGTGCGAAGCGCTGTAGGGCTCGGCGGATCATCGGCACCAGCGCAGACTGCACAGAATGTCCCGCCGCAAACACCGCAACCACAACAAGTCGCGCAACCGACAGTCGTCAAATCCGAGTTTAATACAAGTTTTACGAGCGCGCCCAAAGCAGGCCATCCCGTATTCCTTTCTGCACCCGCTGGCCTCAATCCGAACCAGAAAATACTCAAAGTAGTCTATTTGCACGGCGACCTTGAATCGACATTTCCACTCACTATCGTACGACAACGCGTATCCGAACAGGTCGTTGGCTCTGATTTGAATGCGGTGGCAATTGCTCCGTATTTTGGTTCCACCGTTGCAAATAACGTCGGCCGATTTGATGGACAGGGAGCGTTTAAGAGTTTCCTTGCAGAATCGGATCAAAAACTTGCTGCCTTGACCGGTCTTCCTGTCAGCGCGTTTTCCGGAGGTCCGGTCGTCATTGTTGATTACAGCGGTGGATACGGGCCGCTTGGGGCGGTGATTGCTCGCGGTGATGCCAATGATCTCGTGCAAGGAATCATCATGATGGACGCGGGGTATGGGGTGAAAACAACACTCCCGGCGGTCGCGGCGTGGGTCGCACAGAACCCGTCGAAATTCCTCGTCAGTGCCTACACCGGATCAACCGCAAGCGGAAATGCCGTTTTGAAGAACTTGTTGGGGAACAAACTTACCACGACCGCTGCGCTTCCGGCAGGCGAGACTATGAGGCCTGGTACGGTTGCCGTGATTAAGGCGCAGGGAACTTCGCTTACGCCGCATCGGAATTTCGTTACGACGGCGGGCGTGACGACGGGAGGAAAAGAAGATCCGATCACCGCGCTCTTGAAGATTCTCCCCGCATCGAGCGGCGCCGTCGCGCGTGCGCCTACCCCGCCGTCGAGCGAAGTTGCTGTCGTCAAACCACCAGCACCGGCGCCAATACAAGCCGGTGGTGCTCTGCCTGCGGCGAGACCACCGACTGAAGGGCAAGCGCCGACTCTTTTCGAGCAGATGTATACCTGGTGGCTGCATTCGCGTGACGTGTGGAATGAGAAAATAATGAGTCGCCTTGCACGTGCGCCGCAGGCTCCAGTGGCACAAGCGCCTACACCACAAGTGGTAACGCCTGCGCCAACAGCACCTGCTCCTTTGCCACTACCTACGGCGCCTGCAGCGAAACCCGCACCGACCGCACCGGCAGCAATTCCCGCGCAAAAACCAGCCGCTCAAACGCCGGCGAAAGGGAACGCAAATACGCAGGCGCTTCAAGAACAGATCACCATTGCGCAACGCGCACTTGAAGCTCTCCGCGCGGCACGAACGGCAAGTCAAGGTTCGCAAACTCAAGCGGTAGCTCAACAGGCTCGAAGCGCAGCCGCGCAGCTCATCACCGCGACCGACAAGATTGCAAAAAATCCGGAAGTTTCTGTGCTCTCACGCGACGCACTCCGTGTTCAACAACAATCAATGACCACGAATCGTGGAACGCTCGAGGGTGCCGTTTCGGCCGGAAATATTTCTGGTGCACAACGCGCCGCCGACCGTATTGATTCCGCAGCGACACAATTCCTGACGACTGCACGAAGCGCCGCGCAAGCAGCTGCATCGCGAGCACAGTTGCAAGCAACAGCCGCAAAGGTACCCGGTACAATACTTGTCTTTGCGGGTACTCCGGCAAATGCATATGACACGGTGACGCGACGCTTCAACACAGTTGCACCAGTCATTGTCTCACCGTTTGGGTACGCTTCTTCGATCGAGTCTGCATATATCGCGTCTCTCGGCGCCCGACAACTTCGATATGGAGAAAATGCATCGCTTGAGCAACAAGTTGCTGTCGCGCGAGCACGAGAGATGGGGTTAGAGTTTATGATGAAGCGCTACTTCGGGATCTCCTCAATTGCTGAAATGCCTCTTTCACCAATTAACGGATACTATTTAAGTGCCGAGCGAGCGGATTATCTCGAGGCGCGAGCAGAGAGGGTCAATTTGGAAATACAACGCACCCAAGGGGAAATACAAGCATTGACACTATTGCCGCAGCGCTTCACCGACCCCGTCTTGCGCGCGCGCTTTGATGCGCTTGCAAACCAATTGGCAGCACAGGAAAAAGATTTGGCAGATACCGAAGCGATGAAGACGCTCGCGTATGAGAATTTCCTCAAGGAACGTGCGAAGAAATTCAGTTCGCGTGCAGACTTACTTTCGAAAATCCAGATACGGAATGCCGATTTGGAAGAACGTATCGGGATTGGGTATCAAAATATTAATGTGAAGATCGCCCAATTTGACTTGTCAACGAAAGCAACCATTGTCGATGTTCAAATTGACCGCGATATTCTCAAGCGTGTCGACGAAGGTACATTAACGCTTGGGCCTGTAAACCAATCAAGCGACGCGTTGGGTATCTTTGAACGCTCACTCGCATGGGTGGCAAACAAAATAAATGGACGTCAAACGCCAATTGCCCAGGCGCCGCAAGAGCCGATTGGTATCGGCCCGAACGGCGAATATATTTATCCGAGCCTGCAGAGTTACGATACCGGCGCGCCACAATATGTACCGTCAGTCGCAGAGACAAAACCAACGACTCCCGCGCCAGCGACCCCTAAAATAGTGCCGCCTTCTCCGGCGCCAACCATTTCGAAACCTGCACCTGTGCCTTCAGCGAAACCTACGACCTTGCCGAATAACCCGGTGATCAGTCTGCAGACCAAGGTTAATGGTGTATACGTTACGGCACAACGATTAGTGAATTCTGGGGACGCCATGGCAGCAGCGGGCGCTGCGAAGAATTGGAGCGGCGTGCAAGCAGCTAATGCGTCGCGTAAAGTCATTTACAATACGATTCGGGCACAACTAGTCACGGCGATGAACGACTCTTTGACCCCAACGGCGGTGAAAGAAGAAATTGCCGCACAATTGAGTCGCGCCGACGCCTATAACAGACCTCTGAATGCCGATGCGCGACTCTCCGAACTCGGCGTATTTTTCAGCGGTGTCGATGCTGTTGCAAACCGCATGGCCGTGAATGGTCTTGGATTCAAGAGTGCGGTCAATACCGCGGTATCACTCGCTGATCGTCTTGTTACTGATGCGACCAATGAGGCCATTGCGAACCAGACGCTTCCGCCGGAAACCGTAACCGGCATTATGGGGCGTCTTACAGAGGCGAAGACACTTTTGGAGCAGGCGGAAAAAGATGTAGAAGTGGCACGGGACGCGGGCAATTTAGCAGGTGTACGTCTCGCGCAAGATCGCGTGAGTAAAATCGTAAATACGCGTATAGCGCCTGCAGTGCGCGAGCTTGTCGCTCTTCCTGAAGTGCTGCCGACGAATAAAGAGATCATGAATACAAGACTTGTGGAGGCACTTGGAAATGTGGCGGAGATTGATACCGGACTTACGTCATTTGCCTCAAAGTCACCACTGGAAAAAGCAAAGGCGCGCGATGACCTTGCTGCGACCCTCTCGGTAGAGGCACAAGCTCTCAAACAAAACTTGACGGCATTACGTGGCCCTGATGCACTGGTCATGCTCTCGTCAATCCCGACAAACACATTACCGGCTAAAATACAGAAAGAGATCCAAGACTTGATTGCAGCCACGAAAGAGATGTCGGCAGCACAGAAAGAGCTCGAAGATGCGGGGAACCTCACAGATGAGGGGGCGCAAAAGACAGCGGCGATTGCCGCGAACGTAAAATTTCAAAAGGCATTCACGGCGCACGACCTTGCGGTTTCAAATCTGATTGCAGAGGACTTTATTTCTATTGAATTGATTAGTCAGATTGCTGGTGCGGTGGACATCATCGCCGGCCAGATGACGCAAGTCAACAATTTACTTGGTGGCGGAAATGTTTTCACCCTTGCCGGCTTTAAGATAAGCGGCGTACCGACTAACATTTCCGCACAACTGATAGGTCTCGTCCTCGCGGTCCAGCAGAACACGGCGGAGATCAACCGCGGCCTTGCTGATGCCGTTCGTGCAAAATTCAAGCTGGGCGGAATTTCAACAGGCGATTTGAAATTTAGCGGTGTTGCACCAACACCATCATCAAATCTCGATACGGCGATCGTCGTGAGCGGTGGAGGCGTTGCGGTGTCCGGAACCGGTTTTCTCTTGTCGAAGTATGGTGGTGCAATTCTCGCCGCTATAAAGAATGGGTTGCAGGCTACGATTGCTCGAATAACGCCAGCTCCACGCGCTCAAGTCATTCCTGCAAATGTCGGCGTGAAAAACCCTGCGGGTATTACAAAGTTGGTATCTCAACTGGGAACTACCCCAGCGAACCCGACACCGAACCCCGCAACAAATCCGCAACCAGCACCGACTTCTCCAGCCGCGACTAAGCCAGGGACAAGTGCGCCGACACCGGCGGCACCTGTGCCGGCAAAATCCCCAACGTCGCCGATTCGACGGATTGCATCGCAAATGAAATCGTCTGCGGAAAATATTCTTAACAAATTTAAGACCGGAACGAATGCTGCCGGTGCAGGCACTCCTCCGGTTCAACTAGAGCTACCTCTTGAAGGTGGAAGTACGAATACAAAAACATCAGCGCGAACTTCGTATGTACGAAACGCATGGGATGCGTGCAAGCGGTATCCAATTATCTGTGGCGGCTTGATTGTTGCAGGCATTGGCACGCCGCTCGCGCTTCTTGTCACCGATTGGGATTCGAGCCCGCCCGCAACCGCAAAACCTGAAGCAGAAACTGCCACGCCTCCAGGCGCTTCGCCAGATGCATCGAAACTGCCGCCTGGTACTCCTGATCCGAATGCGGGGAAGAATGCCCCGAATCCGGGAGCGGCAAAAACCGGTCCAACGGGGAATGGTTCCGATGCAAGTAAAGATGGAAAATCTGCCTCTGGAGGCGGTGCGGGTGGACTCGGAAATCTTCTCCAGAATGCTCTCAAAGCACTGGCACCTATCTTGCCGCAATTGTGGAACTCACTCTTTGGACCGAAACCACCGGAGACGCCGAAACCTGTCGTGCCGAGCGTCACACTGACTGCGAAGCCAACATCGGTTGATTCTGGAAAGACCGCGCAACTTTCATGGTCAGGAGAAAATATTGCGAACTGCACTATCTATGGCCCGGGAAATTCCACGCTTACTTCCGGCGGTGTGAGTGGCACGGTTGCGACGCCAGCGCTCAAGCGATCGAAAGAATTCGGCATCGCATGCTCCGGATCGGACGGGACATCGATCACGAGCGCGACGGTGACGGTGAAAGTAAATGGCGATAGCCAGACGCCGATCTCTGTCGTATTTCCCGATGGTTCTTCGAGTGGTTCGTCACTCTCAACCCCGCAACAAGGAACGCAAGGAACACCAAATGGTCAGGGAACGACACAAAACCAAGGGACGGGTGGCACGCCCAACGTCGGTACCAACGGGGGGACGAACGAAGCGCCCGTGACGCCACCAGTTACCGGGCATGATGATAAGGGAAATAACGTGTCACCGTATTGCGACCCTGGCCTGCCGATGGATGCATTCGTGCAGTGTCTATGCCGTCTTGATCCGACAGGATGCAAGCCGTGGAAGAAGTAGCGGCATTGGCGTGATAGAGTGGGGCAAGAAGATAGGATATACTTGTGCTATGGAAGGAGTATCTAGTATGAACGAGAAACAACCACGGCGCGCGGAGCGTGGAGCGATGCGTTGGGTGCGGATGAGCGGCAGAGCCCTTCACGATCTTATACTCGCAGGAGCTGCGGTTGCGTTCATCTACGGGACTGGTGACCGTGTCGTCGATACTATAAAGAAGGACATACGCAGCGGCGATGCAAAGCATGCAGCTGCAAGACTTGCGGAAAAGCAAAAACAAACAGCAGGCCCCGTATTAGGGAAGCCTGGGCTCACCGATTACACATACCTGCAGGTACAGGGTAAGGATGGTGTATTACAAAACGTTGCCGTACCGACGTGGGATTTTAAAGAAGACACCAGTCGAATTCCTCGCAAGACGATGCCGGGACAATAATTGAAGCCGCGGGCGCTTTGTGCGCACCGCGGCTTTACTTATCACCTCCTCTTTTTGTCGATCCGGGACAGTTCCCGGAATTGCGGCCGTTTCATTTTGACGACGACAAATGCCGAGCGAACGGAGTATTTGTCCGAGGGAACTTCCCGTACGCCATGAGTGAGCAGGCCCTGCGATGTAATTTGAATTGCGGTCGCCACTCCCGCGGCGTTCGTTACGACGCGCGATACAGTCCCTAGTCGCTTCAAATCGATGGAATACGCGATCATGTCCACCGCGACTGGTCGCGGTCGCCGCAGTTCCTCCTCCGTTGACGGGGGAGGCGTTGACCCCGTCATGTACGCGACAATCGCTGTAAAAAGCATCGCAAGCATGATGACGAGTTTCTGATTCCTCGAGAGCTTGAACATGCTGTCCTCCGTGCCTAAACCCGGACGTGATACTACGCGAAAGTGTGGTACAATACAACCCTATGACACTTCTCTATATCGTGCTGGGCATTATCGCGGTCGTTATTTTGTGGATTATCTTTGGCTACAATCGGTTTGTCTCACTTACCAACCGCGTGAAAGAAGCGTGGTCGGACATCGATATCCAGCTCAAGCGTAGATACGACCTCATCCCGAATCTCGTCGAGACTGTGAAAGGGTATGCAGGGCACGAAAGCAGCACGCTCGAAAAGGTGACTGAAATGCGCACGCGGGCGATGAATGCAACCGCGCCGGCCGATAAAGCTGCTGCAGAAAATATGCTCTCGGGCGCGCTCAAATCGCTGTTTGCCGTTGCCGAAAATTATCCCGACCTCAAGGCGAACACCAACTTTCTTGAATTGCAGCGCGAACTCTCCGACACTGAAAACAAAATCCAAGCTGCCCGCCGCTTCTATAATAGTGTCGTCCAAGACCTCCAGAACGCACTCCAGTCATTCCCGAGCAACCTGATAGGCAGCACGTTCGGCTTCCAACCGCGTGATTTCTTCCAGCTCGACAACGACGCGGCCAAAGAGCCAGTGAAGGTGCAATTCTGAAAAGGGTATAGCCAATAGGGTATGGGGTTTAGGGAAATGCATGGAATCCTATCGAGAACTCATTGTTTGGCAAAAGAGTAGAAGGTTTGTAGCCAATATTTATCGGTTGACCGACAAGTTTCCTAAATCAGAGATGTTCGGACTAACAAGTCAGATGCGTCGTGCAGCCGTATCGATTCCTGCAAACATTGCGGAGGGCTATTCTCGTAAACATCGTGCAGAATATGTACAATTTCTTCGAATTGCATATGGTTCAGGCGCAGAGCTTGAGACGTACTGCGGATTAAAGTCTGATTTGGGATATGTGACGAAAGAAAAATCTGCAGAGTTTGAAGAATTACTCGCTGAAATCATGCGGATGCTCAATAAACTCATTTCATCCCTTGCAATCAAACAATAACTTGCATTTCACCCTATTGGCTATACCCTATTCGCTATACCCTATGTCGTCTTTGTATACACAGGAGAGTAAAAATGTGCGCAAAACCTGGCTCATGATGAGCGTCTTTTTAGTGCTTGTTATTGCGGTTGGTTGGGTGCTCGCGCAGTACTATGGCGATTCGTCGATTCTCTACATCGCGGTTGCGTTTTCTTTGATTTCAAACATCGGCGCATATTGGTTTTCGGACAAAGTTGCGATCGCGAGCGTCGGCGCGCATCCGGCAGATGAAAATGAGTACAAAGAATTGCATCGCATCGTCGAAAACCTCGCTATTACCGCGGGCCTGCCAAAGCCGCGCGTCTATATCATTAACGATCCCGCGCCGAATGCGTTTGCAACGGGGCGCAACAAAGAGCACGCGGTCATTGCCGTCACGACTGGGCTCCTCGGAATGATGGATCGCTCGGAATTGGAAGGTGTCATCGCGCACGAACTCTCGCATGTGGGGAACCGCGACATCCTTGTCATGACCGTTGCGGTGGTCTTGGTCGGATTCATTTCCGTCCTCGCCAATATCGCACTGCGGATTTCATATTTTGGCGGGAATCGCGATCGCGAGAATAAAGCGGGACCACTTATCGCAATTGCCGCTATCGCGGCGATGATCCTAGCCCCTATTGCAGCGCAGCTCATCCAACTCGCGATCTCGCGAAAACGGGAATTCCTCGCCGACGCTGACGGCGCACTCCTCACCCGGTATCCAGACGCCCTTGCATCCGCCCTCGCCAAAATCGGCTCGTACAGCGCACCTATGCAACGCGCCTCCACGACGACCGCACACCTGTTTATCTCGAACCCCTTCGGCGCGCATCCGGCAGGGCAGTGGATCGCGAAGCTTTTCTCCACGCATCCTCCGGTTGAAGAGCGCATCGCGGCTCTCGAAAGTATGCATTCAGAGCGATAGGCGCCTATACCCCCGACTCGTCGATCGGAGAGTGACAGATATATGACATCATTTGGATTTGAGTCGAAATGCGTGCCTCAAACGGGCATCATCCTGTATTTTTTCAAGGACACCATACAATACGTGTCGTGATAACCGCGGGTCGTTTCTCAAGAGCCGAGACAGTTCCTCGCATTCATGCGGGAAAATCCAGGTGCTGTTTTGCAATTTGATAAATCCCGCTCGCTTCAAAATTGTCCGAATTTCATCCCGCGCCTGGCGTAGCCTCTCCGGTATGTCAAAGGTTATTATGCGCCATTTGCCATCCCATTGCAGAGTATCTAATGTCGCACGGATATTTTTTACCGTTCGCTCAATAAGAACTCGTCCCGTGTTTGTGATTGAAAGAATGTCGTCGCGCCGTTGAACATATCCCTCCCTCACGAGGCGATCTATCGCAAGTCGTGTTTTATACCTGCGTACGGCGCGTTCGCGCGCGATTTTATACATCAGTTTTGTTGAGCGCGCCGACATAAGAAACCCCATGAGCAAATCTCCCGCAGTCAGCTGTTCCAAGACGTCTCTTTCGATTGCGCCGAGCCTGCCTCCGCGTCTTAATTTTTTATCACGATCCCGCATAGACAAAGTATACCCCTCACTCGTCGGTCGGAGAGTGAGGGGTATATATTGTTGTGGACAGTGGAAGTACGAATAAAGAAACACAGAGGACGGCTGATGATTTTTTCTCGTACCTGTGTGTTTGTGGCGGCATGGTACTATTTCCGCATGAAAACCTTGCGAGAAACAATTGCAGATGCGCGTGCCCGCAAAGTCGCGGTGGGGCATTTTAACGTATCTGATAGCAATCAATTTAATGCGATTGTTGCGGCAGCCGCGGAACTTGGCGTGCCGGTCATTATTGGTGCAACAGAAGGCGAGCAAAAATTCTTTGGCACGCATGAAGTCGCGGCGCTTGTACGCGCCGCACGCGAGAAAAAAGGACTCTCCGTCTACCTCAATTCCGACCACACCCGCACAATCGAAGGCATGAAGGCGGCCGTTGATGCAGGGTTTGATGCAGTACTTTTTGACGGCGCGAAAGAAACGATCGAGCACAATATCGAATTGGTAAAAGAAACGGTTGCCTATGCAAAAGCAGCAGGGCGCGAAGTGCTCGTTGAAGGCGAACTCGGCTACATTGGCTCATCTTCGCAAGTACATGCGGACATTCCCGAAGGCGCGGGACTCGATATGACGACGCCGGAGCTTGCGACGCGATTCGTGCAAGAGACCGGTGTTGATCTTCTCGCGCCATCCGTCGGCAACATCCACGGACTTCTCAAAGGCCGGGCGAAACCAGCGCTCGACTTGCCACGTATCGAAGCGATCAGTAAGGCCGTCGGTATTCCGATGGTTCTCCACGGCGCGTCCGGCGAAACTGATGCTGATGTCCACGGCGCGATAGAGCGCGGTATGGGCATCGTGCACGTCAATACCGAAATCCGCGTCGCCTACAAAGACGCCATCGCGAGAGGCCTTGCCGAAAACGCCGAAGACATCGCTCCATATAAATATATGCTTCCGGCGATGGAAGCCGTCAAACAAGTCGTCCTCAAGAAATTGAAGGTTTTCAACGGGCTCTAAAGATTGAGAAAGAGCGATAAAAAGGCTATAAATAGGCGCACGGAGGCGTCGCACAGTGGTCTAGTGCACCGCCTTGGAAAGGCGGCATGCCGCAAGGCATCGCGAGTTCGAATCCCGCCGCCTCCGCAACTAAAAGTTACTCACAGGCATTCGCGTCAACCGCTTTGCATAGGGTATTATTACCGTATTACTTACTAGAAGCTAAAAGCTAGACGCTCGCAGCTATTTAATACTATGTTTGAAGTAACATTTCTTCCGATTCTTGTTGCCGGGATTGCCAACGTGATCCTCGGCATGGTGTGGTACAACCCACGCGTCTTTGGTACTGCCTGGATGGCGAATATCGCAATGACGCCGGAGATGGCGGAAAAAGGCAAGAAGCGGATGCCGATCATGGCGCTTATTTCGTTTCTCGCGGCCATGGTAGTCGCGTATGTGATGGATTATTTTGGCATCGCGTGGGGCGTGTTTGACTGGATCGGTGCCGTTGAGTTGGGCTTCTGGTGCTGGGTTGGGTTTGTCGCACCAACGATGCTCGGGATGGTTCTCTGGGAGATGAAGCCGTTCAAATACTACGCGATTGTTAGTGGATACTGGCTGGTGTCATTCATTATGATGGCAGTCATTCTCGTATTAATGGCGTAGTTGTCTAAACGCTCAAATTTGGCGCATTTCGTCGTTGCGGAGCCTCTGCGTCTCCTTCGTCGTATCTAGGATACGCCTCAGGAGCCGCTTTCTCCACGCCTAGAACTGCATCCAAATTTGAACGTTATTGGTAGTGCATTATGGTGTCTTTGCACAAGAAAATTCTCATAGGAATGGTGATTATTCTGGCTGCCGCGCTGCTTTTATTTTTCATATTTTCGAAACCTGCTCATCCTGCGGCAGGTCTCACTCTGCACCCGACGCAGACCATTTCAATTGCAGGGACACCGCTGCATATTGCGCTCGCGACTACCGACGCCGAGCGCGAGCAGGGCCTAAGCGGCATCACCAGCCTTGCAGAAGACCAAGGCATGCTCTTTGTATTCCCGAAAGACGGCATCTATTCGTTTTGGATGAAAGACATGCTTTTTTCCATCGACATGCTTTGGGTCTCTCAAGATGGTCGTGTTGTATACATCGTCCCGTCGTCCTCGCCCGCGACCTACCCCCATGCGTTCACGCCAAATACACCGGCGAGGTATGTCCTCGAAGTACCCGCGGGCTTCGCAACAGAGCACGAAATCGGGGTGGGGAGCAAATTGGATTTTTCGCTCTGATTTCCCTCGAGAAACGGGTTATCCACATATTTTCCGGACGAAGTAAGAGGTCGTTCGGGAGTATCCTAAGACAACTGAGCGTGCGTGCGCCCGGGATGCACTTGAAAGGCCTGTTACGAGACAACAGGCGTGTAAAATGCCCCCGAAAAAACGTTTCGCGAAGATAATTACAGGGAAAATTATTCAAAAATTTACACGCCAGAGCCTATGATGACCCAGATAACAATCACGAAACGTGATGGAAATAAAGAGCCCTTCAATGCGGACAAAATCAACCGCTCGATCGAGCGTGCATGCATCGGACTTACCGATCCCATTTCGATGGTGACGCAAATCGCAACCGAAACGCAGCTCACGCTCTACGATGGAATCACGACGGAAGAGATGGACATGGCGACCATCAACGCGGCGGTGCAAAACATCAAAGAAGACATTGAATACGACAAAGTGGGCGTGCGTTTGCTTTTGAAAACGGTCTATCGCCGTGTTGTTGGCGAATTCCATGATGATCCGGCGGAATTGGATGCGAAACACCGAGCGCAATTCCCGGTGCATATCAAAAATATGGTGCAAAGCGGTCTGTTGGACGTGCGCATGCAAGAAAAATACGACCTTGAGAAGCTTGCCGCAGCCCTCAAAATCGAGCGCGACGAGCTCTTTACCTATGCGGGCGTTTCCACACTTCTTGATCGTTATTCCATGCGCAACGAAGCGCAGAAACGCATCGAAACGCCCCAGTATTTCTTCATGCGCATCGCGATGGGACTCTCATATAACGAAGCAAATCCGACCGAGCAAGCGATCAAATTCTACGACCGCATGTCGCAGCTCCTGTATATCGCGGGCGGCTCCACGAATCTCGGTGCAGGCACCTCGCGTCCAGCGCTCTCCAATTGTTTCCTCCTTGAAGTCCACGACGACATGGACCATATCGCAAAATCAGTCGCGGATGTCTTGAAAATCTCAAAAGCATCAGGTGGTCTTGGCGTTTCTCTCACCAAATTACGCGCGACCGGTTCCACATTGAAGGCCTCAAACACGGTCTCTAGTGGCCCAACCCCATTTGCCAAAATCATGGACACCGCAGTGCATGCGATCGTCCGCGGTGGCAAGAAAAAAGGCGCGCTCTGTTTCTATATGGAGAACTGGCACTATGATTTCCCGGAATATATCGACTGGAAACATAACGCGGGTGACGACTACATGCGCATGCGCACCGCAAATACCGCGACATGGATTTCCGACGAATTTATGAAGCGTGTCGAGGCGGGTGACGAATGGTATCTCTTTGACCCGAAGGAAGTAATGGATCTGAACGAACTCTACGGCCAAGCCTTTTCGAAGCGGTATGCGGAATACATCGAGAAAGCAAAGGCAGGGCAAATGAAAATGTGGAAGAAGATGCCGGCGACCGAATTGTGGAGCAACATGCTCACCGCACTGCAATCGACGTCGCATCCGTGGCTCACGTGGAAAGATTCGATCAACCTGCGCGCGCTCAACAACAACACCGGCACGATCCACATGTCGAATTTGTGTACCGAAATCTGTTTGCCGCAAGACAAGGACAATATCGCCGTTTGTAACTTGATTTCACTCAATCTCGCGGGGCACATCGAAGGGAAGCAGGTCAACTGGTACAAGCTTGAAGAAACCGTACGCCTTGCGGTGCGTCAGCTCGACAACCTCATTGATATCAATGTGCTCCCGATCGAAGAAGCGCGCCGCTCGGACAGCGAGAACCGCGCGATCGGCCTCGGCGTCATGGGCTTTGCGGATGCGCTTGAGCAGCTTGGCATTCCGTATGAAAGCGGTCACGGCGCGGAATTTGCGGACCGGATTTTCGAATTCATCAGTTATATGGCGATCGATGAGAGCGCGAATCTCGCAAAAGTGCGCGGTTCGTACAAACACTTTGTTGGCTCAGGATGGTCAGAAGGGTTGGTGCCGGTAGATACGATCGCGCGCGTCGAAGCAGAGCGCGGATTCCTGACCGGCCTCAAGAAAGACACGCGCAACAAGCAGCTGAATTGGGATGCATTGCGCGCAAAAGTGAAAGGCGGCATGCGCAATGCGACGCTTATGGCGGTTGCGCCGAATGCAAACATCGGACTTGTTGCGGGCACGACGCCGGGGATTGATCCACGCTTCGCACAAGTTTTCTCGCGCAACAAATTCTCCGGCAAGTACATGGACATCAACCACAACCTCGTGAAGGATTTGAAAAACATGGGGCTCTGGGATGAGGTGAAAGAAAAAATCGTCGAGCAGCAGGGAGATATTTCTGCGATCAATGAAATTCCGTCGTACTTGAAACAGATCTACAAAACATCATTTACGACATCACCGTACGCATTCATTGAAGTCGCGGCGCGTGCGCAGAAATGGGTAGATCAGGCGCTCTCGCGCAATATCTATCTCGAAAACCGCGACATGGACGCGATGAAGCAGGTGTACATGGCGGCGTGGAAACGAGGACTGAAGACGACGTACTACTTGCACATGAAGCCGCGCCATAGCGCCGAGCAATCAACGACGCATGTGAACAAGGGCGCACAATTCGCAAAGCGTGGGTTCGCCGGAGTGGTGGCGTCGCCGATCTCGACCGAAGCACCAACGCTCTCGCCGATCCAGCAGTCGCCCGTTACCGTTCACGAGACGATGCCACTTACGCCGAATAGCGCGCCTGCGGTCGAAGTCGTGATGCCGGTGGAAACGTCGCGCGGATTCGCTCCTGCAGCAGCACAGGGAGCACTGCCAATTCAACCCGCAATGCAGCAGAGTTTACCCGGTGAGATGACGGCTTCGCCTATCTCACGGGATTTACCGGTGCAGGATGTGGTGAAGCCGGTGGTTGCGGTAGCACCAATCGCCGTAGCACCACTACAGACGCCATCGTATCAACCGATTCAGGCTGTAGCACCGGCGCAAATGGCTTCAGCACCATCTCGCATGGGTTTTGCAACCGTTGTCTCGTCCGCTCCTATCCAAATGCCAGCCGCTTCGACCGTGCCAACACCTGCACCAATAGTTATCAAAAAAGAAAAAGCATTCGTCTGCCCGATAGATCCCGCCGAAAGAGCTCAATGCGATTCCTGCCAATGAGTGTCAATAGGTTTGAAAATTAATAGTAGTAACATAGTGCGCATATGTTAGTTGGAAAAGCGTCTCCGGACGACATGAATTTGCATCCTATACGCTATCAGTGGGCGTATGATCTCTATCAGCAAGCAGTCAGAAACACGTGGTTCCCGCACGAAATTGCGCTCAAAGAAGACCTCGGCGACTGGGCAAACATGACCGACGACGAGCGGCATGCGGTGAAATTCCTCATGGCGTTCTTCAACCCAGCGGAACTGATTGTGAACCGCTCGATCGCGCTCGGTATTTATCCGTATCTCAAATCACCGGAGTGCCACTTGTATCTCGCCAAACAAATGTGGGAAGAGGCAAACCACTGCGTCGCATTCGAGTACGTCTTGCAGACGTTCCCGTTTGATCGCACCGAAGTCTTTGGCATCCATTTGCAGACACCATCGATGCTCGCCAAAGAAGCGTACATCAACAGATACATGAAGCGGATGATGGAAGATTCGCTCGATGTGGAGACGCCGGAAGGGAAGAAAGACTTTCTGCGCAATCTCGTCGCGACGAACATCGTGATGGAAGGCATTTGGTTCTATTCGGGATTCATGGTGGCGCTTTCATTCCGTCAGAGAAATCAGCTGCGCAATTTGGGCTCGATGATCAATTGGGTGATCCGCGATGAATCGCTCCATTTGAAATTCGGGATCAATCTCATTCATAACATCCTTGAAGAGAACGCAGAATTAGTCGATGCGTCGTTTGCGCAGGAAATCGCCGGTATCATCGTCGAAGGTGTGAATTTGGAGACCGCCTACAACCAAGACCTCTTCCCGCGCGGCATCCTCGGGCTGAACGCGGATTATGTAAATCAATACGTGCAATACGTTGCGGATCGCCGTTTGGAGGAATTAGGCCTCGGCAAGCACTACAACGTCACCAATCCGGCAAAATGGATGTCCACGGCGACGGATGTCTTTGAGTTGGTCAACTTCTTCGAGGCTCAGAATACGTCGTACGAGGTGGATTCTGGCTCGAAACATAAGTAATCCGCTCGCGGCTAAGAAGTTTGAAAACCCGACGCCGCCGGAAAACCTCCTCTCGGTTGCGCTCCGGGCCGCTAGGCCAAGTCTTGCAACCTCGCTGAGCTTTTCCGGCGCCGTTTGACGTTTTTCAAACTTCAAAGTCGACTCACTGCTGTCGCTGTAAAAAAGAATCGCGGCAGAGCTTTCGCTCTGCCGCACATTGCCTACACGAACATTTCCCAATTACTCTCCGCAAATGGATGCATGAGAAGATACGCTTGGTACAGTTTCCTTTCGAAGTCAGGCGTTCCTCGCTCATCACGCTTCTCGAAACCATATAGCTCCGCCGCTAGCCTGTTGAATGCTTCGATGTTTGCCGCGAAGCAACGCCGGAATACCGGGACATCTCTGTACATGTCACCCATGAAATGTTCATTGGGTTTCCCGCAGAAGAAAAGGGCGAAGTTGTTCTGTTGTATGTCGAACTCCTCAAGACTGAGGACGGGGTCTTTGTTGGCCATTGTCGCCTCCTGGCTATCAGTGGTTGTACTGCGCGCAACAATACGATTCTTCAGTCAAATTGGCAAGGAAAATTGGGTAGGAGCCGTTTATGACAAACCCCTCAAATAGCGGTATTTGAGGGGTTCGGCGGGTTAGACCTTCTTGATTTGGAGGCCGGGGATTTTCTTGAAATCGCGGACATTGCGGGTAAAAAGGGTTGCTCGTGCCGCGAGAGCTGTCGCAGCGACAACGCTATCGCCGAGGGACATACTGTAATCACGACGCAGGATGCCCGCTGCTTGCGCCAGATCAGCGTCGAGCTTTACGACGAGAGTCGAGTTGAGAAATGATTCGATTTTTTGCATCTCTGTCTGCGATGTTTTTGTTGAACTCCAAAGCTCGGTGATTACGATCGAGGGAACAATGATGATTTCGTCAGCGAGAATAGAGGAGAGAATTGCCAAGGCTTCACGATCGTCATTAACGTAGTAGACGATCGCATTGGTATCGAGTACGTACATGTCGCACTTAACGATCCCAAGATTTACGCGCCTGGCGCATTTCGCGCAGGATCGCTTTGCCGCGCGCGCCTTTCCACATGCCTTTTATGCGCGCCAATGCTGCTCGCCGTGCCACGAGATCAGCCTTTGTCGGCTTTGGGATTTTGATGACAGGCATGTTCATATGACGGGAGTATAGCATATACGCAAACGAATCGCGGCAGGGGATGCCTGCCGCGGAGACTCACTTCTTTAGTTTTTCTTCGTGCATTTTTCTGCAGTCGGCAACAAGTGCATCTAAAGCTCGCACAGCGTTTTGTTCGTTATGAATCATATCTTCGTACGACTGCAACGTTCCATCAACTCTTGGAATGCCGATGTCGAGCGTCTCGCCATGAGACTTCATCGCCGCATTAAACACACCCCGGATTTCAATGGTCTTGTCCTGGAGCTTGAGGGGTCGAGACATCCAGCCTTTGATAGCAACCATATGCGTCCTCGACGGGGGCCCAATGATGACTTCAATAAGGGGGAAAAGCACCTGCGTGTTATTTCCCAGCTTGATCGACCCCATCGAATTTGGTCCGTAACACTTGATAAGCCATGTCGGTTCCGATTTATCTCCCGCATGAGGATACGTTGGAATGGTCGTCACGCGCGAACCGATCTTTGAAGCGTTCGTCACAATCCAACGGAGGTCTTCAAAGTTTGTGAACCTTATTTTCTCTTCTTGTGATTCCGCAGGCGCTGCACACACGCAAAGTGCAACTAGAATCATCTTCAGAATTTTCGTCATTTTCTCCTCCACTTTTCTGCCGGCCATTTCAGCAGCTGCGTGCAACAGTACAATTCTTTCGTCAAACGAGCAAGAATGGTAGAATATAGATATAACTAACCGTATGGAACCAGATTTTAATTTTTCGACGGGGCCAGAGAAGGTGTTTATCGAGGGATTTCATGCACGTATTCTGAACGGCATCCTGCACATCGTCTTTCGCTCGGCGGAAAAGTCATATTCATTTGTCTTGCCGCTGGATTTGACGAAAAAACTCTCGCGCGGGCTTGCCGCGCAGGTGGAGGAAATTGAAAAGAAAAACAACATCGTGATTGATGGACGATTACCGAACGAACCAATGGTCTCGCCGATCCAAGCACAAATTATCGAAGGGGACACGCCACCGGAAGAGAAGAAATAAAAAAGAAGAGCCGGCGCGTACTCGCGCCGGCGTGCATTTCTACGTTTCCGCAACTTTCTTTCGAAGGTGTTTGATGAGACCGGCAACGATGCCCTCATAATAGGATTGCAAGTGTTCTCGTGACCACATCACTTTGAAGGCAATTGATGCCTCCGTATACAGTGGCACGTAGGCATCAAATTCGCCGTCAGGTCCATTGTCGACAAACGCTACCGGAACCTCGGCAAGAAAGCCGACTGGAACCGATCGTCCCCGCGCGTTGATTTCAAATCGTGGGACAAATTCTTCGAATGTAAGGATCAACCGCCATGTTTCCTTTTTCTCGAATTTTACATTGACCTCAAACATCCCCACACCGGAATCAACATCCGAAAGAGTAAATTTAAACGCCCCCCTTGGTTTATTGGAATACAGACGTGCGAGTCGCATGAACTCCGCCATATTAGGTTTGTCTGATGCCTGTGCGGGCGACTGCTGAACATCGGTGACGATGCCGATGATCATGATGATAGCTCCAGCAATAACGGCAATAATCCACCACCAGTGTTCTTTCCATATCCGTGCCATGTTTCTCTCCATCGGCTACGACTTCTTGTACCAGTGAATCACTTTTACCCGGAAATGCCAAACCCCCGCGATTAGCGGGGGTTGTGACATATCTGCACATTAAGCCGGATTCTGTCGAGAGCAGCCATTTATCTGGGATGAGTGTTGCCACTCACCTCAAGCGGTTCTCCGTTCAGTTTTTAGGCTGGACGACACGACCTTGCACGTAGATAGGAAATTTAGCCGTTGCACCCGGTATGTTTCCATACCGATTGATCCTTGCGGATCCCTTTGTCTCTCGACGCGGGCGTCACTGTTCGCATCCCTAGGATTACCCCGGCGGGCGTTACCCGCTACCGTCCTGCACCGTAAGGTGCACGTGTCCGGACTTTCCTCTCAATCTTTCGAAAGAGCGACTGCTTAATGCAGAAAAGTACTATACCATTTTTCTCCACAGTGCGCGAGCGCTTGAGATTTTTTCGAGCATGCTACAATTTCCGGAATGGAATTACACGCAACGTCTCGTCGAGGTATTTTTAGTGTTGCTGATGGCATCACGCGGATTTTTTTAGTTGGGCTCGCGGCGATCCTGCCGTTTTTCATTATCCCGCTCCCGTATGCAGCGGTCGCGCAATCGAAAGTGTTGTTCATCGCCGCGGTGGTTATCATCGCTATCATCGTATGGGTGTATGCGCGGCTCACCGAGGGCATCGTGCACGTGCCACAAAGCAGCCTCGTGTACGTGAGCATGTTGCTGCCTATCGCGTATCTCATCTCGACTCTTGCTACCGGATGGAATACCGCGTCACTCGTCGGACAAGGTACGGAACAAGATACACTCGCCGCGGTTGCGCTTATGTCGTCACTCTTTGTCCTCACGGCATTTGCGTTCGTCGGTAACAACGCGGCAATGCGCCTCGTAGTACAAGGGCTCGTTCTCGGACTCATTGGCCTCTTTGCGCTCGAAGCGCTCTACGTGTTCTTCCCGCAGTGGTTCTCGCTCGGGGGCGCTCTTGTCGGGCAAACGGCGAACCCATTTGGCTCATGGCACGACCTCGGCATCATTGCCGGCTTATCGTTTTTCATTTCGGTAATGCTATGGCGTGCGGATTACTTCACCGGCTGGAAGCGATACATCCCGATTGCTTTGTCTCTCTGTGCGGCGTTTTTCCTGATCGTCATCCATTTTAATGATGTGTTATGGGCGACGGCGATTTTGTTTGGCATTACGGTTGCCGCGGTTGCACGCACGTCACTCTCGCACGACGGCCTAACGCCCGTGCAAACGCTGCGTCGCGTGGCCGTTCCGTTTGCACTCGCCGTCGTTCTCGCGGGCGCGGCCTTTTTCGGCACAAAAATATGGGACAAACTTCCCGCACCAATCCAAATCGTGCAGACGGAGGTGCGTCCATCGTGGCAGGGCACGTTCGACGTTGCGAAACAGTCTCTCCAAGCACCGGGCGAATTTATTTTCGGCTCGGGTCCGAATTCATTCATTCGCGAGTGGGGATTGCACAAGCCGACGAGCGTGAATGCGACGCCGTTTTGGGATTCTGATTTCAATTATGGTGTGGGCATCATTCCAACCTCGATATTTACCGCTGGCGCGATCGGCCTCATCGCATGGGCAGCACTCATTCTCGTGATGCTCGGCCTCGTGTGGCGCTTTGTGCGCGAATCACGACCATTGAGCCACGGGCGCGCTCTCTTTGGCGTCACGCTCGTTAGCATCGCGTACCTCGTTGCGTACTACATGATCTACACGCCGGGGACGGCGCTCACGGCCGCGACATTCATCGGCCTCGGCTTCCTTGCAGTCCTCGCGACCGGCGACGCGCCACTGCGCGTGGTGCGCATTGGTGTCTCGAATATCGGCGATGGAATACGAATGCTGATTCTTGTTGTCATCGTTCTCGCGGCGATTGCTGCAGCGGGTATCGTCGGACGGGAAGTTCTTTCGAATATCTTTGTCAACAAAGCCGCGTACATTTATCAGAACTCAAATGATGTCGCACAGTCAGGAAACGTCCTTGGAGTCGCGCTTCTTATTTCTCCGCGCAATGATCGCGCGCATCGCGCGGCAGCGGAATTGGGCATTGTCGAGCTTGCAAAACAGATCAAAGAAACTGATCCGAACAATCAGGCAGCCGCGCAGAAATTAAAAGTGACGCTGCAAGATACGATCCAGCATGGTCTCACCGCGGTCTCAATCGACGGCACCAACTACCAAAATTGGCTCTTGCTCGCGCAGGTATACAGCAATTTGGCCGGCGCAAATATCGCCGGCGCGTACGATCAAGCAAAAACAGCGTATGAAAAGGCGTTTGCCGCGCATCCGACGAATCCGGTGCCGAAGTTCCGTCTTGCGCAGCTTGCGGTCGCCGCAGGCGACCGCGCATCTGCTCGTACGTACTTGCAGGATGCACTCAAGTTAAAGCCTGATTTTGCCGCGGCGCAGTTCTTACTCTCGCAAGTCGAAGCGGCCGATGGCAAAGGCGATGCCGCCGTGACCGCCGCAACGGCCGCAGTGCAGCAAGTACCGCAAGACCCGCTCGGCTGGTTTAATCTCGGCTATATCTTATATGCCGGACAGTCGTACCAAAATGCCGCGCAGGCGCTTGCGCAAGCCGTGCAGCTCGCGCCCGATTATTCCAACGCACTGTTCTATCTCGGCTTAAGTCTCTATCATGTGGGTGACAAAGCGGATGCGGTCATTGCGCTTGATCGCGTCGTGCAATTGAATCCGGGTGAGGCGTGGGTGGCGCAAGTATCGGCGAACATTAAAGCTGGCAAAGATCCAATGGCGGGAGTACAGCAAAAATAATTTTTAATTATCAATTTCCGATTTTCAATCAACCTCCAATGCAGCAATTTTCAAACAGAGTTCTTTTCAAATCATTGGAACATTGAGAATTCAATGAAAATTGAGAATTGTAAATTGAAATTTCTCTTTTAAAATTTCGCTAAAAGGGCATCTATCACTTCCTCCGTCTCGGACGGTGAAGATATTTGCCTTGTCTGAATTCCCGTCGGAATAACGACAGCATCATTGCCGCCTTCATAAAATCCATCGCCGATGAAGCGCATGTCGCTCGGATGGACGCGCAGTTCTTTGGCGAGCCATTCGACCCCATGCGCTTTCGTCATGCCGAGGCGTGTTACGTCGACTGTCGTTTTTCCGCCGATGAGGACTTCGTATTCGGGAAGTTTAGTCTTCACGATAGTAATCATTTTCTGGCGTTTCTCGCTCGTCGGATCCCACGCACGCTTTTCGGCCTGCGACGCGCCGTCAGGGAGCGCCGTAAAGGCGACCGATGTATCACGTTCAAGAATACGCGACGTGTCGCTATTTTCGCTAAAGATTTTGCTTTCGCGTACCGCGTCTTTGAGAGTTGTCGAGATTTTCATGCGTTCACTGTCCGTGAGCGGAAAGTTATACTTTTCGCGCCATTCATGATGCTCCCACGCGTGGCATTGCGCAGCGCTATCGGAAAAAACGTACCAATGAGCATCGGTTGGTTCCTTTGGAATTCGACTCAAGATATCGCGTTCCATACGCGCGTATGCCGCGCCCGACATGATCGCGATTGGGATTTTTTGGGAAAGACGCAACAGCTTGTCGAGGATTGTATCGCTCGGCGGGACAAAACTGTCCGCGAGTGTGTCGTCCATGTCGAAAATAATCGCGCGTGGCAATGATCCAGAAAGGTTTAACCTTTCTCGCGGCTCTGTTGTGGGCTGGAAAAGGTTAAACCTTTTTTCTGATCCCTGTTTGGCCATTTTTTGTTTGAAAATTTCGTACGCGATCGGCAGCATCGTGACGAGAATGATGCCGATGATGATGTATTCGAGATAGTGCTCGATACCGGGAATCGAGTGCCCAAGGAAGTAACCGCCAAACGTAAATCCACCGCCCCAAATTAACGCCCCGAGGACGTTGTAAAAGAGGAAGGTGCGGTATTGCATGGCGCCCACGCCGGCGAGGATCGGCGCAAACGTGCGGACGATCGGGATAAACCGTGCGAGCAGGATCGTTTTCGTGCCGTGCTTCTCAAAAAAGTCATGCGTCTGCCGCAAGTATGCTTTCTTGAAAAAACGCGAGTCTTCGCGTTTGAAAAGCGCCGGGCCGACCCATGCGCCAAACCAATAGCCGATTGAATCGCCGAGGATTGCAGCCGTGAGAACGATCGCAAGAAGTATGTAAATATTGAGGAATCCTTGTGAAGCGAGGAATCCGGACGTGAACAGGAGGGAAGCGCCCGGGAGCGACACCGCAAAGAACAGCCCGCTCTCGGCAAGAATAATCGCAAAAATGCCCGGATACCCGAGGATTTGAATCAAGTGAGCAAGATCGATCCCGAAGAGCATGAGTGAGTAGTATGACGCAGAAACGCCTAAGAACCAACACATATGATCAGGTGTTCCGGTTTGACGTCGATTAAGGTAAGGGGTATTCTATTTTAAGAATTCAACAGGGAGATCACAGCAATGGGCGATTCAACATTAGCCGCACGTATCAAGGCGTATCGTGTCGAGAAGAACTTAACAGCGAAAGCGCTCAGTAAAGCGTTGCGCCTGGAGGGCTCGACAATAGGGCAGATCGAGCGCGGAGTTAGAGCATGTAGCGCAGAAATCACCGCCAAGATTGAGAATTTCATGACACATGCGACAGAAGAGCAGCTTGTTCGATTTCGAATTGATCGGCGGGGAAAAAGACGCTACTCGAAAAATACACTTTGGGACGTACCGACGATAGAGGAAATCGACGAGGAACTCTCCCGGTGAAATCGCACACCGGCTCGCAAGGGAAACTGCGAGCCGTTTATTTAAACACCGTCGGAATCGGAAACTTTTTGCAGAGCGCCATGACTTCTTTACGGATTTTGGCTAATTCTTTGTTTTTTGCGAAGTCTTTTCTACATTCAGCGAGAAATGCCTTGCGCACGCCTTTTTCCGCCGGCAAATCGACATCTTTCACCATTTCCATGGCGTCCGCAATGTAATTGCCGATCAATTTCATTTCTTTTTCTTTCATTCGACGTGTTGTGATCGACGGCGTGCCGAGGCGGATGCCGCTCGGGTAAAACGGGGAGGATGGTTCATTAGGGATCGTATTCTTGTTGGTCGTGAGGCCGATGGCATCCAGCGCGATTTCCACGATAGCTCCTCGGCCGGTTCCGCATTTCATGAGCATCATGTGGTTGTCAGTGCCATTCGTGACGAGATTAACACTGCGATCCATAAGTGCTTTTGCGAGCGCTTTTGCGTTTTTCACGATTTGTTTGCCATAGGTACGGAACGCGGGAGTTGCGGCCTCTTTGAGTGCGACACCAATAGCGGCCGTCGTGTGGTCATGTGGGCCGCCCTGTAAATTAGGGAAGATCGCACGGTCGACTTTTGCGCCAAGTTCCGCGTCTTTCGCGAGTCCCTTTGTAGTGACCATTATCATACCGCCACGCGGGCCGCGAAGCGTTTTGTGCGTCGTCGTGGTCACGACGTGCACATACGGAACAGGCGAGACATGCGCCCCTGCGACAACAAGGCCGGCGATGTGCGCGATATCGGCGGCTAGGTATGCGCCAACTTCATCCGCAATTGCGCCGAGTTCTTTAAAGGGAAATTCGCGCACATACGCCGTGGCTCCCACCCATATCAATTTCGGCTTATGCTCGCGCGCGAGTCGTGCGATCTCCTTCAAGTCCATGTAACCGTCGGGTTTGAGGCCATACTGCACTGATTTGTAGAACATGCTCGTCGCACTTGCTTTCCAACCATGCGTGAGGTGCCCGCCGTCGGTGAGGAGCAAGCCCATGACCGTGTCGCCGGGGTTGCACGTGGCGAGATACACTGCCAAATTGGCCGGAGAACCGGAATACGGCTGGACATTCACGAAGGGAACTTTGAAGAGCTTTTTGGCGCGCTCACGCACCATGTCTTCAATCTCGTCGATGACTTCGTTGCCGCCGTAATAGCGCGCATGCGGGTAGCCCTCCGAGTACTTGTTCGTGAGAATTGACCCCATTGCCTCCAAAACAGCCTGCGAAACGATGTTTTCCGAAGGAATCAGCTCCAACCCCTCCTCTTGGCGATTCTTTTCAGCGATTATTTTTTGGTAGATTTCTTTGTCCTGTTTTTTTACATTGAGATAACGATCCATAGATTGACAGATTAGCCGAATAATTAAAATGAAGGTATCTAAATCATATTAGCGGTTATCACCATCGCTGGCTATGACGTTCCGTGTCGCACGATCAGCCAGTTTGTCGACATTTGCTTGCGCGATTTCAGAAAAGGGGATTTCGAGGTGGCGCGCGAGCTGTGAGCAGTACCAGAGTACGTCGCCGATTTCCAATTTCAACGCCTCGCGCTTTTCCGGCGAGATCATGCCGTTGTCATTGCGAATTATTTTCTTGATCTTATCGGCCACTTCGCCCGCTTCCGAGGTGAGACCAAGGCCGAGGTACATAAGCGCAAATTCAGCCTGTTTTCCCTCGAAATTGCCGGTTCTGTTGGCAAGCGTCTGGTACTCATCGAAATCCATCAGGTAAGTATACCCCTCGGAAGCGCATGGGGCGGGTGCGTCGTATATAGAAAACGGCCGACAGTTTCAGTCAAACTGCCGGCCGTTATTATTCAAATTGTTTCCCGACAACATTACCTTTGATGTCGCGGTTAAAGAGCTGATCGCTGCCTTCGAGGAGGTAAAGATCCCGAATGCCGCCGCTTATAGCGGCATCCCAACAAGGCTTGCAAGCCCACCAATGGCCCCACAGATACATATCACCGCCGTTTGTGTCTTCACCATGACTGTGTGCATCGCGCACGGATCGCGCTTCCGAGTGATGTTTGGACGCTGCGCATCCTGGACAGAGCCAATACTTTTGTCCCGATGGAATACTCAGAACTCGCCGTACGCAGAAATAATCCTTGTGAATTCGTGCGAGAAGCGGATGTTTAAGCGGCACCTGATTTGCACCGCTTCCGATAATTCGGTCGTTTTTTACGATGACGGCTCCTGTCGGCATCTGGCGGTCCGTTGCATGTAAGCGCGAAAATTCTTTCGCGGCAGCCATCCATGGATTGTCGAGCGTGACGTACTTGATTGTTCGTCCTTCGGGAAGATATGGATACTTGATTGGATTCATGGTGTTGTGTCCTCTTTTGCCTCAGCAGTGTATACCACGGGACGCGCGCGGTATATAATCTCCGGACTATGGCTCGATTCGATTCCATCTACCAAGACATGTTGAAGCGAATCGTCAAGGAAGGAACTCCTGAAAAAAACCAACGAACTGGGCACGAAGTGAAAGCAATTCCAGGAATGCATTTTTCGATTGATACTGAGAAAGAAGGATTTCCACTCCTCACGCTGCGCAAAATTCCGGTGAAGATGTTTGTTGCAGAGCAGATTTGGTTTGTTTCCGGTGCGCGCAAGCCCGCAGATTTTTTGCGCGACTATACGAAAATCTGGGACATCTTTACGAATCCGGCGGATGTCGTGACCGTCGCCTATGGCTACCGCTGGCGCAAACATTTTGGCCGCGATCAGCTCGGTCTCCTCATGAAGCATTTGAAAGAAGAGCCGACATCACGTCATGGTGTCGTCATCACGTGGGATCCGGCAGGAGATGGGCTTGGTGTGACGAATCGCAAAAACGTGCCATGTCCGTATTCGTTTACGGTGAACATTATTGGCGGCAGGCTGAACCTTCACAACATCGTCCGCTCCAATGACATGGTCTTGGGCTTCCCATCGGATGTTGCGGGGTTCGCTCTTTTGCAGCACATGCTCGCGCAGAAACTAGGCGTAAAATCAGGCGTATATTCGCATTCGATTTCCAATGCGCATGTGTATGACAATCAGTACGATGCCGTGAAAGAAATGCTGCGTCGAAGAAATACCCATAAGACCCTGAAGATCGCACTGCCAAAGAATTCGTATGATCGCGCCGAGAAAAAGGATGTGAAATTGGTGGATCAAATGATTGCGGCGTTTGGTGATTACAAACCGCAGGAGGCGATCAAAGGCTTGCAGATTGTTTTATAATTCAACTATGGCAATCCTCACAAAAGAAGAAATTTTGCAGCGAGTGAAGGACAAAAATATTGTCGTCTCTCCTGGACTTGATGTTTTCCAGATACAAGCGCATGCAATTGATCTTCGTCTCGGATTTACCTTTCTCATTCCAAAATCATGGCGTATGACGGCAGAGGGGCGTGAAGCAATGATGATCGATCCTCTACGTGATCACGGACCGGAATATTTCGACGTGATTGAGCTGGAGCAAGGGCAGTCATTTGACCTTTTACCGCAAGAGTACGTACTCGTCTCAACGTTTGAGACGATAAAAATCCCGAACGATCTTATGGCGGTCTTGTATCCGCGTTCGTCGGTAAATAGAAAAGGCCTTTCCGTCGACCTCACGGGAATCATCGATTCCGGCTATGAAGGACCCCTCACGCTCCCGATCCGTAACAACACCCGATCGCAAGTGATCCAACTACATCCCGGCGAACGCATCTGTCAGGTTGTTTTTGAAGAACTCAAGCAGCCGGTCATCGCGCGCAAATCACGATGGCACATGAAGGACGTCGTCGAAAAAGGGAAGAAAGAAAAGGCAAAAGAAATGAAGCTCGTCTTCAACGGCGATATCAAGAAATTAAAGTCGGATTACAAAGCGGCATAATATGATATAGTGTCTACGTATGAAAACGAAAGAGCACTCATATACCGTCCAGATTGAGCCCGTAAAAGAGGGTGGTTTTTGGTCGCGCGTACCTGCGCTTTCGGGCTGCTTTTCACAAGGGGAGACGATTGAAGAGACGATTCAGAACACAAAAGAAGCCATTGAGCTCTACCTCGAAGGGCTTGCAAATGACAAACAAGACATTCCCGAAGAATCTGAATTTGCCGTCAGTGTGCGCATCCCAGTAACGGTGTAATTATGGCTCCGCGTTTGCCGAACATCACGGCAAAAGAAGCGATCCGTGCCTTCACACGGGCGGGGTTCCTTATTGCAGGGCAGAAGGGAAGTCATGTTCGATTGAAGAATTCAGATGGTATCATGCTCATCATCCCAAATCATTCGGGCGACGTTAAGCGGCCGCTTCTTAAGGCACTGATCAAGCTGGCGGGATTGAATGAGAAGCAGTTTCGCGACTTACTTTGAATATGAGCGAGCATACGATTAGTATGATTGGCGCGATCGGAAGACTGCGCGAGCTCGGAAAAGGGAATGATCTGTTGTGGAAAATTCCCGATGATCTGAAGAGATTCCGCTCGATTACCAATGGGCATCCCTGCGTGATGGGGAGGAAGACGTTTGAATCGATTGTTGCCATTTTAAAAAAGCCGCTGCCGAATCGGACAAATATCATCGTGACTCGCGATCCGGCGTGGGCGTACGAAGGCGTGCTTGCGGTAAATACGATTGAAGAAGCGATCCAGCTCGCGAAGCGAAAGCTCGGCGGCGAAGAAGTCTTTATCATCGGCGGTGGGCAGATCTACGAGCTTGGCATTTCATACGCCGACAAGTTGTATTTGACGCTGATCGATGATTCAAAGGAAGCCGATTCGTTTTTTCCCGAATACGAAAAAGTTTTCACAAAGAAAGTATTTGAAGAGGAGCGAGAGTTCGAAGGGTTGAAATATACATGGGTTGACTTGGAAAGAGCTTGAGTGGCAACTCCCGCAGCGTTGTGGTAGGTTTTTCGGAGGGGCAATGTAACGCAACAGGAGTAAAGAGATGCTGCTACCAGAGAAACTTGCAGACGTATTGAAGCCGTACTATCGAAACGACCCATCCGTGAAGCAGGGTAGGATTGACTATATGGCAAAAGGTCGGGTCTTTTACCTGGCTCACGGATGCGAGATCGTGCTCACACAAGAAGGCCGGCACGGATATCACGTGACCATAATCGCGCCAAACGGCGAATCGTACGGCGATGGGCCGTACTTCAACAATCTACAATCCGCTGCAGAACTCGGGTCGTGGATGACCGCGGAACTTGCGGCGTAATCAAACGTCCGCAACAAACAAAAAGGGGCGCCTTATCCGGGCGCCCTTGTTATGTATAAGGGATGGGATATTCTGTATGCAGCTGCCAGAGGAAACCCTCTGGTTTTTCTGTTCTATGATACAACGAATGAGAGGATGCGATGCAAACGAATGCAATGACCTATGCGCAGACCGGCGTCGATTACGATCCAATTGACGCTTTCAAACGAAGGTGCCAAGCAGCAGCACTCAAGACAGCAGAATTTCCAATGCGGCACGGGTTTCGTGAGGTGTCCTGGAGTCGGGGCGAGAGTGCCTATCTGCTCGAACAGTGGATGTCGTTCTATGCGACACAGAGACTTGCGTTCGTGGAAGAAGGCTTAGGAACGAAGGAGCTTGTTGCCACCGAAATGTTGCGTCTCACCGGCATTTCTCATTATCGGAAGATCGCACAATGTAACTTGGCAATGATCGTCAACGATATGGCGACACTGGCCTTACCGCTTGTCGTTTCCATGTACTGTTCGACCGGGACGTCCGACTGGTTTAAGCACGAAGGGCGTTGCATCGATCTCGCTGAAGGGTATGCAGAAGCGTGTATGCTTGCGCGCTGTGCGTGGGGTTGCGGCGAAACCCCTGTCTTGAAGGGAATCGTGCACGAAAATGCAGCGGACCTCGGTGGTGCCGCGATCGGGATTGTTCCCGAATTCGGTATTACGGGGACGATACAAGATGGCGATGCGATCGTAATATTGGAAAGTTCGGGAATACATGCCAATGGAGTCACCATTGCTCGACATATCGCGAGCATGCTCCCAAAGGGGTATTTGACGGAAACGCCGGATGGAAGGACTTACGGCGAGGCGCTTCTCGATGCGACACATATTTATGTCGCGTTTGTCGAAGATTGCCTTGCAGCAAAGATTCCGATCCATTATGCGGTGAATATCACCGGCCATGGATGGCGAAAATTCATGCGGCATCGCCATCCGTTTACCTACACGATCGTGAACATGCCGCACCAACTTCCCATCTTCGACTTCATAGAAGAAAGGGGTCCGGTCACGCGGCGCGAAATGTATTCGACCTTCAACATGGGCGCAGGGTTTGCACTATACGTCCCAGCGGCCGAGGTTGTTAAGATTAGCGCGATTATCGAGCAGGGAACGTATCCGTTCCGCGTTATTCCCGCAGGCTTCATCAAAAAAGGTGAACGCAAGAGCGTGGTCATTGAAAGTGAAGGTATTGTATTCGAAGAAAACGAACTGCAGGTTCGCTAATAGAACCCGCGGGCAGCGCAGCTGCCCGCGGGATTTTCATAGGCGATTCGGGAAAAAGAAACGGCCGCCACTCGAAGTGGGCGGCCGTCGATGCGCGTTCTGGTGTCAGATCAGAGTTTGCTCGCCGCAGAGATGAGCGACTCCAACGTGGCACGAGTTCCTGTTCCGATTGCTGCAATAACACGTGACTGCACCTCCCGCCACAGCGGGTAGGCCGACTTGATCACCGCCTCGCCCTTTTGCGTAAGATGCAAATGTTTTCCGCGTCGACCGGCAGGCGGACCTATCGTGATAAGCCCGAGTGCAAGCATTCGCTTAAAATTTCGTGCGTTGGTCGACTTCTCGATATCGAGCAATCTGTTGATTTCTACTTGCCTGATTCCATCTCGACCAGCAACGTGCGCGAGCAGGGTAAACTGGCTACTGGTGATCCCCAGTGGGCGCAGAGCATCGTCGTACACACCGGTGATGATACGCGAGAGTTGGCGTACTCGCATATTGATGCATGCGGCAGCCGTTGCCCCAGCAATGTCGTCAATATCGTGCCTTTTTCGCGCCGTCACAACAGGTGCTGAGCCCTGTAACATCTCTTTTCTCCACTATTGTGCGCTTCGTAGCGCGGTTGCCGCGCCAACTATGTCACTTTCGGACTTCGAGCACAACTACTGCTTGAGACCCAAGCCGTTCTTGATGAAATACCAATTGATGCTGACAAGGACGACGATCATGCTGGAGAGGATTGCGATGGAAATCCAGAGCGGGATATCGGCGATGCCGAGGAAGCCGTAGCGAAAGCCGTTGATGAGGTAGAAGACCGGATTTACGTAGGTGATGTATTGCGCCGCGTGAGGAAGCGAGTGGACGGAATAGAAGACCCCGCCGAGGTACACGAGCGGCGTGAGGACGAAGGTCGGGACGATGTTGATGCCGTCTATTGATTTTGCGTAAATACCGTTCACGAGGCCGGCGAGCGAAAAGACGAGCGCCGTGAGAATTGCGAATGCAAAGATGATGAGAAGATTGTGGATCGCGAGGTGGAGCCCGGTGAAGAAAACAGAGACGAGCAGCACGATCGTGCCGACAAGAATACCGCGCACGATGCCGCCCGCGATAAATCCGGCGATAAGCAGCCACGGCGGCGTCGGTGAGACGAGGATTTCATCGATCGATCGTGCGAAGAATTTAGACGAGAAGAACATGAACGACGTATTCGCGTAGCTTGTCGTCACGATCGAGAGCATCACGAGCCCCGGAACGACGAAGCTCATATAATTCACTCCTTGCATTTGTCCGATGCGCGAACCGAGTACCGTGCCGAAAATCAAAAAGTACAGCGATGACGTGATGACCGACGGCAAGAATGTCTGCACCCAGATGCGGAACATGCGCACCACGTCTTTGCGGAGCATTGTGTAGAACGAAATCCATTTTTGTCGGGGGGTCATAGCTAAGGAAATTAGATAGTAGAAGTTAGAAATGAGAAGTACAAAGCAGAAATCGAGGAATTTCTCACATTCTTATTTGTCATTCTACTTTTTGATTTCTCATTTCTCATATCCGTGTTATTTCTCACTGGTAAGCTGGATAAACACTTCTTCAAGCTTGCCGCCGCGGTAACCGGTGTCGCCTTTGTCTTCGTGGAGCGCGAGGATTTCGTCCATCGTGCCGTTTGCGACGATTTCTCCCTTCCTAATGATCGCGACGTGTTTTGCGAGCTGTTCTGCTTCTTCGAGGTAGTGCGTGGTGAGGAGAATCGTGAGACCTTCCGAAGTCAGTTTGCGTAAATAATCCCACATGCCTCGACGTAACTCTACATCGACACCCGCGGTCGGTTCGTCGAGGATGAGAAAGCGTGGCTTGTGAATGAGCGCACGCGCGATCATGAGACGGCGCTTCATGCCGCCGGAGAGCTCCATCGCACGACCGGTCATTTTTTCACCGAGTCCGAGGTCGGTGAGAAGTTGTTTTGCGCGAGGGACGGCCTCGGTACGGGGGATGCCGTAATAGCCACCTTGGTTCACAATGATATCGATTGGCTTTTCAAACGGATTGAAATTCAACTCCTGCCCGACGAGCCCGATTTGTGCCTTTGCCATCTCCGTATCGGTGTCAATATCGTGCCCAAAAACGCTCACGGTGCCCTCGGTTTTATTCACAAGGCCGGTTGTTATACCGATGATAGTCGTCTTTCCCGCACCGTTAGGCCCAAGCAGCGCAAAAAAGTCTCCCGCGGGGACGGTGAGCGAAACGCCCTTCAGCGCCTCGGTGCCGTTGGCGTATTTCTTTTTTAAATCCTTAATTACAAGTGCTGGTTCTGACATGAGGGGGTATTGTAGCATATTGCATTGCAGCTGCGCACGTGTTTGTATGATACAGGCCAAGGCAACCATGGAGCTGATCATGTCTGAAGTCAAAGCACCAATCTATTTTCTTCCAGAAGAAAGTATAGACACGATAGCAAAGGGGATTGCATCACATATCGTCGGTGTCGCCTCAATCCTCATCGAGGTGCACGGTCTGGAAGTGAAAATCGAAGAGTACGTCGATTCACTCCCGGAACATGAGCGTGAAAGTGCTCGCAAGTCAGCGTATCCTTCGCTCGCACACTTATTGGCAGAGAAGGCGCTGCAAATTCTCGACCGGCAACATGCCGAAACCATGTATTCGAGCGAGAAGAAAGACTGATGACCATCACGGGTCCGCTCGAGGAATTCGGCGGACCCTATTTAATGCCCGCTGGAATCCCAATCCTTACTCACGCTTTTGAAGGCAGAAAGTTTTTCTTTGAAAATCTGCTTGATTGCTTCGAGCGATTCACTGGTCTTTGCTTCGAAACGGAGAACGAGCGTTGGGGTGTTAGACGACGCGCGCACGAGGCCCCAGCCGTCGTGCATATAGACACGTGCGCCGCTGATATCGACGACTTTGTAACCTTCCTTTTTGAAAATATCCACAAGCTCGTCGGTTATTGCGTACTTTTCTTCGTCGGTCGTCTTTACTTGGATCGTCGGCGTGGAAACGTAATATGGTGTGCCGGCGATTTCTTCTGAAAGCGTACTCTTTTGCTGCGACAAGTATTCGAGCAATTTGAGGCCTGCATAAAACGCATCGTCGAATCCGTAGAAATCATCGCCGAAGAAAATGTGCCCACTCATCTCACCGCCGAGCGCTGCATTTTCTTCAGATAATTTTGCTTTGATATACGAATGGCCTGTTTTCCACATGATAGGAACGCCACCGTGTGCGGCGATGTCTTCTGGGAGCGCTTCGGAGACTTTGACGTCAAAGACGATCTTCGCGCCCGGATGTTTCGCCAGGACGAGGCGCGAGAGGAGCATCATGTATCGATCTGGCCAGACGATCTGGCCTTTTTCATCCACCACGCCGAGACGGTCGCCATCGCCATCAATCGCGATGCCGATGTCGCATCCGTTTTTCAAAACCTGCGCGCCGGTGTCCTGCATCATTTTCTCGCCGTCAGGATTTGCGGTGTAGTTCGGATACGATGGATCGACGTTGGTGAAATGCTCGACGACTTCGCATCCGGCCGCGCGGAATAATTCCGGCGCAAAAAGTCCCGCAGTGCCGTTGCCGGTATTCACGAGGACTTTCAGCGGTCGTGCAATTTTTGTGCGACCGACGAGATCCGCGATGTAGGCATCTTTCACATCTTCTTTTCGCACCGTACCGACGCCGCCGGCATAATCTTCCTCCTCAATAAGTGTGTAGAGGTGGCCGATATCAGCGGGTCCAAGCGTGTTTGATAAATCCATGCCCAATTTGAGTCCATTCCATCCGGCCGGATTATGACTCGCGGTGATCATGCACAGGCCTTTTGTCTTAAAATGGTACTGTGCAAAATACGACATCGGCGTCGTGACGGTGCCGATGTCGATACAATTGATACCGCTTTCGAGGAGCGCTTTCAGTGCCTGCGCGTGGAAACTTTCCGAGGTAGTGCGCGCATCATGCCCGACGATACATTCGGTAATCTCCTTATCGCGGAGCATTTTGCCAAAGCCGCGTGCAATGTGATAGATAGAATCTTCGTTCAACTCGTCGTCCGTCTCTTTACCGCGAATATCGTATTCGCGGAACATCGTCTTTTTCAGCTGCGCCATGGCGCACACTGTACCATATTGTGCTTTCTTCGTACTTATGTCATGAGTACTCTTTAGTACCATGGTCTCAACATGGATACATGCCAACCAACACGTGCGTTCGCTAGAGCGAAATATTGACTTTAATCTTGTTTGAGCCGCCGTCGCCGTCGTGACTATCGTTGCCCTCATCGGAAGGGAATATCTGCACGGTCGGCGGGAGAATGTTTTGCACTTTAATGTCGCCGGTTGCCGAAGTACCGTTGTGAATTTCAACTTTTATCGAAGCTGGCGCTGATATCTGCACCGTCGTTGTCGCCCGGAAAGATGTTGATGCTTTGATATCGGTTGCGTTTTTGCCACGTCCACGATCGTTGTTGCGGCCGTTTTGCGAAAAGCGCGAGTGGGCTTTGGCGAGCGTTGGTGCCGCTTTGAGGAGCACGTCCATCTTTTCCGTAATGACTAGCGCGTCTTGAAACGAATGGAATGCAACAGCGATCTCGTCATTTTCGAGTTGTGTATCACCATCCGCGAGAAGTCCTTGCACCTGCGTAAACTGGTCTTCGGCCCGCGCTTTTGCGTTTGCATCGAGATCAGTATTTGCCTCGACTGCCGCGCGGACGCTATTGAATTTACTATTCGCCGCATCGTGCATGCGAAGCGCGGCAGAGCGGCTGACTTCTTTTTCTGCACTTGTCGCCGCCGTGTCTTCAGTGGTGTCGGTTGTCGCCGTTTCTTGCGGTGAGATCGCCTTTGCAGCAAATGAGAGAGTCGCTGCCGCTGGTGCCGCGGCAACGGTTGCAATGACATTGTCGCTCACCGATGCGTTTTCTTCGGCGCGTGTTCGGATCGCGGCGATTGCGCGTCCCGCATCGTGGATAGCGTTTGAAAGGTCGGCGGTGTCGGCGTTGTCGTCCGACTGCACTTCGGCAAGAACGGCGTCGTGTGCGGCGAGACGCGTCTCAAAGCGCGAAGCGATTTCGGCCGCGGCAGGGGAATCAGTATCGTCGGTTTTCTGGATGTTGTCGGATGCGGCCGTTGCGTGGGATTCGAATGCTACCGCGAGATCCTGTTGTGTTTTGCTATCGAGGCGGCCTTCGGATGCGAGCGCTGCGGCTTCATCAATGCGACGCTCGGCAAGATCGATCTGCACATTGGCTTTTGCCTCCGCGGTGGTCGCGAGTGCGATGCGGACGGGTTCGTTGATGTATGTTTTCACGGCGTAGAGCGAATCACCGGGGAGGGCATTTTCTGCAGCGTATGAAATGCCGGTGCCGCCGACTAGCACGAGGACGAGCGCCGCAGCAAGCGGGCGATGGGCAAACGACAGCCATGAGTACGAAATAGAAACCGAATAACTCCGCGGCGTGCGTAGTGGCTTGTGCGCGACGTACTCGTTGATAACTCGCGACATCTTCGCGCGTTCATCGGCCGAAAGTGAATATTCTCCCCCGGCTGTTTCGATTAGTTTCTCAAAATTTTGACTCATACGATTTTTGTGTTGTCCGTGTGCAGGCTTGGCTTGCACAGTTCACGAAGTTTGTGGGTGCCGCGATGGATGCGGACGGATACTACGTTTTCTGAAATGCCGATCATGGTGGAAATTTCTTTGGGGCTTAGGCCATCAATATATCGCATCGTTATCACATCGCGATAGGTGTCGGGGAGTTCGGGAATATGTGCGCGGATTTCTGCAAGCATGCGAACCTCGTCAAATGATTCCTCCGTCTCGCGCACCGAACCTTCGGAAAGTCGAGCCTCCATCGCACCCGTATCGTTTTCAAGTATCTCGTCAAGCGACGACGATTTCTTTTTCCGGTATTCGTCGATGATGAGGTTGTTAAGAGCGCGGTACAGAAATGCCTTGTACTGTTCCACAACGCCACCGCCTTGCACATAATCCCACGTCTTGAGGAATGCATCCTGCACGAGATCAAGCGCGCGTTCGCGGTTGGAAATGCGGAACGCGGCATGACGAAACAGTGCGTCGGCATAGTGTTCGTATGCCTCTAGATACGCGCTTTCTGTCGCTTTTGCACGGGTGTCTGTCATAGAAGACGGGTTGGGTAGCTGCACCTTACTACTTTCGATGCTTCCCAGACATTTATTCTAATCGCAAGGCGGCTCGTTTCCTAGAGGAAACGAGCCGCCGCCGCTCACGAGTGAGAATTAATGATTCCAGAAGTGAACCCAGAAGTTGCCACGGAACCAGCCGCGCATCCAGCCATTTCCACCGTCGTGATCGTCATCTTTGTGACTCTTTGTCGTTGAAGCGACATCGACAGCCGTCGCGCTGAAGATTGTCGATGATGCATTGAACATGCCCATCAAGCGAACTTTTGCGTTGAGGAAGAGGTCAGCAAATCCGCCTGTCTTGCCATTAACCGAGAACTTTGTCGAACTACCGGTCTGCACTGAAGTCGTGGCATTACCGTTCACAACCGTGAACGAATTCAGCGATGTGTTAATCGCGCTGACAGTTCCCTCAATGTGTGCCTTCGCTTGCGTCTTTGACCAATCTTTCACCGCCTTCGCTTTTACCGTGAGGCCGCTGACTGACTGATCGATCGCACCGCGAAACGAGATCACATCACCGACCGCGATATTCGCAAGTCCTGATACGCCGCCCTTCGCAGCGAATTCAGTGTTGCCGTCGGTCTTCACGAGCCAGTTCATAACAGATGAACCAAACGACGTGTTCGCGCTAACATCCGAACCGGAAACTGCCGTGACCTTTGCACCTTCTACTTGTGCATTTCCACCGGCACCGATGTGGACATCAATCCCCGGAAGGGAATCCGCATGCGCCATGCCCGCAAAGGCAAGGATCGTGAGAGCGGAAAGAGCCCCCACAACCATCGAGCTAAGAACGAGAGGAGTAAGAGAGAAACCATGTGTTTTTTGCATAGGTTTGAGAGCCAATTATGACTAATGTCGTACGGTGGCTCTCGTATATGAAGACGAAGTAGGGCACCACGGACTTTCCTTGACAATTTATCGTAGATTCGTCATAGTAAATCTACTATCGAGCGTTTCGGTAGTCTCGGACATAGGGCTCAGCCTTCGGCAAACGAGTACCGCACCGAGCGTTCTTCATCAGGTCAACGACGGAGAGTGTCACATGACCGTTAGGATCCCTATCCGTATCCTCGATGCAAACATCCGCAAGTCGACATCGAACAAGGAGCGGACCATCTTGCGAGGCGTCATTCATCCGGAGAGTCTCAGTGCTCTCCAGGTGGACGACTATCAACGTGAGGCGCAGCAGCCATCGTCGCTCATGAGTATTATTGAGGCCCTTGAAGAGGGCGAACCGCTTCAGAATCTGGATCTCGGAATGCGCGGTGAAAAGTATCAGATCCGCGACGGCATCTTTTATCTGCAGGACCCGACGTTCATCATCGACGGTCTGCAGCGCGTGACGGCGACCAAGCTGTTCATGGCGGATAATCCTGACGTGCCGCCTGCGTATTTGGGCGTGACCATCTACTTCAATACCACTCACGAGTGGGAGAGGGAGATGTTCATCACCGTCAACACCAGGCGACGCCGCGTATCCCCCGACAAGATTATGTTCAATCGCCGCGAGACAAGCGAGGGTGTGGGCATGCTGTACAAGCTCTGCAGTGATCCCAAGTTTGCACTTCAGGATAAGGTGGCATGGTCGCAGAACAAGGGCAGTAAGTTTGTGGGGGCTTTCAGCCTTTGCAAACTCATGTGCGTCCTGCATGTTCACAAGGTCAACGGCCTGTCGAACGACAAGGATGTCGTTTGTGCGCATCTCGATCGCATCTTGGGCGACGTGGGCGTCGGAGTCATGCGCGATAATGTGCGGCTGTTCTTCGATCTGATCGACAGCACCTGGGGGTTGAGGAACCTCCAACACTACCAGAAGGCGCCACACATTAAGTTCGGATTCCTCTTCGTCTTCGCGCGTTTCCTCTCGGATCACACCGAGTTTTGGAGGAGCGACGACAAGCGGTTGTTCGTGGATATGCCGCTCCGAAAGGCGTTGCACAAGTTCAATGTGCACGAACCGATCCATGCGAACCTCTGCGGTGCGTCGGGCAAGGCGCTTGATCAGCTCTACGACTACCTCGTCGATGACTTCAACAAGGGCAAGCGTGGAAAGCGTCTGCGTCCCCGTCATGCGCACTTCGTGAGCATGGCCAGCAAGGATATGGCGTCCGGCGCAATCGATCCTTCCGATCCGTCGCAGGAGGATTTGCCTCCGGCCGAGGCAGCTGAATAGTCGTGACCGAATAGCAAATAAGAGGGGCTGTCCTTGTGATGGCCCCTTTACTTTTTAATGTTGTATGGTATTTTGAGATTGGACTGCACCTTGACATAGGCTCTAACGCAACAGAAGGTCCCTGACGATGCCTAACCTCACCATAACCTGCGAGCAGCAAACACTGCGACCCATTATCCCTGGCCTCGAAAAGCATATAACGCGCCTTGCGGCGCATATCAAACTCGAGTGCGAACTTGTCCTCACTCCAGTCGAAGCGAGGAAAAGCGGTGCACACACGCAAGGTCTCCATACTCAAGCCTACGAGCAGAATGATGCCGAACCGGCGGTCTTGCTCCTCTATCAGTCATCCGAAGACAACTGCTGGCTCTGGCGACTGCGTTTTCCGAGCGGCACCGATGCCCAGTTGATGTATGGACGTCTTGGTATTGCGATCGAAAAGGGTCAACACCTTGTGGACGCGAAAAAGATGAATGGCCATGCAGGTCACATCTCGCCTGCAAGCTCAGCATTGTTCAGTGACGAGCAACTCGCAACATCGGCAAAAGCTATGGAACGTTCCGTGGGTCAGGGTGAGATAGCGAACCTCATCGTCGTCGAACTCCGCAACGGTCTTGGTAAAGACCAGGTGGAGTTCAGTGAAGCATATGCGCTCTCGCGGTTGCTACGCGCTGATTCCCACTACAAAGGGGACACGGCTCGTGTTGTGTTGCGAGCAATTACCAATCGCTTGTTGGTAAATAGCAGTCCTGAAAGCGGAATGTACCGTTTTGGCGCACGAGGTAATGAAATCCTTCAGGCATATGACCTCGAACAAGCGCGTCAGAAAGCTCAGGAAGATGCAGAAGCTGCTGAGGCGCGCAGACGCGCTTCGACTGTTTCTCCTGCACGCATCAAGTCGCCTGATTGGGTTGACGATGAGTCTCCCGACGATCAGGAGGCGTCATTACAACGGGCGTCAATGTTTACGCAAAATCCTGACAATGTGGCGCTCTCCCTGCGTTTCATCTGTAGCCACGGAGATTGGTCAACAGATGCTGCGCCCGTGCTTCGACGCGGACATGCACTCGACAAAATCGTTCAATGCTCTCGAGAAACCTTGAGCAGACGAGATGCCGGTCGCGTACTCAAGACGTTCTCCAGGCGTGGGTATTTCGAGTATTACAATGAGGGTGACCTCATCCAAATCAATCCAGCCGGTATCGCAATGGCTCGTTCCTGCAGGATTGGTGACGTTCCCGCTTGGGCAAGACCTTTTCGGGGGGACGCGGCACAGATCAATGTCAAAGAGAAGACGCCCGCGACTCGGGCAGAGCCTGTTCGAGCCCATTCTACGCCGGTCGTTGAAGCTGCAGAGGTCACTACGCCAAAGGTCGGACCGGACTATATCCGCGATCTTACCGCTCGTGTGGCAAAATTCGATGCCGCGACAAAGGTCGTCGAGACCGCAGAAAAAAGAATCGGCGAGATTAACCAGGAGCTCTCGGAATTGGAAACCAAAACAGCGATTCTGAAGGCAGAGCGACAGAGTCTCGCGACGAGTCTGGTCGAGTCGAGAGTAACGGTGGCGGACTCGCAATATCAGCAAGCCGTAGAAGAGCTGAAAAGCATCAGAGCGATGCTCGAGTTGAAATAGATTGAAACGGGGTGGTCTCGCGCAGACCACCCTTTTTTTGTTTGATAAACGATGGTAATCGTAGTACTATGTCGTCGGACTCGCAGTCACACTGAATCGGAAAGGTCGTATCATGGAACCGGCACTAGATCTCACGCGTGGCACTGCAAAGGAGTGTCTTGCACATTACTTTGCGACAGAGTGGAATGGGCACTCACGAATTGCTCTCGCACATCTTGCGGGGTGCCACATCAAGTCAGTAGGGGGATGGTCTCGAGGTACGACTATTCCTAAAGGTGAAAACCTTTTGCGTGTCACGCACTACCTTGCACTCCTTGGCTATAGTGTCGTCGAACTCGACCGCATAGACCTCGACGTTCGGCGCCTTGGCCAGATGATTCTGCTCGGGATTCGCACGATACATGATCTGGCGGATACGTTGGAGTATAGTGGCACCACCGTCGCTGAGCGGCACAGTGAGTTATATCGGATTCTTTTGCGCGGTGGTGGTATGACCGCAAAACGTGCGCAGCAGGTAAAAATACTCGTATCCGAGCACGCTGGTACACTTGAGTCTGCGCTCGCCGAATTCGAAAAAAAACGACCGCGTGTTCGAAATCAGTCACCCACATTTCCGCCAGGGCTTTCTCCGGGTCAAGGCACGTCGCCGAGGAGAATTCCAACGCAGGTGAAAGTGCAGGGGAGCACTGCACGTGATGAAGCGAGCAACAATGTTCAGGTGAGCATCGCGGCCGGACTTGTTCAATCGCTTTTACAACATGTGCAGCGCTTCGCGAATCACGATAAGCAGCATCTAGAGGCATTTCGCAAGCGCTCGCCAGAAATGCGCGAGCTCGGAGAATATTTGCTAGCTATTGCTTCGAAGACGATCTGATGCAGAGGCGGGGCCACATCGGTCCCGCCGTTTCACTTTTCATATAAATGTGGTACTATATTTCCGGGTAGCAAGCGAGGATGTGATGGTACAGCGTAGACGAAGATCGCGACGTAAGAAGTATCTTCAACCACTAGCAACCGCGAGCGTGTTGCTCTCAAAAACGAAACGGCAAGTCTTTTGGGCGGCAGTATATGTTGCCGAGTGCAGACGTCTTTTGAGGAGGAAACAATGAGGGCCGATCGAACGGCCCTTTTATATTTCCTCCGCCTCGAAATTGGCGAATTCGACGTTTTAACAACAAGTTAATGCGCCGAGAGGCCGCAGTGCTTTGCACTTGCGGCCTCTCGGCTTATTCGATACGTGGCGTGCTCTCTGGCTCTGCCGCGACGAGTAGATGATGTGCATCCATACGCTTTTTGTTACCTTTTTAACACTAGGCTTCTGCGCTTGCTCGAGGGAGCAGCGCGAAGAACAGCATCTCTGTGCACATTCTAAAATTGTGCCGGTGAAGCATGTATGAATTCATCGTGCACCAACAGCTCGGACAGACGCGTATAAATAATTGCCACGGCGATGAAATAAATGTCGAGGCTTCCAAGTTCTAGGCACTTGGAAAAACCAAAAGACGCACCAACGTGCGTCTTTTTGGCGTATAGTAGGGAGACGCTCACGCGCCCGCTTTGCCTATGTCCCTCACCGATTCTGAACTCGTGCTTTCCTATCGGGAAGGCGATGACCAGGCGTTTGAATCATTGATTGCGCGGCACACCGATGCGATCTTCGCATATCTCGCGCGGCTCACGGGAGATCGGGAAGTCGCCGCCGATCTTACCCAAGAGACATTTGTGAAAGCGTGGAAAAATCTTGCCCGATTTCGAGAGAGCGAAAATTTTAAAACATGGGCCTTCACGATCGCACGCAATTCGGCATACGATTGGTTGCGCAAAAAGAAATCGGTTGTCTTCTCGGCACTGGATGGTGAAGAATTTTCATTTGCGGACACGATCGCGGATACCGAGCCGCTCGCAGACGAGGTCCGGATCCGTTTCGAAGACGCGCATTTTCTTGAAAAACTTCTCACCGGCCTTCCCGCCGATTCGCGCGAAATCTTGCTCCTCCATTATGTCGACGAGATGACGTTCGATGAAATAGGCCGGGTGCGAGGGGAGCCTTTGAATACGGTAAAGAGCCGCCATAGGCGCGCCCTCATTGCACTTCGCGAACAGGCCGCGGGCACCAAAGGGAGCCCCAATGACGTACAATAGATGTATGACCGATTTCCGGCAGATTTTTCATAAGCTCCGCCCGCTCATCGCTCCGATGGGTCTCAAGGCGGCTATTGTGGCGCGGATTCGATTCGAAGAGCGCCGCGTTGCGCGCCGTGCAGTTTTCATTACGACGCCGATCCTCGCCTTGTCGTTTGCAGGACTCGCATGGGGCGTGACATCCGCGGCAACGTCTCTCGCGCATTCATCGCTCGGGCAATATCTCTCGCTCGCGGTTTCCGATCCGATGTCGGTCGCTGCGCTCTGGCAATCGTTCTCGCTCACGATCATTGAATCATTGCCGATCTTCGCGCTTACGATTATCATCGGCGCACTGGTGGCGCTTCTTGCGTCTGCATTTGTCGCTGCGCATAACGTAAAGCGGGCGTTTTCTTTTGCATGATCGAAGAAATTTTCAAAAAAGGAGGTTGGCAGCGGACGACGCTCTACACACTCGCGGCGCTGTTTGTCGCACTTCTCATTTTCCAAACCGGCATGTTCACCGGCGAGCGTCGCGCAGCCTTTACCTACGGCACCGGCGCCGCGTACTACAATGTCTTTGAACATCCCGAACATGGGCCTGCACAGCGCGGGTTTTTTGGGGATGCACATGGCGCGGCCGGACAGATCATCAGCCTTTCGCTTCCGACATTTGTCGTGAAGAGTCCTGATAATACGGAAAAAGTAATTCTCATCGGCGATGCAACGGAAATCCGCCGTTTCCACGATGCGGCAACTTCGACCGACCTTGCCCCCGATGATTTTGTCGTCGTCATAGGAGAGCCGAATAGCGACGCGCAAATTGACGCAAAACTCATTCGCATTTTGCCGCCTCCGCCAGAGCGATAATATGTTCAATGCCACCGCGTTCTTCGAGTATATGAAATCATTCAAATATTTTGTGTTCGCGCACAAGATCATTTCCACGGTGGTGCTCGTCGTGGTTCTCGGCGGCGGATATTGGGTTTACACCGCGCGCACGTCAACCTCCGGCGAGACGCGCTACATTCTCGGGACGGTGCAAAAAGGAACGGTCATCGCGTCAATTTCCGCGAGTGGCCAAGTCGCGGCGTCGGATCAGACTGATATAAAAGCGAAAGCAGCGGGCGACATCGTTTCGATTTCCGCGAAAGAAGGCCAGCGTGTCGTACAGGGGCAGGCGATTGCGAGCATTGATAGTACCGACGCGCGTCGCGCCGTTACCGATGCGAAGCTCGCTGTCGAAGAAGCACAGATCAACCTCGAACACGACACGCTGCAAGCACCAATCGATTTTAAAAAGTTACAAGAAGATGTGGATCGCGCACAGCGGGACCTCGACAGCAGTTACGACGATGCGTATACCGCTCTCTCCGATGCGTTCATCAAGCTTCCCGACATAATCTCTGGCACAGATTCTATCTTGCACCACACTGACATAGTGGCGAATACTCAAAACGTGAGCGCGTATCCTGCGCTGTTCATTTCTGCGCCAACTGATCAGACGGCAATCCAGACACTCGCGACGCGCGCCGAAAATGACTATAACGCTGCTCGCGAGGCGTACACTATAAGCTTAAATGCGTTTAAAGCACTGTCGCGCGTCTCCGGTCAGCAGACGATTGCGGATACGCTGAAGCAGGCCAATGACATGTCGGCGCTTCTTGCGAAAGCCGCCGTGAGCGAAACCAATCTCATTGACTCGACAATCGACACACTGAATCGCCGCAGCTGGAATGTCGCCGCTGCGATTCCTGCGGCACAGACCAACGCGCGCTCGTATGTCTCGAGCGCCAATTCTGTGCTCTCGAGCCTCACCGCCGCGCAAAAAAATATCCAAAACATGAAAGATGCGCTCATCGACGCGCAGCATGCGCTCCAACTTGGATCGGTCGGCGATTCAACGGGGGCGAATCCGATTTCGCTTAAATTAACCGACAACACCCTGAAGCAAAAACAGGCGGCGCTCGCCGATGCGGAGCAGGCACTGGCCGATACCGTGATCCGCGCGCCGTATCCCGGAGTGCTTGCGAAACTGACGGTGAAGCGCGCCGACACGGTCGCAAACGGCGCATCCGTCGGCACGCTCATCTCTGACCAAAAAATTGCGCAGTTGAGTTTGAACGAAGTCGATGCGGCGAAACTGAAAGTCGGTGACAAAGCGACGCTCACCTTTGACGCAATAGACACTCTCACGCTCACGGGGTCTGTCGCCGAAATCGATTCTCTTGGCACCGTCGCGCAGGGCGTTGTCTCATACACCGTAAAAATCGGATTTGATTCGGACGATGTGCGTATCAAGCCGGGGATGACCGTGAATGCCGCGATCATCATCGACGCGCATCAAGATGTGCTCACCGTGCCTTCGAGCGCAGTGAAATCGCAGGGTGCGAATAAATATGTCCTCGTATTCAATCCCGCGCTTCCGGAGAGAGATATTTCCGCGGGCGGCGCGCAGGGTGTTACCTCAACGCAAACACCGCAGCAAATTCCGGTCGAAGTCGGTCTCTCTGATGACACCAATGTTGAGATTCTCTCGGGGCTCACGGAAGGCGAGCAGATCATCACGCGTACGATTACCGCCGCAACGGCCGCGGCGAGTACGGCAGCAACGCGGACGGGGACAGGCGGCGCTGGCGGCGCACGCGGTGGCGGCTTTGGCGCAGGCGCACCCGTCTTTATCGGTCGCTAGTACCACATGATTGAAATCAAGGACATTACGAAATCCTATGGCGAGGGAGACGCGGCGTTCCAGGCGCTGAAAGGCGTTACGTTTACGATTGAAGACGGCGAGTTTGTTGCGATCATGGGACCATCCGGAAGCGGTAAATCGACGCTCATGCACATCCTCGGCTGCCTTGATACACCGACAAGTGGCACCTATCTCCTCGATGGTAAAGACGTCTCGACCTTCGATGACGAACGCCTCGCCGATATTCGCAAGGACAAAATCGGATTTGTATTCCAATCGTTCAACCTTTTGCCGCGTACCAGCGTGCTCCGTAACGTCATGCTGCCTCTTGTGTACGCCGGCGTCGGCGAAAAAGAGCGTGAAGAGCGCGCGACAAAGGCTTTGCACGCTGCGGGGCTGACCGAATTGCATTTCCAGCACAAATCAAACCAAATTTCCGGCGGCCAGATCCAGCGCGTCGCGATCGCACGAGCGCTTGTGAACGACCCGACGCTCATCCTCGCGGACGAACCGACGGGTAATCTCGACACAAAAACGGGCGAGATTGTGCTCGGCACATTCCAGAAATTAAACAAAGAACACGGCCGCACGGTGATCTTGATTACGCACGAGCATGACGTTGCCGCGCATGCGGAGCGAATTATTACACTTCGCGACGGATTGATTGTGAGTGATTCAAAAAAGCATGCGAGGAAGCATGCGAGACATGTGCATGATTAATTTTCAATTATCAATTTCCAGTTTTCATTCAAGGCTCAATGTATTAATTTTCAAACATTGAAACATTGGAAATTCATTGAAAATTGCAAAATTATAAGTTGAAAATTCTTACGTATGAAAATGTCCGATACTCTCCACGAGACCTATAGCGCGTTATCTGCAAACAAGGTCAGATCAGGTTTGACGATCCTCGGCATTGTGATCGGCATTTCATCGGTGATCGCGATGGTCTCGATCGGCACCGGCGCGTCTGACCGCATTTCATCATCGATTGAGTCACTCGGATCGAACCTGATTCAAATCACGCCGGGCGCACAGCGGACGCAAGGATTTGGCGCAAGCGGCGGCCGCGGCGGCGCAAAGACGCTGACGAACGACGATGCGGGCGCGATCGCGACGCAAGTCGGGAATGTGCAAGCAGTTGATTCACAAGTCAGTGGCCGTTACCAAATAACCGCAAAAGGGACGAACACGAATACCAGTGTGCAAGGGGTTACTTCCGCGTATCCGCAGATTCGCAATCTGGAAATTGCGGAAGGCTCGTTCATTTCTGATTCGCAGAACGATTCCGCGGCGAAAGTCGCCGTCCTTGGCCCCACGACACGCGACGATCTTTTTGGAATCGATGCGACAGGAGTCGTCGGGCAATCAATTCGCATCAAGGGGCTGGAGTTCAAAGTGATCGGTATTTCGGTCGCAAAAGGCGGCAGCGGTTTTATGAACCAGGACGACATGATCTATATTCCGGTTAAAAGTGCACAGCGGTATTTTTCGGGCGACCAGTATTTGACGACCATCGCGGTGCAGGCGACGTCGCAGGGCGTGATGACGCAAGTGCAACAGGACATTACCGATCTCTTGCTCGCGCGTCACAAAATCAGTGACTCGACGCAAGCGGATTTTTCCGTCTTGAACCAGAATGACATCCTTGGCGCCGCATCAAGCGTCACGACGACCCTCACGTATCTTCTCGCCGCGATCGGCGGGATTTCGCTCCTTGTGGGCGGGATCGGCATCATGAACATGATGCTCACGACGGTGACGGAACGCACCAAAGAAATCGGCTTGCGCAAAGCGATCGGCGCAAAGAGAAAAGACATCTCGACGCAGTTCCTCGCGGAAGCTATCGCGCTCACCATGATCGGCGGTGTTGTTGGGATTGCACTGGGATGGGCGATATCACTCGCGGTGAATTTGACCGGGCTGGTGACCACGAGTGTCTCCCCGGTGTCGGTCGTGATCGCCTTCGGCGTCTCCGCTCTCACCGGCATCATCTTCGGTTGGTATCCCGCTCGCAAGGCGGCCGCCATGAATCCGATTGATGCTCTGCGGTATGAATAAATTTCTCGCAAAAATGGTTAAAGAAAAAGACCCGCTATGTTGCCATAACGGGCCTAAAGTCAGTGTGGTCTTTCTCGCTAGCCACGGGTGTGACGGATGTGCTTCATGTAGCTCGGCTCGTCCTCATTTTCTTTGTCGAGTCGGTCGAGTTCCGTTTCATGACGCCACGTTGCGATGATCAGCGGTATTGCAGCAATGACGCCGAGAAGGATTGCTAACTCACGTCCTCCCGAGGCTGCTTTCTCTGCGGCCAGATAGACCGCTCCGGCTATTGCGGGTATGCCGACAAGTGCGGCGATCGCCCACAACACCCAGACATTTGCGCCGACGTGCCACCACGGCACGTGCTTTTGAGATTCCATAGTTGCTCTCCTTTGCATTAGAAAGTCCCACGTCCTGCCGTATAGATTATCCAACCAAGCGAGCCAGCGCAAGTTGCCGACCATAGGTACTGGGCAACGACACTCATAATCCTTACGCCACCGCGAAAGGATATTTCGCGTGCTCGAATTGCGGATGGAAAATCAATGGCAGAGAAAACAACAACGCCCGTTTCGGTGCCCCACTTCATTTCGAGTGCGGCAAAGCAGCCTGTGTAGAAGTCGATGAACCGATTTTCTCTACGCACTTGCCTGCGCCACATAAAGTTCAGACTTGCCCCGATGAGTGATATCAGAGCAGGAGCAATCCAATACCGTCCTTAGATGCCATTTCCGCTCAAATTTATAACCCACCCCAAGAGTGCAGCATTTGCTGCCATATAGACAATGGTTCTTTGCAACCGCGACGTTGATGCCTGCGCTCTCGATTGGCAAACTCCGATATACATTGCACTGGATGGCACGAGGATAGGTTTCTTTTCAGGTTCGTCTGCCATGTCGGGACTCCTTGTTTCCCATCTCTACTTGCGGCATACTGACACATAAATGACATTGAGGCAAATCGCACCAGAAGTAGTACGATCAACGTATGAAGCAGTATATGAATCCTAAAATCATCGGGGCGGTTATTGGCATCATCAGTATTGCAGGTGGGGCATTTTACGGCGGGACGGTCTACGCTAAGGCGCAAAATCTGCAACGAGGTGGCATGGCGGGGCAATTTCAACGCACAGGTGCTGGGGGTGCGCGCGGACCAGGAGGCATGGCGGGCGGATTTACGGCAGGAGAAATCCTTTCAAAAGACGCTACATCACTCACGATAAAGATGCAGGACGGTAGTACCAAAATCGTGCTCTTCTCCGGTTCCACAATGATCACCAAAAGTGCATCGGGGACGCCGCAAGACCTAACGACAGGTGAGCGCGTGACGGTGATGGGTAGCGCGAATTCCGACGGTTCCTTGACGGCGCAAAATATCCTTCTGGGAGGCGGTTTCGGATTCACACGCATGGGTGGGCAAAATCCGATGATGCGCTAAGGCATACAAGGTCGAACCTTGTATGTGGCTCAACAGAGCCTCAAGAAAGGTTAAACCTTTCGGTAAAAGTTAATCGAAGATTTTGACCAAGTACGTATTAATCTCGCGCTGATCAAGGTCGTAAAAGTATTTGCCGTCTGCGTGTAATTTTGTCGCAAGCTCGACACCAACGTACCGCCAGTGCCACGGCTCGTAGGTGAAATACTTGTTGCCTTTGGGATAGGAAAGTATGAAGCCGTACTCGTGTGCATGCTGCTGCAACCACGTAAAGCCCGAGGATTTGTCGAACGCTGCCAGTGATTCGCCGCCTTGCGGTGTCGTGAAATCGACTGTCGAGCCGAGTTGGTGTTCGGAATATCCTTGATCGGCAGAAAAAGAATTCGCCGTCCCCGCGCCGTAGGTTATTTTGTAGCTCGTCTTCAGATTCGCCTGCGTGCCAAACGAGCGATACGCAGAGAGGACGAGGAGCGGCGCGTTGTCTGCGGTTGCATTGTGCAGTAGGCGTTCAAGCTGCGTTTTTATTTGCGCATGAATTTCGAGCGTCACATTTTTGTTCAGCGTGTATTGTGAATCAATGTTCGTAAGCGATGCGGGAACGAAATTTTCGCTCAAAAAATACACATTCGAATATTTCTGCAGCAATTCACGGTCGGTCTTTGATAATTTATCGAGCATTGCGACCGTTGAGACGAGTGATTCCACCTTTTGGCCGTATTCGTTGTTTCGATCGACTTCGTCGTGCAGTCGTTCATGGAGCGTGGTATTTTCTGTTTCCGCATCCGCGAGTTTCGTGCTCATATCAGTGATCGTACTTTCGAACTGCATCGTCGACGACGCGAAATCCTGTTTAGCTTTCGCAAAATCCGCTCGCACCGCATAGTCGCTATATCCACCCGCTCCCACCGCAAGCACCACAACAGCAACCCCGCCCGCGACATAAACTAAAGGAACTTCCATCTCAAGAATCTTTTTCACCATGGGATTTTAGCACCATCGGCAATCCTTGACGCACAAGAAATAAAGACGTACAAATATGAAAGATGTGCCATCGGTACGTCGTTTGGGCCGAAGTGAGCCCTCCAAACCAAGGAGAAATCACGGTGTATAAGAGCATCACGAAGCGTTTTTCGAGATCTGTCCGCGAAATGATCGACGAAACCGGCTATGCGTCAGCGTCGCTGGCCGAGGCGATGGACTTTGTCAGCAGGCTTGAGATGGTCATCATCGGTGGTTGTCGAGCAGGTCAGCATCAGGAGCTAAACGAATTCCTGATTCCCGGTCGTCAGCATTATGCGGCTGTGCGCAACCTTTTTCGGCTGTTGCATCGAGTCACTGTGGAGTATACGCACGAACGTCTGACGGGTATTCGCGTAACCATCAAGTGGCATATGCAGCGGGGTGTCGAGCAGTCGAATATCGACACGACCCATGGCGAATTGAATGTCACGTTTATCCACGCGCGCGTCGTTGCCATCGGCTTCACTGAGAATCTATTTCAGTACCGACCCTAGCGGCGTTTTTTTAGCCGGTCGTTCCGAACTGGGACGGCCGGCGATTCTTTTTATACCATTGCGACCGTAAGTGGCGGGGAGTTTTCATTTCAGAATTACCTCTAAGCGAGACGGCGCCTCGATTTGAAAATTGGCAAACGACGCCGGAAAAGCTCAGCGAGGTTGTAAGACTTGGCCTAGCGGCCCGGAGCGCAACCGAGAGGAGGTTTTCCGGCGGCGTCAATTTTCAAATCGTGGACGCCGCGAGCGGGCGATTGGAAAGAGAACGTCAAATCCGCCGATGCGAATAGTCGACGGCGACTTCATCCAGTACTTTGCGTCGCCGGAGCGAGTGGTCGGAGGCGGGGACTGCCGTTGAGGGGAGGGAGATGGAGATGGTGGTGCCGCGGCCGACGGCGCTGCGCACGGTGATTTTGCCGCGATGCAGCTTTACGAGCTCCGACACGATCGCGAGCCCAAGACCCGAGCCGCCATAGGAGCGGTTGCGTGATTGTTCCGCGCGATAGAACGGTTCGAAAATATGGAACAGATCTTGCCGCGCGATGCCCGCACCGGAGTCCGACACAATAATTTCCACATGCGACGGCGAACCGTTTCCCGGCGTACTAATCTGTTCGACCGTGACCGAGATCCGCCCACCGCGCGGCGTGTAGTTGATCGCATTTTTGACGACATTCATGATGATCTGCTCGAGCCCCGCCGGATTCCCCCATACATAACTCGAATCGCCTTTGCGAAAATTCATTGCAAGGTTGCGCGCTCGCGCCAAATTCTCTAATTTTTCCATAACACCCGCAGCGATATCTCCCGCGTTGACCGCAGAAAATTCAATGCGCTCTGGCCTGACGCTTGCTGAAAGCGAGAGAAGGTTGTTGATGATCTGTGACGCGCGATCTAATTCTTCGACTGTGCTGTTCATGATTGCCTGTGTATCTGGCGGGATTTCTTGCGAGAGGAGCGCGACTTCGGTGTTCGTCTTAATAACGGCGAGCGGCGTGCGGAGTTCATGCGCGACATTGCCGATGAATTGCTTTTGCGACGCAAGCGCGTTGCGTGTGGGCCCGAGCGCGATGCGCGTGAGGAGATAGCCGAATGCGATCGTAGCCGCGGCGGTGATAAACGAAATCGCGGAGAGATTTTGCGTGCGGATATCGCTCAGCGCTGGAATCATTTGCGCTATCGGCGCGGTCGAGGATGCCGCGATGGATTCGCGTACGCCGCCGATTATCGCGACGGAAATGTCGTGGTACAGGTAATCAATGACGATGCTCACGAGGATTAGGAGGAAAATCGAGAACACACCGAGCATTCCGATAACATTCACCTGCGTGCGGAGGAACGGATCGTACTGATATTTATCCGCGAAGGCGGTAGCCGATGCCACGGACCGTTTCCAGAATGTTCGGATCGCCTGCGGTAGCCAATTTGCGTCGAAGATTTTTGACATGGACATCTACTACGTTGCTAAAGGACTCGTAATTGAAATCCCAGAGGTGCGAGAGCAGGTCTTCACGGTTAATGACTTGGTTCGGATGTCGCATGAAGTATTCAAGGAGGCCAAACTCTTTCAGTGTGAGCGGGATTTCTTTGGTCTCGCGCGTGACCGTGCGCAATGCGGGATTCAGTTCAATGTTTTCGACTTTGAGCACATCCGGCATCGATTCATTCGGGCGGCGCAGAAGTGCGTGCACGCGCGCCGTCAACTCCTCAAACGAGAACGGCTTCACGAGATAGTCGTCGGCGCCCGAGAGGAGGAGATCAACTTTTGTGTCGGTTTCGCTCCGCGCGGTGAGGATGAGTATCGGCGTTGTGACGCCCATTTCGCGCGCCTGTTTACAAATTTCGTGCCCGTCCATGGAGGGAAGCATCAGATCGAGGATAATAAGGTCGTAATCCATACGATGGAGCGACATGCGGGTGAGCGCCTTTTTTCCATCATTGATGGTATCGACGCTGTAGCCCTTGAGCGTGAGCCCCTTGGCCACGGCATCTGCGAGCTTCTTTTCATCTTCAACAACAAGTATTTTCATCCCGTTAGAAATAGGACGCGGACGAGTGTCCGGAGAACCCTATTTTGTTAATTTTCGTAAATAAAATCCTATCGTGTCCCGTTGTGTTCCGAACCGAGTCCGCTATTTCTAACGGGATTCATAGAGATTTGTTAGCGGCTAATCCAATAATGAACTAGGCTTTGTACATTCTACTCTTCGGCGGATGAACACTTCATGAAGACGCCTGTATATAACGACGCATGTCTTGAGAATGGCTTCCCTAAAGGCTTTTTAGACGACGTTATGCGTTTATGGCAAGAATTTTTTCGAGTTCTGCGATTGAGACCGGTTTCGTGAGATGGAAATCAAATCCGGCTTCAATCGCGCGTTGTTTGTCGTCGTCTTGACCGTAGCCGGTGAGTGCGACGAGGATGGGTTGCGGATTTAAATAGTGGCGCAACTTGCGTGCAATGTCATAGCCGCTCTCTCCGGGGAGCCCGATATCAAGGAAGATGATGTCGGGACGGAACTCGCCGAGTTCTTTGAAGGCGCTTAATGCGTCGTGTGCAATGCGCGCGTGGTGGCCGGAATGATTGAGGAGTTGCGCAATTGCTCGTGCGGCGTCCTCGTTATCATCGACGATGAGTATTGAGCGCTTACTCTTTTTTGGAAGATTCCACATGTGCTGCGGTGGTGCTGGGGCTTGAGGTTGCGGCGGCGGCCGCGCAGCGGCCGCCGCTCGGCCACGTGCCTCGGTAAGGAGCATGTCCGTCACCGTCGGCAACCACACGACGAATTCGCTCCCGGCTCCCTCACCGTCACTTTTTGCCTCGATAGTGCCGCCGTGCAATTCGATAAATCGCTTGGAAAGTGAAAGTCCGATGCCGAGGCCGGAGGTGCCACTCTCGCCCGCGTGAACTTGCCGGAATGGTTCAAAAATCGCGATTAGCATATCTTTCGGAAGCCCAATGCCATTGTCGCGAATGGCGACTTGGACGCCATTATGCAACCGCATCGCCAACAACATGATCGTGCCACCGGGATTTGTGTATTTTGCTGCGTTATTTAATAAGTTGACGAACACTTGTTCGAGACGTAGTGGATCTGCATCAACCCAGATGGCATCCGATGGCACGTTCATCGTGAGCGTATGATTTCTCTTCCTGATACTGTCGCGCGCCGTCGTCGCGGAATGCATGAGGACATCTTGCAGTCGCACGCGCGAGATCTGAAGCGTGAATTTCTTGCGCGAAATACGCGTCATGTCGAGGAGGTCATCCAGAAGACGCGTCATGCGCGCGACCTGTTCATACATGGTATTGAAAAGCGGTTTGAATTCATGACCGTCCGCGACTTTGAGGCGCAGTAATTCGAGCGAGCTTACGACGGGTGCGAGAGGATTGCGCAACTCGTGCGAAAGGATTGCGATAAATTCATTTTTCGCTTTGTCATCTTCCGAGATTTGTTCAAAATCTTCTTCCAACTCAACGACGTGTTCTTTCAGGCTGTCCGTCGCTTTTTTGCGTTCTTCCACGGTTGTGGTGAATAGGAGGGAAATCATCGCAACGGTCGCGAGGAAGATCTGGAGATAGAGAATTTCGTTGATGCCGGTCGATCCTGAAAAAGGCCCGAGACCCATGAATGTCCCGGAAATGGCAAGTGTCGCGACAGTCGCGACACCGATCGTCATAAAGCGTGGACCAACGCGCAGCGCCCCCCACGTCAGCGGGATGAAAATAAGATAGGGTGAGGTGAAATCTTGTATACCCGGAATCGGATCCCAGAACACGAGGATGCACGTGAAAATAAGCGCGCAAAAAAAGGCAACATTTTCGACCCACTGTGCGAGCGAACGTCGAACCATGTAAATCGGCCGTGCAAACCATTTGAGAAGGAATGGCCCAATGATGAGGGCGCCGATCACATCGCCGATCCACCACGTGAGCGACGTGATAGGGAGGTCAGCCGCGCGCAGCGTGCCGGCGATGCCGAGCATGACGGGGCCGATGACGGCGCTCACAAACGGTGTCGCAACCGCAACGGCAATAAAACCGATACTGTCTCTCAAGCGATCAAAAATCGGCCGGAATCCCAAACTGCGCAAAAGGTACACACCGAGGAGTGCCTCGATCGAATTTCCAAGCCCGATACCGGCAGCGGCTATGACGGGAGCGCCGAAAACAATGTTGACAATAAACGCCGCGACACCGATCGCGGGCAAAAGGCGAAAGCCTCCGAAGTAGATCGCGGCGAGCGCAATGCCGGTCGGTGGCCAAATCGGTGCGGCAAAGGTGTTGACCGACGCAAGGCTTAGTCCCCAATATGCCGAGAAATAATACGCACAAAACACGACTGCAAGCTGCAGCGCATAGGTCAAATAGAAGACCGGAGAGTTTTTCATCGCGAGACGGCGTAGCCCTCCCCAAGGCTCCCGTCTCTTCATTCTACCGCAATTCCGCTCCTGCGGGACAGGCGGTTTTGTGTAATAATGTCCGCATGGTAATTGGCAAGCAAGATCACTTGGCGGTGCGCACGCACGAAAAGATGGTTGAGGTTTTGAAAAATCCGGACGCACCAGGACCGGAAGTGCACTACTACATGATTCGAGGTGGTAGTGACATGCGCAATGTCACGGTGTGGGAGCCGGGAAAAGTCGGCGACGAATACATCAAAACCTACGGCCACTACCACATAGGACAACTCGATGAGACGTACTGGTTTTTGCTCGGAAGTGGTGTCGCGCTGCAGCAAAAATTAGTTGAGATCGATGGCGTACCGCAACCGGATCGCGTCGCGGAATTCAAAGCAGTGCCGGTCAAAAGTGGCGACTCGTTGTATATGCCGCCCGGGTATGGGCATCTTGTGGCGAATGTAGGGACTACCTACATGGTTACCGCCGATGACTCACCGGTTGATTTTGGTGACAAAGACCCCGTTTCGATGCCCGGGCACGCCGACTACGAAATGGTGAAAAAAATGCGCGGCTTTGCGTATTATGTGATCGAGCACAACGGCGCTCCCGCGCTCGTCAAAAATCCACTCTACACAGAAATTCAAAAAGAAGATTTCGGCGGATTGCCCGTCATGTGATGTGCTGCTAGGAATGTGTCGATCGCCGCACAGAGCTGCGGTATGTAGTTATGCACCAAAATATGATCGGCGCCCTCAATCGCAACGAGTTGCGCGTGCGGTAGTATGGTCCGAATTATTTCTGAGTTTTCAAAGGGGAAGTAACCGTCGCGCGTGCCGTGGATCAACAAAAGTGGCATCTGTAACATCAAAAGTTTGTTGCGGACGTCGAGGCCGAGCATGTTGAACGCTGCATAGCAATACATGCGGAAGCCGGTGGTGCGCAGATCGCGCGAAATTGCAACGATGTCGTATTCGCTGCGCTGCTGATATCGCACATAATCCACGCGCCCACCACGAGGCATCGGTAGCGGAAAATACTGGAGTACAGGAGAAAGCGCAAGTGCAATCTTCAATACACGCTCCGCGAATCGGCGTCCCGTCTGGACCGCGGGGCTGATGAGAACGCACGCAGACGCCACTTGAGAGTTGCGCGCCACATATTCAATGGCAAAGAGCGTCGCAAACGAATGTGCGATCAGGACGCACGTCGTGATGTTGCAGTGCCGTAAGAGGCGATCGAGATCTTCGATGTAAGAGGAAAGTGCATAATCTCGCAGATGCGGAGGGCGTTGTGACAAGCCATGTCCGCGGATATCGTACGTAAGGATGTTGTACGAGAGTTCAAAATGTTTTTCATACAATGCCCAAGCCGACGAACTGCCCGAGAGCCCGTGGATAAAGACGAGTGTCGGACGGGCGGGCTTGAACGCATTCGTGCGGTATGCGATTCCGCGCTCTTCAAAGAAATGTTCGTTCATGATAGGACTCGGTAATACACTTCTTCGATTCTCTCGACGCTTCGGTTAATGTCATAGTTTTTTATTTTCTCGAGATTCGCCTCTTTCATAGATTTGAGAAGCACGGGATCGCGTAGGATACGAATTGCTTCTGCTGCTAAGTGTTTGTGATCGCCCGGGCGAAAGAGCGCGCCATTACCGTCAACGAAGTGTTTTGCCGCGCTCTCTGGTGAGTCGGCAACCAGGATGGGCGCTCCGACCGACATGGCCTCCAAAACTGCCATTCCTTCCAACTCCGCAAGAGACGGCATAACAAATAGATCCGCAGCGCTGTACGCTTGAATGAGATCATCATCGTCTACGCGGCCAGTCATGGTGACCTTGTCCGTAACCCCGAGATTTTTAGCCAGTTTTGCAAGGGCCGTCTCCATGTGGCCGAAGCCGACGATAATGAGATGCACGTTAAGGTTACTCTGGAGCATCAGAGGGATTGCGCGTATGAGTGTCGAGATACTTTTTTCAGGATGGATGCGCCCGACGAACACGATGTACTGACGACCGGGCGGAATGTTGTATTTTGCAAAAAATGGCGCGGGATTGCGTCGGCTAAAATACGCGGCATCAACGCCGTTACTGATCACGTGCGTTTCCGAAAGCATGAGCGTTGAGAATTTCAGCCGCGAAAACTCCGACGGATGGATGATTGCCTCCGCTCGCCGGTAGATCCAATGCAGGTACCGGTAAAAAATACCACTGATCGTTTTGATTGGCAGGAATTTCGGCAGATGTAAGAAGAGATTATCAGGTTGTGTGTGGGAATGTGCGACGACAGGAATGGAGAGCTTTTCAGCGACGCGTGTTGCCGTGATGGCAGAAATGGTCGGAATGATGGAATGCACAATATCTATTTTCTCGTCGGTAAATATATCCTCCAGCTGGCGTCGTGACGGGAATCCCAGATACACCTGACTCTCTGATTTCGGAATAGGGATCGAGGCAAAGCGATATACTCGCATGCCGTTATACTCGCCGTCCACCGGATTCATCGGTGATCGCGCCGCGATAAAAATAATCGTGTGTCCACGTTCTTTGAGAAGGTTTGAAAACCGTCGCGTCGAAATAAATGAACCTGCGAGACAGTCGGTGATAGAGTCGCAGATCATTGCGATGCGCAGTGGACGTTGCATGGCGGATTATTGCGCAGGCTGCGATTTTAGCCGATAGATGGCATAGAAAAGACCGGCTGTCAGCGCTCCAACACTAACCGCAGCCGCAAAATAACTCAAGTACTGGCCGATAAGAATGTACGCGTGGCCAAAGAGGATGCCTATCATAAGGAGCGCGAACGCCTGTGCTGCGGAGACCAGAAAACAAGTTCGTACAAAACGCGCATACGGCACGTGCAAGCTTCCCGCCGCAATGAGTCCCGTCATACCGATACCGTGAATCAGTTTGGACGCCATAACAGCACGATGGTGATTTTCGTGGAAGAACTTTTTTGCAACTTCGATGCGCTCGGGGGTGAGCGCAATATACTTCCCGAAGCGATGTACAAGCTTGCTTCCGTAACGTCCGATCGCGTAGCAGCCGCTATCGCCGACGGCATCCCCCGCGACAACCACGAGGTATATCAAGACGGGGTTAAGAAGGCCGAGCGATACGAGAAACCCGCCGATCACCGTAAGTATCGGCCCCTCGATTATGGCAAAAGGAAAAATGACCAGATAGCCATATAGAGAAACGAGGTGCGCGAGTTGGTCAGGGGTCATGGATAGCACTAGTATATACGTATTTGAGCCCTTTTCGGATGCATATTCGATCTCCATGCTACGATATATGCAAATTCCGCATGCGGATTTTGGAATATGACTGTACACAAGAAATTTCCAGACGGATTTTTTTGGGGAGCCGCAACATCCTCCTTTCAAACCGAAGGCGGGATTGAAAATATGGATTGGGCGCAGGCTGCGCGGGATGGTCTTGTCCCGCCGATTGGCCTCGCGTGTGATCATTACCATCGCTTCGAAGCAGATTTTGATATCGCGAAAAGTCTCGGGCACAACTCGCATAGGCTTTCTATCGAATGGGCGCGGATCGAACCACAAGAGGGGAAATTCGACGAGAAAGAAATTGAACACTATCGGGCAGTCTTGCGCGCGCTCCGCGCGCGCGGCCTCGAGCCCTTTGTCACGCTGTGGCACTTCACGCTCCCTTTGTGGTTTTCACAGAGCGGAGGATTCGAACGCACGGATGCGCCTGAAGTCTTTGCGCGGTATTGCGCGTACGTTGTCGAGCAGTTAGGCGATTTGTGCACGCACTATTCAACGATCAATGAGGCGCTCCCGTATACGTCAAATGGGTGGAGGCGCGGCACGTGGCCGCCGTTCAAAAAGTGGCCATTTATCGACCGCATCAATCTGCCAGCGTCGTACCGCAACCTTGCGGAAGGAAAAACCGAGAGGAGTTGGAAAAATATTGCTGCATATTTCCGCGTGCTCCGCTCTCTTGCTCGCGCGCACAACGCTGCGTACGACGGCATAAAAAAAGTGCGACCGGAGTCGGAAGTTGGCATCGTCCATCACATCGTCCTCTTTGAAGCGAATGGGAATCCGTTCAATATACTGCTCGCATGGTTTGCAAATTGGCATTGGACGTATCATTTTCTCGCGAAAGTCGAGGAAAAATGCGACGTCTTTGGTCTCAACTACTATCTCTACAAGAAATTCGGCGACATACACGTGTACGAAAAGACCGATATGGATTGGGATTCATATCCGCAGGGGATTTGCAACGCGCTTCTGATGCTGAAGCGATACGGGAAGCCGGTCTATGTGAGCGAAGCAGGAATTGCGGATGCGGCGGATCGTATGCGCGCGGACTATATCAAACAGCTCGTGCGCTGCATGCATGCCGCAATCAAAAAGGGCGTCGATGTTCGCGGTTACATGTACTGGTCGCTTCTCGATAACTACGAGCTTGCGCAAGGCTATACCAAACGCTTTGGGCTCGTGGAAGTGAATTTTGAGACGCAGGAGCGCAAGATCAGGCCGTCAGCGTACGTGTATAAGCAGATCATTGAGGCAAATGCGCTGGTAGACCCCGTTAGATAGAAGCGTCGACACGGCAAACTAATGTTTATTCACCTGTACACATCATTACAGTCACGACATTTGTTAGGCTATCTAACGGGGTAGAATGAGGTAATGACCACGTGGGTACTACTTGCGATCTGCGCGCAGGCGATTGCGGCTGTGGTGACGTATGTCGATCGTCATGTCCTTACGCACGGAAAGGGAATCGGAAAACCGATCGCGTATGCGTTTTATGTCGCGCTCCTCTCGGGCTTTGTCGTTGTATTGCTTCCGTTTGGCGTCGTCGATGCACCCAGCCTCCTCGTTCTTGAACTTTCGACCATAAATGCGGTTGCATTCGTCACATCACTCTACTTTTTATATTCGGCGCTCAAAGAAGGGCACGCATCGGATGTCATGCCGGTCGTGGCAGCTGTCTCCGCGATCGCATCGTTCGTGTTTGCGAGCCAGTGGCTCGAAGAACACTTGCCGCCGTATTTTCTGCTCGCGGCGCTCCTTTTCGTCGCCGGCACATTTCTCATCTCGCGCTACCGTTTTACCCGTCGGCAACTCTTGTTTGTGGTCGCCGCCGGGTTCCTTTTCGGTGTGACTGCATTCACATTCAAACTTGTATTTGATCACACGACATTTGTAAACGGATTCTTTTGGACACGCATGTTTGATGTCGCTATCGCAGGCGTTTTGTTCCTCATCCCTTCAGTTCGCGCGCAGATACTCCATGGTTCCAAGCAATCCAGCCATGGCACGAAATGGCTTGTCGTTGGTAATAAAGTGCTTGCGGGAGCTGCGGCGATACTCACGCAATTGGCGATCTCGAAGGGGAGCGTCTCGATCGTGAATGCGATGTCAGGTCTCCAATTTGCGTTTCTGCTCATCATCGCTTTTTTGTTTGCGTCCTACTTTCCTCAAGCGCTGCGCGGCGAAATTGAGCACGCGGGTATACGTCACAAGATTTTTGGCATCGCCCTCATCGTCCTCGGCATGGCGGCGCTGTATATCGCATGAACATTCTAAAAAGAATCTGTATCGGAGTCCTTGCCATTGTTGCAGTGATATTTATACTTTCGCTACGTACAATCCCTTCGCACATCGAGTACGGTGTCTCGTTCAGTAAACTACACTCTGACGAACTCGGCCTGGATTGGAAGGCAACCTATCTTGCGATCCTTAATGACCTCAAAGTAAAGCGACTGCGGCTCAGTGCGCATTGGCCGATGGTTGAGCCGGAGGCAGGTGTTTTTCATTTCAGTGAGCTTGATTTCCAAATGCGCGAAGCCGCAGCGCATAACGCGAAGGTGATCCTTGCCGTAGGCCGCAAGACCCCAGGGTGGCCGGAATGCCACACGCCGGATTGGGCCGCAAGCTTCTCAGAAGAGAAAGAGCACGCGGCGCGACTGGAATACATTACTGCGGTCGTGAATCGGTATAAAAATTCTCCCGCGCTCGATATGTGGCAAGTCGAGAACGAGCCGTTTTTAAATTACGCACGCACGATCTGCGGGCAGCCGGATGAGGGATTTTTTGCCGATGAGATAGCTCTGGTAAAAAAGATTGACTCAAAGCACAAAATACTGGTCACCGATGGCGGTGAATTCGGCACCTGGTACAAAGCTCGCTCGTATGGCGACGTATTTGGCTCGACGATGTATCTGTATGTGTATTCATCGCATATCGGCTACTGGAGATATCCAATCGGCGGGTGGTTCTTCCGCGCAAAGCAAAATCTATTCGATCTTTTCACGCGCAAGCCGTCGATTTCCATCGAAGTCGGCGCCGAGCCGTGGCTCAATACGGCAATCGCGGGGACGTCGATCGACGAACAATTGCAGCATATGAACATGGATCGTTTCGGAGACATTCTCTCGGTCGCGCAAACGAGCGGATTCGCCGAACACTACCTCTGGGGAGCCGAATGGTGGTATTACATGACAAAACACGGCCATTCTGAATTTTGGAACAGCGCGAAAGAGTTATTCGGGCACTAATAATGACATAAGTCCGACTTCCCTCAATGAAGTAAGTCGGACTTATGTCATACTACTCGCATGCGCGTCGAACCTCACGAGATAGATGCGATCTTGCATGTCGTAAAACGCGGCGCACGGGGCATGGAGATTGTTCGGGATGAAGCAGATCGTCGTCGCTTCGCCGGGCTACTCTTTACACTCAACGATGAATATACCGACAGTAACCGTATTCGGAGTACAAGCACATTGCAGATGTTTGAGCGTCCGAATTCGTGGCCGGAGCCGCAACCAATAACGCAGATTCTCGCATGGACGCTTATGCCTAATCATTTCCACCTTGTCGTAAAAGAGACTCAAGAAGGCGGTATCGCGACTTTCATGCAGAGGCTGTGCGGGAGTATGTCGGTTGGCTTTAACGCGAAGTACAATGAACAGGGGAGTATTTTTCAGGGCGGATATCGGGGGAAAGTTGTTGATGATGACAACTATCTTCGATACTTGATATTTTATGTGTTGGTAAAAAACGTAATGGAACTGTATCCCGGTGGGCTTCGCGTCGCAATCCGCGAGTTTGACCGCGCATGGCAATGGGCGCTCGCGTATCCGTACTCGAGTTTGCCTGTATATGCTCAAAATAAAACATCACCGATTGTTGACAGAACGCTCGCAGACGAGATGTGTAAAAGTGAAGCAGCATTTCGCAATGAGGCTAAGGAAATGTTGTCGATACACATGGAATCGCGAGCTGAAGATTTAAATGCAGTGTTGCTGGAAGAATGGTGAAGTAAGTCCGACTTACGTCATGACGTAAGTCGGACTTACTTCACGCTAAACTTTTTACTGATGTTAGTGCACAATAGGGACATGAACATTGTATTTGATATCGGTGGGACGAATATGCGCATAGCTACGGCGCAAGGCGCGACGCTTGGCGAAGTCAGAAAAGTACCAACACCGAAAGATCCGACCGAGGCGATCAATCTCTTCGTCACAACTGCCCGCGAGCTTAGCGGCGGAGCAATCGAAAAAATCGTCGGTGATGTACCGGGGAGCATTGATGCGGAAGGTCGTCTGTACGATATTGGTAATTTGCCGCACTGGCAGGGACGGGAGATCGGGAAAGATCTTTCGCATGAGCTCGGCGCTCCGGCACATATATTTAACGACTGCATTCTGGTGGGCTTCGGTGAAGCGCGAGAGGGTGCCGGAAAAGGTTTTCCTGTCGTTGCGTATATCACCGTCTCAACGGGCGTCGGCGGCGCGAAGATCGATGGCAATGCTCTTTCTAAAAGCTCACTTCTTGCAGATTTTGTAGATCTTAAGCGGCGTCTCAACGAAGAAATTTCCGGTAACGCCGTGAAGAAAAAATTCGGCATCGAGCCGAAAGCGCTTGCTTCTATTCCAGAGAGGAATAAACTTGCCGATATCCTGGCGGAAGGGCTTCGCGATGTGGCAGAAATGTGGAAGCCGGACGTATTCGTGCTCGGCGGCTCGATGATAGTTGGTGTGAATCCCATACCACTTGAGCGCGTGCGCGAAAAATTCAGTGCCGTGCCGGTAAAAATGGCTGCACTAAAAGACAATGGCGGCCTCATTGGTGCGGCAATTCTTTTACAGCACCTGTGAATAGTAATTGCTCAGTGGTTAAATTCTCAATAGAGCCGCTTGTGGTTGTGCACTTTTAAACAGCACATGTCATCCAGCTTGACTGGTACGTGATACGCTTGGGCAATGTTTCGAGTGATAACTCGGGCGCATTCTCTGCATAGTGCGTTTCTTACCGCCGGACTCTCTGTCGTATTTGTTGTTGGTTATATCGGCTTGGCGTTGTATGTGTTGCCAGAGCTTCATTCGGTCGTGCAGTTGCGCGCGACTGAAGCGGGCGTTGCCTCAGAACTATTGCGACTTCAAGGTGAAGGCAACGGTCTCGCGAAGGTCCCAGCCTTTACCGATACGGTTCAGCGTGGGGACGCGTCTGAGATGTTCTCGATTCTTTCACAAGCGCAGACCGAACGGAACATTGAACGCTTGGCAGTGGCCGATCGCGCCGGGTTTCTCGTTTCTCGCACAAACGCGCCTGATGTCCTCGGCGATAATATATTTTTAACTTCAAGCGTGGGACGAACACTCGCGGCTGGCCGCCTTGAAGCTGCCTCGGTAGGACCAAGTGCTCTGAACCCCGACCAAGTTCTGCTAACCACGGGACGTTGGATCATACATGGCGGCGACCGTGTTGGAATCTTATTTGCAATAACGCCAGCGAATGATGCGTTTTCAAGACGATTCGCACAGTCGTACTTAGCGCCGGACACTGAGATAATCTTTTATACGAGGGAATTTGGAATTTATGGATCAAGTTTCAAAGATGCTGGAGATCGAGCTCTTGTCGCCTCATTTGCGCATCAAAATTCAGGGTTCGTAAAAACGGCGACGGATGATATGCGTGTTGTCTTGCCTGACGGGCGCACTTATATTATCCGCAATTTAGTATTTCAGGGCGCCGAAGCTTCTTCGACCGGGGCACTCGTTTTTGTCCCCGTCGGTCATGTAGCGTTCCTTTTCGTCGCGCTGCTTTTCCCTGCGGCGTTGTTTGCGGGGTTGGCGTTTATTCTCCATCGAAGGAATCGCGAACATTTTCGGTTATATTTCATGTCGCTCGTCACGGGCTCAGTTCTTTTTCTCATCATATCCGCGGGTCTGTATTACTTTATCCATGGACAATTTCATCTGGTTCGCTCAGTACGATACCCGCTCTATAATTCAGTGCTCCGCATCAGTCCGGAAAGCGGCGTATTTAGTTCAAAATACTCCCGAGCATTCAGCGTCTTTCTCGATACTGGTGGCGAAGCCGTAAACGCGGTGGCTACATCAATAACCTACGATCCGTCGATGTTGACGATCGAGTCGCTCGACACGGAGAATTCCGTATGTGAGCATTTTGTACGCAACGCCGTTGATCCGGGATCGGGAACTATTACAGTTGATTGCATCATTCCGAATCCGGGGTTTTCGGGAGCAACAGGTCTCATCGGGGTCATACATGTTCACGCACGACAAACGGGGACAATGTCGCTTCACTTTGGAGACGGGACACAAGTTCTCGCTAACGATGGTCTAGGGACGAACGTACTCCGGACAACAACCGATGCAAGTATTCAATTTCAGGACGCGTCGCTTGGTAAACCCGGATCGTTGGCGGTGTATTCTCCGTCGCACCCGGACCCTGCGCGGTGGTACTCTCGCAGTACCGTAAGTCTAGTATGGTTGCCAGCGAGCCCGATCACGATTGATGTTGTTGATTCTTCCGCAGCAGGATTCCATCGTACCTTCACGAATATTTCACCCCCTTTTTCTTTCGTCACTCCGCGCGATGGTGCGTATACGTTCATTCTCAATGCCGCGTCGGGAACGGCGGCTACCTATATCGCGCGTGTCGACACAGGGACATCACTCGCTGTGCGCGTCGAAGCGTCAGACACCACCGTCTCGCCTGGCAGTGTCGTTCGTCTGCGAATATCAGGTTCAAACGACGTGAGCGGGCTGCAGAGGACCTATTATTTGAAAGTTGATGATGATTTATTTTATCCTGTGGGGTCCGAAGCATATGTCCCGATTTCCGCAGGCGGCGTCCATATGCTTACCGTGCGCGCATTTGATAATGCGGGCAACTTTAAAGATACTGATGTGTCGATCAACGTCGCACCGATCGTAAAACCATGAGATACTCATTACATTGCTATGAATGAACTCGACGTCTTTTTTCTTGTTTTGATTGAATTTACCCTCATTCTCTTTCTGTGGAAACTCGGAAGGGAATACTTGTACGCATCAATAGCGACTAATCTCATTTTGGTTAGCGTCGCCGGACCAAAATTGATTGAAATCTTTGGGTACACCACGAATGTCGGCAATATTTTCTACGCTTCGGTCTTTGTCGCGACGTACTTTATCATCGAACATTGCTCGCGCAAAGATGGCGAGCGAGCGATCGGGCTCGGCGCCATAGTCGTGGTGCTCTTCGTGGTTATGGGCCAACTAGTCATCGCGATGTCGAGTGTACCAGAGACGACTGGCTTTAGCGCGGCACTCGCGACGATATTTAGGACTTCTGTGCGCGTTGCGAGCGCGAGCGTGATTGCGTACATCATCGCACAAAGTATCAACGTGGGGATTTATGCGACGCTGCGTGAGAAGGGGGTGGCTCGCCTATGGCTTCGTGTCGCCACTGCGGGTGTTGCATCACAATTTGTCGACAGCATTCTTTTTTTCTCGATTGCATTTCTTGGGGTGCTCCCGCTTGCTGTCGTCGTTGAGAGCATGTTGGTCGGTTTTTTCCTAAAAGTCAGCATCACTCTTCTTAGTATTCCGCTTATTTACGTAAGCCGACGCATGCGGGAAACATGACGAGGAGTCACATCCAACAATCATAATATGCTCTCTCGGTGCATCCGTATCGCCTGTGTTGTGATGCTTCTACCAACATGCGCTCTTGCGCAGGATTTTTCTTCAACGAATTTTACGGTAACAGCGCCAACGATCGTCCCCGGTGGATATTCAACATCAGCCTCATTTGGTTTACAGAGCGTGATCGGTGAGATGAGCATTGGTACTTCGAGTGCACTGTCGTTCGGTGCAAACGTCGGATTTCCTTTTTTCCCGCAAGTCTCAACGCCGACGGTAAGTGCGACAGCGGGAGATGCGCAAGTTGCACTTTCGTGGAGCGCATCAACTGCGTACGTGGGATGGACCGTGGGCGGCTATAGCGTCGGGCAATCGACAACAAATAGCGGCCCCTACAGTTTTTCATCGGTTGGAAATGTCACGAGTTCGACGCGCACGGGACTGACGAACAGTACGACGTATTATTTTGTTATCAGAGTTCTGGATGGTCTCGGCAATACCATCGCAACTTCTTCGCAAGTAAACGGCACACCCGCGTCGTCGGGTGGGGGCGGAAGTTCTGGTGGGGGCGGAGGCGGAGGTGGAGGCGGTGGAGGAGGGGGCGGGGGAGGCGGTGGAGGCGGGGAGTTGGGTAGTATTGTGAATTTTTCTGGACGCGCGTATCCGAATCGCACCGTGACTCTCTTAAAAGACGCGCAGGTTGTCTCATCGGCGAATGCTGGGGCTGACGCGCGCTTTGCAATGAGCATCGGTGGCGTCGCCGCAGGTAACTATATTTTCTCGGTGTATAGCGAAGACAAAGACGGCATCCGCTCCAGCCTCCTCACGTTCCCCGTCAGTGTTTCGGGGACGACAATGACCGACGTCACCGGCATTTTTATCGCGCCGACGATCACGGCGGACAAAAGCCAGGTGAAGCAAGGCGACAACATCACGTTCTTTGGGCAGAGCGCGGCAAATTCGGACATCACCATCACCGTTCATTCCGATCAAGAAATCTATGGTAAAGCGAAATCGGATGCGAGCGGCGTCTATTTGTATACGCTCGATTCGCAGCAGCTTGAGATGGGTGACCACTCCGCAAAATCAAAAAGCGCGCTCGCGAGCGAGATAAGTTCGTTTAGCGCGGCTGTGCAATTTACCGTGGGCGAGAAAAATGTCGAACTCGAAAAAGAAAAGAAAGCTCCGAAAGCTGACGCGAATGGTGACGGCAAAGTAAATCTCGTTGATTTTTCCGTCGTCGCGTATTGGTACGGCCGCGCAAAGCCGCCCGCAAAGGCAGATCTGAACGGCGACGGCAAAGTAAACCTCGTTGACCTTTCAATATTGGCTTATAACTGGACCGGCTGATATGCGCCTCGCTCTTACCATTCTCCTTACCCTCGGTATCGCGTCGCCTGCAGCGGCTGCGGAACTGCAGCTGCAGGCGCAGGGCGCTGCACAAGCAGGTGGGCAGATCGTATTGACCGCATTACTCGATAGCGGTGGTGAATCCATTAATGCTATAGAAGGAACCTTGCAGTATCCGCACGACCTCGTGAAGCTTCGAGAAATTCGCGACGGCAATTCTCTGGTTAATTTTTGGGCCGAACGTCCGCACGACGGCGCGGACGGCATCCGCTTTGCCGGCGTTACGCCGGGTGGTTATGCCGGGAGTGGCAGGGAGGTGTTTTCTCTGGTTTTCGATGTCCAAAAGGGTGAGAAGATTCGCTACACGCTTCGGGATGCGCGTGCGCTCATAAATGACGGTCAAGGGACTCCGGTATCGCTCACGCTTTCTCCCACGGTGATTCTTGTCCCGACGGTATCGGGTGCAATCGACCCTACGCACGACGTCACGTTGCCCGAGCCGTTCACCCCTGTACGAGGAAGCGATCCGGCGCTGTTTTCTGGTGCGCCGTTCATTGCGTTCGTCACACAAGACAAGCAATCGGGCGTCGATCATTATGAAGTTGCAGAGCAGAAAGGTTTTATGATGCCGTCAGTACTCTATCACCAGCTTACGTGGGAGCATGCCGAAAGCCCATTTGCGCTGCGCGACGCGAACGAGGACGCGTACGTATATGTGAAAGCTGTCGATCGCGCAGGCAATGAGCGTGTTGCAGTCCTATCCCCTCGTAATCTGCCTTTGCGCTACAATCCACCCTTCATTCTCGCTATACTGCTTCTTATGCTCGGCGTCTGGGTGATCTACCGGCGCAGGGTTCACCAATTGTATGAATAAACTTTTGTACAACGTAGTATTACTTTCACTCTGCGCGTTTCTCATACCTTCCTTCGTCTCGGCAGCAACGATGCGTATTGCGCCTGCGGCGGCGTCCGTAACAGTCGGAGGAACAGCATCGATTGCCATTCAAGTAACGAGTGCGGACCAGCCGATGAATGCAGCATCAGGTATCGTACATTTTCCCGCCGATTCGCTTCAAGTAGTATCACTTTCAAAAAGCGGGACCATTATCAGTCTCTGGGCGCAGGAGCCGTCATATTCAAACAGTGCCGGCACGATTAATTTCGAAGGCGCGGTTTTGAATCCAGGATTTACCGGCTCCAATGGTACTGTGCTCACCATCACGTTTAAAGCGAAAAGTGCGGGCGTGGCACCGATTACGATTGGATCGGGATCAGTGCTTGCAAACGACGGTAGTGGTACGGAAATTTTGACATCGGTTTCCGGAGGGAATATGAGCGTCACCGCAGCAGCGCCGGCGCCCGCAGTTACACCTTCTGCACCGGCATCTCCGACTGCGGCGCGATTAGTTATTACATCCACGACACATCCTGATGCGGAAAAATCATACCGCGCACCTGTGGTACATCTTGCGTGGAATAATCCACCGGGTACCGAGGCTGTACGGATTTTGTATGACAAGAATCAGGGGACTACTCCGAGCGTGACCTACGATCCACCGATTGAATCTAAAGAGATTGAACCTGGTGATGGCACCTGGTATTTCCATGCGCAAGCGCGCAGCGGAGGTGGATGGGGGCCAGTCACACATTTCAAATTCACCATTGATCCGAATGCTCCGGAAGAGGTGGTACCTGCTGAACCGCCAATGCCGCAACTACCAGTTACTCACAATGCGACGCCATCGTTGTTCAGTTCGATCACACAATGGATTCTTGGTTCACAAACAATGCTACTTGAAATTGCGCTTGCCATTTCGTTGCTGATGCTTGCATTGGTTTCTCTATCACACAAACGCTCTCTGCGTCAGACACATGGGGGTCGTGTACGACATGTGCACGATTTGGTGCACCGTGAATTTAATGATCTGAAAGATGCGCTCACGGATGAACTCTCGGCGCTCAATCGCGCGCAATCGAAAAGAAATTTGACCACCGAAGAAAAGCGAATCGTCGCACGGTTTACAAAAATGCTCGACACATCAGAGCGAACGATTGGAACGGAAATCGATGAGCTTGGCACGAAAGGGTAATCTCGCAGTGAATTTAGGAAGATTTTTCTCACGAAATTTTATCCAAACTGTGGATAAGTTTTTTCGCTCTGCGCTTCAATTCTCGAATCGGTGGTTAGAAAAATGCTCAATGTCCGGTTAAGCCGCCGGATCTACCTTTCGCTCTAATTTTACAGATTCGAATTATTGTTGCCAAGAAGTATACGATTTCTCAATTGCTGTGCATCGAGCGGACCCATATATGTCCCTCCGTTGCGTATCTTGGGTAGCCGAGATTGGCTTAAATACTTGCTATCTCGGGCTGCCGAGAATAAGCAATCTCCCAGTAGCGACTTTAGCGTTCAGTAAAGACCGCGTAATTCATCCTCATTTCGTGATACCGGAATCAAAACACCACCCGCCAGTGAAGTTTTAAAGCTACACATACGGCGTCGAAATCATGGCTATCTTGAGGCTTCTTTTACTAAAAACGCCTAAAAAAGCGTATACAATTAGTGGACTCGTGAAGTGTTTGTGAAGGTCCAAAATCAATTCTTTGCATGAGCCGCTACACAAAATTTTCAATCTACGCCGCCGACGTCTGTCTTGTGGTGTCATTTGTCCTGACGCCGCTTCTCACCATTGTCCCGATTGTGGCTGAAGCAGCAGCGGTACCCACTGTTCTGTCGTACCAGGGCCGGCTGACTGATGCATCGGGCAATCTTCTCGGCGGATCCGGCACATCGTATTACTTCAAGTTTTCGATCTGGGATTCCTCTGCCACCACAAGCGGCTCGCGTCTGTGGCCATCTTCAGCACCGACAGCAACCACCGCAAATGTTCGTCAAGGAGTGTTCACGGTCAATATTGGTGACACGGCGAATGGATATCCGGACGCACTTGATTACCCATTTGATTCGACGTCCGTGTATTTGCAGGTGGAGGTGTCTTCGAACGGATCGACGTACGAAACACTTTCGCCACGCCATCAAATCGCATCGACCGCATTTTCTCAAGTGTCGGGCGCAGTGCGCGGATCAGGACAATCTGCGGTCGGCACGACGACGCCGGTCTCAACATCAGTTCTGACGGTAGAGGCAACGACATCGGGCGCAACACCGCTTACGGTACGCGGCGCCCCGAGTCAGTCGGCGAATTTATTTTCAATTTTGAATTCCGCAGGATCATCGTTGTTCTCGATCGATAGTGCGGGTTCAATCACCTCGATGGTTCGAGCTCTTTTTGGTAACGCATCATCGACGCAGTTTTCGTCGCTCGATGGTATTTTTGTTGGACGCACTGCAACAACAACGATTCGCGGAGACGGCATTGCTTCAACGATTCCACTCGCGTCATCGACTGCAATTACCGTTTCGGGAACTGCATCAACGACGAACCTCACCGTATCAGGATTAGGCGCGGCAAATTGTGACGTTAAGGCGTCCGCGGGTGGCGTCCTTTCCTGCGGTATTGACGCGGGAGGTGTCGGGTCAAATTTCGGAGAAGCATGGACCATCAGCGGTGGCTTATTGGTGCCGACGACGACGATTGGAATTTCTGTTGCGGCGGCCTCTGCATTTACTGGCGGCGTTACTATCTCGAATTCTACGACCACGAACGCAACCACAACGAATCTTGCAGTGACAGGCACGGCATCGACTTCAAACCTTGTCGTTTCGAATACGCTAACGTTCGGAAATGTGAGTGGATTTTTGAAGGCTACTGCAGGGGTGATCGCTGCCGCCGCAATCAATCTTGCTTCTGATATCACGGGTATTCTCACGGTCGCAAACGGCGGCACGGGATGGGCAAACCTTGCCGCGGGGGGCATCCTCTACGGCAACGGAACAGGAGCAGTATCAACGACGTCTGCCGGTACGGCGGGACAAATTTTGGCGCTCAATGGCAGCACGCCAACATGGGTTGCAACAACCACCTTCTCGTCAGGCCTTGCGTATGCGGCAGGCAACGTCACCAACACCGGCGTCCTTTCTATCACTGGTACGACAAACCAAATCACTGCCTCCGGTGCAACGGGTAACGTGACGCTCTCATTGCCATCACTCCTCGCCCTCACCAGCGCCTCTTCTTCACTTCAATCGATTTTCGACCGTTTGTATGTTGGAGGTACTGCAACCACAACAATTCGTGGCGATGGCATCGCCTCAACGATTCCATTTGCATCGACCACGATGATCACGGCGACGACCGCGTCAACCACGAATCTCACTGTCTCATCGTTGGGCGCGATTGCCTGTGATGTCAAAGCAACGAATGGCGTGCTCTCTTGTGGATCGGACGCAACGGGAGCAGGCGGTATCACTTCGTACGATGCATTCACGCATGCATTTGCAGGGCAAAGCGCGACCACCTCGCTCATGCTCTTTAGCGGCGCCGCATCATCAACGCTCTTCTCCGCAAATTACGCACAATTTGGTGGCACTGCAACATCAACATTTGGTATCGATGGCGCACTCACGCTCGCCTCGGCACTTACTATCGGCAACGGTGGCACCGGATCAACAACGGCGCCTGTTGGACAACTTTTGTATGGTGGCGCATCGGCGTATCAATCA
>JAHFMV010000025.1 GCA_023267655.1 Candidatus Kaiserbacteria bacterium
TTCGAGAGAAGGGCTACAATGCGTCCCATGGAACTGATTCGCCCCTTCAAAGGACTGGGGAAAGAGGACGCGGATATTGCTGGTGGCAAAGGCGCATCGTTAGGCGAAATGACACAAGCGGGGATTCCGGTACCGCCGGGGTTTGTTGTCCTCTCAAGCGCGTTCCAGCGATTTCTCGAAGAAGCGGATTTGAATCAAGAGTTGGAAGCGATTTTGCATACGGTCAAGCACGAAGAGATACATACGGTTGAACACGCGTCAGAGAAGATACAGGCATTAGTTATCGCAGCAGAAATGCCGGCAGATATTGCTCGCGAAATTGCGGAGCAATTTCGCGGGCTCAACGCGCAATACGTCGCCGTCCGCTCGAGCGCAACCGCCGAAGATGGTGCGACCGTTGCATGGGCAGGACAGCTCGATACCTTTCTTAATACGACCGAAGAAAATTTGCTCAAAAATGTGCAGCATTGTTGGGCATCGCTCTTTACGCCACGCGCAATCTTCTATCGTTTCGAAAAAGGCCTCCATGCGCAGAAAATTTCCGTCGCCGTCGTGGTGCAAAAAATGGTGCAGAGCGAAGTGAGCGGTATCGCGTTTTCGGTGCATCCGGTGACGGAAGATCGTAACCAGCTCATTATTGAAGCTGGCTTCGGCCTCGGTGAAGCGATCGTCTCTGGCCAAGTCACGCCAGATTCGTATGTGGTTGAAAAAGAGCCTCGAACCATTATCGACAAAAACGTCTCCACCCAGACCCGCGGCCTTTTCCGCGCAGCAAACGGTGGCAACGAATGGCACGATATTCCCGAACCCAAAGCTTCTTCGCAAGTCCTTAGCGACGACCAAATTCTTGAGCTTTCCGAATTAATACTCAAGATCGAACAACACTACGGCTTTCCTTGCGACATCGAATGGGCGTTTGAAAAAGGAAAATTCTACATCACGCAGAGCCGACCGATTACGACACTTTCTGCGCCTGTAGTTGTTTCTGATCTACAGAGGAAGCTCGAACAAGAGCATGTGTTTGAGAAGGAATATTGGAACGAAGAAGGTCGCTGGATACAGGCACCGTTTGTATGCACATTCTTTTCATATTGGAACAACTCAAAAGTGGTAGAGCAGCTGGTGCCTGGGCTTTCGTTTGGCAGTTTCTTTAATATCGACGGATATGTTTTCATGCCGAAAAAAGACAGGCAGAATACCGAAGCGTATATAGAAAAAGGCTACAAAGAAGGTACGCTTGATGCACTCGTAGAGCGCGTAGATGTGGAGGGTCAAGATACTCTCAAGAAATTGCGTGAATGGTTTACGCACGACAATGCGTATATTCGCGAACATTTTACGGAGTTCATAGAACTATATAAAGCATTCACGACGTTTTGGAACACTGAAGCATATCTGGGTGATCAAATGGTGCGAGTCGCAAAAAAGATCGGCTACATTGCGGCAGAAGCCGAACTTTTTGGGAAAGTGCATCCGCATTTGCGTGAAACCTGGATAGAAAAAGAGGCGGACGATATGGCGACAATCGCGCGCCAGTATCTTGCAGATCATGATGAGGCGGTGCTCACGAGAAATCTTGCCCGACACGTGAAGGAATATGCGTGGATTCGCATGTCGAAATGGCTTGGTGAACCGATTGATGATGCGTATGCCCGTGTACGTCTTGCGGAAGAAATAAAGAACACCCAAGAAAAAAATCATATTGCACCGCATCGCTCCGAAAGCGAAATGGATGGTATGGTCGCATTGAGTGTAGCGACTGCATATTGGCGGGCTGAATGCGGTCGTATGGAAATGGAAACATCGCTACGTATGAAGTCAATTTTGCAGAGTATCGCGAATGATTTGAAAGTCTCGCACGAGCAAGTGTTACTGCTTTCGCCGCACGAAATGACGATTGCAGCCAAAGATCCCGCAAGCGTGGATGTGGTGCGCATACTCAAGCGCGAAAAGGAATTTCTCAGCATCGTGACCATGGAAGGCGAGGACGTGGTATTAAGTGCAGAAGACCCTGAATTCCAGAAGATAAAGAAACTGCTCTTGTCATTCGATGCAAAAGGAGCAAGCGACGCTTTGCGAGGCATTGGCGCTTCGCCGGGGAAAGTAACCGGTAAAGCGCGCATTATAAATTCGATGAAAGATGCTCCTGAATTTGAAAACGGAGAAATTCTTGTGGCGCCGGAAACAACCCCATCGTTCGTACCTCTCATGCGAATGGCCGCAGCTATTCTCACTGGAAGAGGGGGCATAACGTCACATGCAGCTATCGTCTCGCGGGAACTCAAGAAGCCTTGCATCATTGCAATTAAAGATGTGACTCGCATTCTCAAGACGGGTGATACGGTTGAGGTCGACGCAGACAATGGAGTTGTGCGTATCATTGCAGAAGCGGGCAGGAAGATTATCCTACGAAAAGATTATACGCGTGAAATATCTTTGCTCGATGCTTTTGCTTGGAAAGAGACAAACGTTTTGAATACCGCACGATGGTTTGGAGAAAACATTCTCAAAGACGTGTGTTTTATCCGACCCGGGAATGAAGATTATGTGGAGATCTGGTATGCATTATCGGACGAAGCATATGGTGAACATATTTCTCGCCGTATTTCCGAAGCTACAACTTGGTTTCCAGGCGTTGTTTCTGTTTTCGAAGCCGAGATGCAAAAGCTCCTTTGGTATTGGAAAATCAATGATACGAGGGCGCTCACCGTCGACGAATATAAGGATTTTTATGCGCACTACATTGAGGTGTGGATGCCGATGGCGATTATATTGCAAATACCAGATACACTCTCTATTTCAAAAGAGATACGCGATAAAGCTGCGAAACTGCGAGAAGAAACGCAAGAGTACTCGGATATTCTTGACCCAATAGCATTCAAGGTAGTCGAGAAGACGTATCCCGAAATGGTTGAGTATTTTCAAGTCGTATTACCGGAAGAGGTTTTTACGGGAAATTTTCCGCCTGTGACGGAACTTAAGATGAGACAAAAGGGATGGTATTTGTTACCGGGCGTGTTCGGAATGATCGACGCTTTACAAAAAGAACTGAATGAAAGAAATTATGTTCTCGAGCCTTTCGTTGCGCATGCCACAGACACAATCATGGGGGTTGTCGGAAACCCAGGCAATGCTCGGGGGACAGTCAAGGTGATCCATCTGGTTCGTGATCTCGCGAAAATAAAAGAAGGGGATGTTCTCGTCGCACCCATGACCGATCCACGTTATGTTCCGACTCTGAAAAAAGTAGCCGCAATTATTACCGATGAAGGCGCAATTACCTGTCACGCGGCAATTGTAGCGCGCGAGATGAAAAAACCGTGTATCATAGGAACAAAGATTGCGACGCAGGTCTTAAAAGATGGCGACATGGTGGAAGTGGATGCTGACAAAGGGGTTGTGCGTATTTTGAGATAGCCTAGCGCGGTTTGCCGTAATCGGATGTGATGTAGATGGTGTCGCCTGATTGGGCTGCGCCGACGCCTTGTTCGGTGAATTGTTGTCCCAGAATGTTGGCTTTGTGGCCGGGGGAATTCATCCAGCCTTGTACGATCTGCACCGCGGTGTCGTGCGCCGAGAGTTTGTAACCCTCCATCATGTAGATGTTTTCGCCGACCGCTTGCCACAGATATCCGGCGTTGGTGACGCGACATGCGGATGAGCAGCCGCTTTGATCCGTGTGATCAAAATACTGATGCGCGAGCATGTCAGCACTGTGAGCGCGAGCGACTGACGCGAGCGTTGCGTTCCACACAAGCGCAGAGAGTCCATTTTTTGCGCGCTCGGTATTCATGAGCGCGAAAGCTTCTTGTTCGACTTGAGAAATAAAGTCGGACGCCGTTGATGTGGAGGGTGTTGTAGAAGCGGTAGCGGTAGAAGTCGGCGCTTTCGGCGTAAGAACAGCGGGCGTGGTTGTTGCCACTTTTTTCGCTACAATTTTCTTCACCGGTGCGTGAGCGAGTGGTGTCTGTTCGGTGTGGGACTTAGCGATTTCGATTTTCTGCGGGACGAATGCGGGCGGGGGCGAGGACAGGGACGGGGAATAAGAGAGCCCCAATACGCTTAAGAAGGTCGCGAAGAGAAGTGACAACGTTGTTTTCATACCGAGACATATATTTGTGAATATTACGAATACTGTTTAAGTGTCTCATGGATTTGGTGAGGTCAGTATTGTCATTTGATGAAGACCGTCTCGTGTTGCTGATTTCATGAATGAATGGCATAGTGCATGTAGAGTAATCGTGGAGGGTCATCCCATGAAGCGCGATGTGGTTGTTGAGTTTCGCTCTCGTGAATACCGATCGTTGCCACGGCATGCGACATACGAATACACGGACACGAAAACGCGCGCGTTTGCGTGGATAGCCGCAATATTCATCATGTCAGTTGCCGTTGGCACGATATGCGTGGTAGTTCCCATTTCATCTGGCGTGCAAAAGCAGCTTGAGTGGAAACGTATTCTCGAATCTCCACAACATGACGGAAAGGGATAGGCATGCCGTTCGATGGAACACCTGAACAATGGATGCAGCCGTCAAGACCACAGAAGTTCACCTGGGTGCCGTTTTGGGTAGGCGTCCTCGCGGTTGCCATGTACGGGATGTACCAGCTGGTCTCAACTTCATGGCAATACGTCAAGGCACCGACGATCGCGATGGAGATCGAGAAGTCAAAGTTCTTTCGGAATTGAAAACGGCGGGTCGCCTTCTAGCGACCCGCCGTATCCTTTTCTTATGCTCTCGAATTACGGAGTCACCGTGAGCGTGCCCTTCATGCCCATTGCGCGATGTTGTCCGACCGAACAGTAGTACTCGAAGCTGCCCGCCTTGTCCGCGACGAATGTGACCGTTTGCGCATCTCCGGCCTCAAGGCGATTCGTCCTGACGTTGAATGCATCGATGACGAAATCGTGCGACGTACCGCTCGCCATCTTGAACGTAATCTTGACGGTGTCACCCTTTTTCACGCTGAGTGTCGAGGGGGTGAATGAGAAATTCTGTCCCGTCACCGTAAATGATTTTGTCGCTCCTGTGCTCGCGCCAGTTGTTGCACCAACGTCTACCTTCGTATTCACGCTCGCGCCTGTATTCGAACTTCCTTCAGGCACGGTGCCGTCCTCCATCGCCGAACCATTATCGGTTGGTGCTGTGTTCGTGGTGTTCATGGCCGCGCCGCTGTTGTCAGTGGTGGATGTGGTTGGCGCGGTCGCAGTCGGTTGCTGCATCGAGGTGTACCAATAAAATCCGCCGCCGAGGACGATAACGACTGCAATCACGATAAGTAATGTACGCATATTTTTGATTGAATAATTAATAAGCTAGGCTGTCCAGATTTTACATGATATTCCAGCTTTCATGAAAGGCGCATGAGTGGTACAGTGCGGCCGTGACCATAGCCCTCGCAATTTTCTGGGTCCTCGTCATTTCCGCCTTCACGGTCGGCGCGTCGTGGTATGTACGGAAATACGAAAGCGTCGATGCGCTACTTGCTCTCGACGTCACGCTCTGTATCGCGGGCTCGATCCTCGCGTCGAAAACGATCGCCTTCGATTTCGGATTCGCGACCTTTTTCGCGCCGGGCGCCGTCCTCATTTTCTCCGTCACGTTCCTCCTCACCGACATCGTGAATGAAAAGTTCGGCCGCAAGGAAGTGCAGCGCATGATCTGGCTTGCGCTCTTTGCGCAGATAGCGTTTGTCATTTTTTCGTATCTCGTTCTTCACGCGACCGGCGCGCCGTTTTTCACCAACCAAGCGGCATTCGAGGCCGTGCTCGGCTCTGTACCGCGCCTCGTCGTCGCCGGCCTCGTCGCGTTCCTCATCAGCGAAAACCTCGACGCGTATCTCTTCCAATGGTTCCGCGCGTACACGGAAGGAAAGCATTTGTGGATGCGCAACGCATTCTCGTCGCTTCCCGCGATGGCGATCGACAGCACGATATTTGTCACGCTCGCATTTTGGGGCGTCATGCCGATCCTTCCGCTTATCTACGGACTTACGCTCGTGAAGTGGGTCGTCGGTATCGTTGATATCCCGTTCATGTACGCGGCAAAAGCGATGCTACGAAAGTAGGGCAACCGTATACAATAGAAGGATGGTGACGCCGGAGCAGAATATCCCAACGATATTTACGGCCTTCGGTGCCACAGGGGATTTGATGCGCATCAAAGTCGTGCCCGCGCTTTTTAATCTCTTCCAGAAAGGCGAGCTACCAAAAATGTTCCGCGTTGTCGGGTTCAGTAGGCGATCGTGGTCAGACGCACAGTATCGTGAATATATCGAAGAGATTCTCACACAGTATGGAACCGGTGCAACGCCGCAAGAAACCATTGCCGCATTCCTGCAACTCTTTCACTTTCAAGAAGGGACGTTTGAAAACGATGCAAGTTATGCTGCATTGAAATCGAAATTCGATTCACTCGATGGTGAATGGGGCGTGTGTGCTAACAAACTGTTCTACCTTGCGGTTGCGCCGGAATTTTTCGACGGCATCGTGCGAAAATTGGACGCTTCGCGTCTCACCGAGCCGTGCCTGCCCCGTGAGATGGCGGCTCCGCCTATCTCATGGGGTGAACCATTAGAGGGCTGGACGCGCGTGATCGTCGAGAAACCATTCGGCACCGATGATGGGACCGCTCGCGCACTCGACGTTCTCCTCGGCGAATTATTTGAAGAAAAGCAAATCTATCGCATCGATCATTATTTGGCGAAAGAAATGTTACAGAACATCCTCACGTTCCGCTTCGCGAATAATCTCTTTGAGCTTTCGTGGGGCAAGGATCTGATCGAAAGCATTCATATTCGCTTGCTTGAAAAAGTCGGCGTCGAAAAGCGTGGCGCGTACTACGATAAAAATGGTGCGCTGCGCGACGTGGGACAGAATCATGTACTGCAAATGCTCGCGCTCCTCGTCATGGAACGTCCGCAAAGCTTTGATACTGACGTGATTCGCGGGAAACGCGCAGAAATTTTGCAAGCACTCTCGTTGCTATCAGAAGACGAGGTGAGACAGGACACTATGCGTGCACAATATGAGGGATATCGCGTCATCGATGGCGTTGCGCCGGATTCAGAGACCGAGACATATTTCAAAGTAACGGCGCATTTGGATCACCCGCGTTGGGCGGGGGTGCCGATCATCCTCGAAGGCGGTAAACGCCTCGGCGAACCGCTGAAAGAAGCGGTCATTACGTTTACACATCCGCAACCATGTTTGTGTCCAGACGGTCGACATCACAAAAACGGCGTCATCATCCGCATGGAGCCGCAAGAAGAAATCATTATCGAATTTTGGTCGAAAAAGCCTGGCCTCGCGATGCAAACAGAGGCGCGGCAGTTTCATTTTCTTTTGCGCGAGCAGACCGCGCGCATGCAGTACACCGAAGAATACGAGCGGCTGCTTCTCGATTGCATCCGCGGCGACCAGACGCTCTTTATCACAACTGACGAAATCCGCGCAATGTGGCGCTTCGTCGATCCTATCCTTGCAACGTGGGCGAGAGGCGTCCCCGCGCTCACATCGTACGCTCCGGATACGCGAGATATTACGGAGATTTCGTAGGACTTGCGTGTTTTTAAGGGGTTGATAGGGTGAAAAGAGGCATAAGCATCAAGGCGAAAAGGAGCCGAACATGACAGATCCAGCGCCCATGAGCGATGCGGAACTGACTAAATTCGGAGCCGGTATGATCGCTTACATGCGAGCAGTATACTCGGACGAGGCTAGGATTTTGCTGCCAAATGTCAAAGGAATTCCCGCGGACGAAGAGTACATTGGGATTTTTGACGCGGATGGTGGTTTGCTTGCAATCACTGACTCGCAAGATGCCGCGATGGGATATCTTTATCGCAAAAAGATAACGGCTCGGTGGGTGATTTAACCGTTCGCTATTAAGCGAGCAAGAAGAAAGCGCCGACTTACCCCCGGCGCTTTTGATATTCACCCCGTGAGATGGCTCTGCCTATCTCATGGGGTACACTGTCTTCATGGACGCAAAAGAATCATCCAAGCGAATGCTTGCCGCGTATGCGCTCCTTGCGGAGCCTACGACAACTCTTGAGAAATTCAATCATATTTCGACACTGATCCGCGGCATCCACCCGCATGTCGATACTGCGCTCGAGAAGTCGCATCAGGCAATCTCGACAATCGGCAAAATCCATGATGGCGACGTGATTACGCTCTCCGCCGAAAACTTGCCGGAGAATACGGAAGAAGAAAAGAAGCGCAAAAAATATCTCTTGTTGTTTATCCGTTCGTGGAAAGATTTGCAGAGCGAAGTCGGGCGCGTGTCTGCGGAGATGAATAATTCGCAGCCGAATACCTCGCAAGGTTCCCGTTGGTGGCGGATTGTAAAATCAGCCAAAGGACCACTCGGCGTTATTACCGTCGTTGCAATCGGTCTCGTTGCGCTGCAGACGACGTCGGTACAAGTCACGATCCAAAACAAAGGCTGCGCAACACTCGAACCCGGCGGTTCCATTCCCTCGCTTCCCGGTTTTTCATTGCCGAAAGATCCGATTGTAAGCGGCAGCTCGGCCGTAATGACAATACCGCCGCTTGCGCTCCACATTGATGGCACTCACAAGGGCTCTGTTGCTCTCACTGCGCTCAACTATTCCTTCACCTTCGAAATCTCGAGCAACATCAAAGACGTCTCTCTCGATGGCACAAGCCTATTAAACAAACAATCCGATGTGCATTTGTCGGAGAAGAAAGTGCACACGCTTATTTTGAAATGTCTGTAGAAATAATTATGTTTGTGCAGAGAGGGTTTTTAGGGTATAGATAGCGTGGCGAAACCTAAGGGAGAGTGAAAAGTGGAAAAGATCTTGTTTGCGGCCGCAATCGGTATGGCGGCTTTCTTGGACTTCGCAATAGGAGTCCTTATCGTCTCACTTGTCGCACGCGTCTACAACAGCAGTCTGCAGTTGTGGCACCTGGTACTCGGCGGAGCCCTCGCGTTCCTGCCGGATTTCGACATGATCATTCCGCTGGTGCGGAAGAAGTATGCGGGGGCCGAAGACCATCACGCGTCGTTGATGCATCGGCCCATTCTCGTGCTCCCCGCCGTAACATTTGCCGCATGGTGGCTTGGTGGGACGCCATGGGCAATCGTTGCCTTTTTGTGCGTCTTCTGGCATTTTGTCCATGATACAAAGCAATTCGGCGATGCGGGCCTCGCGTGGTTTTGGCCGTTTTCGAAAAAAGAATGGTCGCTCGTCGGACCGGAAGATCCTCCGCAAAATCCGAAGGTCGTGGACTGGATATACGGACGATGGTTGACGCCAAGTCCGATGTCGTTCCTCGAGATCACGATCGGTGCCACAGCGCTCGCAATAGGTTCGTATCTCGTATTCGGCTACCGAACTGCGGAAGTGTTCTTCGTGCTGCCGCTGATCGGCGCGTTCTTCGTGTGGGGATTGTTCTCAACGATCAAAAAGTAAACGAGCGTAAGGGCGGCTTCTCGCGAAGAGGAGTCGCCCACTTGTTTCGTATCAAGTACAATGAGCTCGTATGGAAATCGAAGTAAAGGCGCGGTTGAGAGATAAGGCGAGTGTGATGACAAAACTCAAAGCAGGATTTGCTCGCGCCGCGAAAGATCCGGAGATGGTCGCGATGGCGGAAGAGGGGATTGAAAAGATTGAGATTAGTGATGTTGACATCGAGAAGTGGAGAAGAAAACTCATTCAAGAGCATTGACTTACAGTCATTTGCGCAGACAGCGAAT
>JAHFMV010000010.1 GCA_023267655.1 Candidatus Kaiserbacteria bacterium
TGTGCATACAAAAGGCGCTAACGATTAATGGTCTGAACACCACAATCGTACGGCGCCTTTTGCCATTTCAAAGAGCTTTGTTGACACCACGAACTGTCAACAACTCGATGCTAACGTACAGCTCCGGCGAGTTATGCGCTTTGTTGCGGGCCCACTAGGAATCGAACCTAGGTCTGCTCTTTTGGAGAGAGATATTCTACCGCTGAACTATGGACCCGGAAGCAGCTACGAGCTGCTAGCTTCAAGCTTATAGGTAAATTGAAAAATCTCAATCACCGTTTCTCGCAGCTTGACGCTCGAAGCTACTTCTTTGCTTCTTTGTGCGGCGTCGATTTTCGACACCATTTGCAATACTTTTTGAGTTCGATTTTCTTGGTTACCAACTTCCTATTTTTGCGTGACCAATAATTCGTGCGACCGCACTTTGAACATGAAAGCTTGATGAGTTGATCTTGAGACATGAAATGAGGGCGAGGAGCGCATAGTTGCCTTCCCTGCCCGTGCCTGAAATATAGCCTAAATCATGCCTCTTTGCAACTCCGCCTTGTCTTCATCCAAATGCTCTATATTATGAAGCGATTACTAGATTAATTCGTTCTTTAGAAACGGAAGCGGTTTAAAAAAATAATAAGCGTGTGGCCCTATATCATGCCTGGCATGATCGGGATACGAGGAAAAGGGTTGGCCTACGGGCTGACAATCGGACCGGCTAAAACATCTTCGATGTTCGCTGAGTATCTGCGGGAACCTTTCGGTAGCACTCTCTATCGTAATGTTTGTCGGAAAACGTTGCCGGTAACGGCGAATCCAAATGACAAACAAACAGAGTCAAGCACCTTCTCTATGAATGGACAGGTGCTCGACAAGCCACTTCCAAGTGTACTGTAAATAAACCAATTGATGGATTTACGGAACACCTCTATTCTCTTATTGGGGCGTTAGAACACAAATTTTATGTGTGGAATATTCGGATACGTCGGCACGGAACGTGATGCTTCCGATGCAGTTATTGAAGGTTTGCGACGATTGGATTATCGGGGATATGACAGCTGGGGCGTAGCTGTTTTGAATCGCCACGGTATCGAGGTGGAAAAACACGTCGGCATAGTTACGAAAGAGCCACTCAAGATACGCGGAAATATCGGTATCGGGCATACGCGCTGGGCAACACATGGTGCGGTTACTGAAAACAATGCGCACCCGCACTATGCGGCGGACAAATCGTTCGTCCTTGCGCACAACGGCATTGTGGAGAATGCGACGGAATTGAAGGCGGTGCTCGAAAAGAAAGGTCATAAATTTCACACGCAGACGGACACGGAGACGATCGTGCGGCTCGTGGAAGAAAAACAGAAAAGGCATAAAAAGCTGGCAGATGCCGTGCGCGCGGCCTTCAAAGATTTGACCGGTCGCAACACGATCATCGTCCTCGCAAAAGACGGCGAAGTAATTGCGGCGCGTAACGGTTCGCCCTTGGTGTTTGGTTCGAAAAACGACGAACTGTATTTCTCCTCGGATGTTTTGTCGTTCGCCCCGCATGTCTCGAGCGTCATGGTCATGGAGAACGGGCAGATGGTGTCGAAGAACGGCCAACGCTTGCAGGTTATGGATATTGCCAAGGGTACGAAAGTTACACCGAAGTTCGAAAAAAACGCCATCGTGGGAGGCGAAGTAAACAAGGGGGACTACGATCACTACATGCTGAAAGAAATCCGCGAGGCGCCATTCGTCGTCCGCCAGCTCTTGAAAGAACCCGATACGAATTATCGCGCGTTAGCCGCGGCAATCAAGAAAGCAAAGAACGTCTACACGATTGGATCGGGCACAGCCGGTGCTGCTGCAGCACAGATTGCCTTCTATTTGCGGGTCTACGGCGAGATAAAGGCGACCGCGCTCATCGGTGCGGAGGCTTCGGATTACTACTCCCTTATCGGCAAGGGCGATCTTCTGATCGCACCGTCGCAAAGCGGCGAAACTGCCGATGTGTTGGAAGTACTCGAGCTTGCCAAGAAGCGCGGCGCAATGATCGCATCGCACGTCAACATGCCGGGCAGCATGATGACCCGCATGTCGGATTTCAAGTTCATGGCACAGGCCGGGCCGGAGATCTGTGTCATGTCGACAAAAATATTCACCTCGCAAATTGCGTGGGGCTACCTCGTTGCAAAAACCGTTGGCGGAAAATTGCAGGATGGTAAACGAAATTTGTCGGCGCTTGCAACCGCGATGAATAGGTATCTAAAAGACGAGATCGTGCTCAAAACCCTCAAAGAAATTGCAGGACGCATGGCCAAAAAAGAAGATCTCTACATTCTTGGCAAAGGGCAGAACCAGCAGATCATCAAGGAAGGCATGGTGAAAATCATCGAGGGCTCGTACATCCATGCGCACGGCATTCCTGCGGGCGATCTCAAGCACTATGCGATTACACTCATGGAAGAAGGCACGCCGGTCATCGCGGTCGTTTCGAACGATACGCTCAAAAACGATGTCTTAAATGCCATCCACGAGGTGAAAGCACGCGGTGCGAAAGTCGTCGGCATTGCGCCGGAGAACGCCGAGCAATTCATCGATTGGCTGAAGGTGCCGGATACCAAGGAGACGAGCGCGATCATGAACGTCATCCCATTGCAACTCCTCGCCTACTACATGGCACTCGCGCGCGGCAACAACATCGACAAGCCGCGCAATATTGCGAAAAGTGTGACGGTGAAGTAAGAAAATTTGCAAACTTCAATTTCGCAATTTGCAAACAAAATAATAAGCCACAAATCTCAAAAAGTGGATTCTTTGACATTTCTTTGCAAATTGCAAATTGAGAACTGAAAATTAATTCGTCGGGAGTTCGACGACGAATTCTGATCCCTTCCCTGCGCCCGCCGATTCTGCGCGAATTGTCCCACCATGCGCCTCGGTCACTTGTTTTGCAATAAAAAGCCCATAGCCGGTAGAATCGACATTCACCTTGATCGAGTCCTTGCCGTGGCCGCCTTCGGTAAAAAGTCTCGGGCGATCTTCATCGGTAATACCAACGCCGGTATCTTTGACTGAAAATCGAATCGCCTTTCCTGAATGCGTAAGTGACACGTGGATACTTCCCTGCGGCGTGTAGCGGATCGCGTTGTCGATGAGATTACGCAGCACATGTTCCGCGATTTTTTCCTTATCGCCAACAAATTGATACGGGGCATTCCCATCCACAGTATATTCCAGTGTTAATTTCTTGCCCGTTGCTTTTGCGCGCAACGTTTCAACGGCTTCTTCGACCGTTGCACGAAAATCAAATGATTCTTTTTTATATGCCACTGTGCCTTTCTTTAAATTCGACGCATCTAGGATATTCATCACCGTCGAGACACCATCACGCATGCGTGCAAGTGCCGTTTCCGCCAGCGACTTAATCGGCATCGAAATCGCCCCGTAATCACCCTCAACGATCCCCGCAAACGCATTCTGACCTTCCGTGAGATATCCCTTGATCTCGTGACTGATGAAATGCAAAAGACCTTCTTGGCGCGTATTTGCTTCAGCGAGACTCTTGGTTCGCTCTTTCACTTTTTCCTCGAGGCCGTGGCTATATTCTTCCAACTCTGCATGCGACTTTTTCAAATCACGACTCATTTGGTTAAACGAAGACGCAAGAGTCCCGATCTCATTTTTGCTGCGGACCGAAATCGTGTAATCGAGATCTCCGGAGCCGATCGCTTCCGCGCCTTTCGTAAGCAGTTGAATCGGTCGTACTGTACGCGCGACAAGCACAACGCCAATCAGCGACGCTATGAGGATAATGAGTATACTTGCAGGCACAATTCTCAACAAAATATTGTTCTGAACGGACTTAGATATTTCGGTGTGCAGCGTACCTACTGCCTGCAACAACACAGATTCCTCTGCAACGACACCGAGACTAAACCCCGTTTGATGCAAAGGCGCATACGCGATGGAGAGCGTCCTTCCGGCGCTGTGGATGCTTCCGAATCCTTCGTTGCCTTTTTTCATATCTTCCAGAATGGGAAGAAATTCTGATGAAGAACTAGCGAGATTTGTTTTTACTTCGCCCTCGGTGCGGTCTCTGCCGAGAATATCGCGATATGCCTTGTCAGGAAACGCGACCGCCGTTCCGTTTTTATCAATTAAAAAAGCATACGAACCATTGATCGGGCTATATGCGGTGATGGTTGTAATGATGTTATTGAGGAGGACGTCGATGCCGATCACTCCTTCGAATCCGTGTGACGTGTAAATCGGCGCCGTCGTCGTGATCATGAGTCCACGCTCGGCTGGATCGTCATAGAGAGGCGACCAAACCACGGCTTTTCCTGGATCTTCTTTTGGTGTCCCCTGGACATATACCGGATCATCGAGTGTACTGTGATCTGGAGGTGCAACATTTCCGAGCACGATGTTTGGAAAATAACGGGAAAATCCTTTATCATCGATTGTGTACACTGCGACGCTGTCCGGACTACTTGCAAGTACGCTCGGCGCAATGAAATCAAGTTGTGCCGTAAGATTGATGCGTTGTTTTTCTTTTGCATCGACAACGACATAATCCGGAATAAAAATACTCGATACATCGGACTCGGCATTGAGGTATTTTCCGTCGCGCTTGAAAACGCGAGTATCGTACGTCCAATAGGCGTTGCTCGCATAGGCGTCGGGATGCTCGAGTACCCCCGCTGTAAATGATGCAAGGTTACTCGCATCACTACGGACTTTTTGAAACACGAGGTCTTGCTGTTCGGCCGCGCCTTTGGTTATCTGCAATAGCGATTGCTTTGATTGTTCTCTAAGGACATTGCTGGTTGCATTCCCCGCATCGGTGCCGGCAGTTTGCGTCGAGGAAACTCCCAAGACTGTAGTGATGACAATCGTCAAGATCGTAAGCCCGAGCGTAAGCGCGAGGATCTCTTGTTTGAGACTTTTGAAAAACATATCGCGTACAATAAGTGTAGCTGGACTATCACCGATTCTGCGCTTTAATCTCTTTCACTGTGGACAAACGCCTGTTACAGTTTGACCGATGACGGCCTTCGACATGAGTACATTTAATATTTCTGCTGAAGACAAAAAGCGGCTCGACGATCTGTACGCGATGTTCCATGAGCGCGGCAAACGCCACATGGGGTATCCGGGGAATTTGCTCTACGATTACCGTGATCTTTATCGTTTTCTTGCCTTTACCATCAACAACGTCGGAGACCCGTTCGTTGACGGGCAATATGACATCCACACGCATCCATTCGAGCGCGAAGTCATCGAATTTTTTGCGGATCTCTTCCATGCTCCGAAAGAATCATATTGGGGTTACATAACGAACGGTGGAACCGAAGGCAACGTGTATGGTCTGTATCTTGCGCGAGAAGCGCTGCCGGAGAGCGTCGTTTATTTTTCTGATAACGCACATTATGGACTTTTGAAAGCGGCGCGGTTCATGCAATTTCCGATGTCAGTTATTCCGTCGCAGCCAAACGGCGAAATGGACTACGAAGAACTCGAAGAGGCACTGCGGAGAGATTCGCGTCCTCCCATCATCGTCGCGACAGTGGGAACGACGATGCGAGGCGCAATCGATCAGATCGAGAAAATTGTTGCCGCACTACAGCGCCAAAACATCACGAAATTTTACATCCACTGCGATGCCGCACTCCTCGGAATGGTATTGCCGTTTCTCGACGATGCGCCGATTTTCGACTTCCGTCTTCCCATAAGCTCGCTTTCAGTCTCTGGACACAAAATGATCGGATCGCCGATTCCGTGCGGTGTCGTCATTGCGCGACTCGAGAACGTGGAGAGGATCCAGAAGCATATCGAACTCATTGGAGCACCTGACACAACACTCTCTGGCTCGCGCAACGGCCATACTGTTCTTTTCCTGTGGTACGCGATGCGACGGTATGGGCACGCGGGATTCAAGGCAATGATTGAGAGTTGTCTCGATGTGACGCGATATGCACTGCGACGTTTTGCCGAAATTTCATGGGAAGCGCATGCCGGAGATTTCTCGGTCATCATCCTTATCAAACGTCCATCGGAGAAAATCGTAAAAAAATGGCAACTTGCCATCGAAGGGGAAAACGCACACGTCGTCATCATGCCAAACGTGACAAAAGAAGCTATTGACGCATTGATCGCGGATGTCTCCGCCGAGGCGTGATTACCCCCGGGCAAAGGCGAGGGCAAGGTAGGCGCCGAGGAGCCACCAGAAGCGGAATTGTTCGGCAAAAATGGCCTTGGTTTGGGCGCTAAAAGGCAGGATTTGGCTCAAAATGGGCACTTGGAGCGACACAATTGCCAGGATCGCTGCAGCGGCCACCCCGGCTAAAATAGCCTGTATTGGCTGCCCCATGCCACCGTCGAGGAAATCGAGCCCCATACGGCGCACCATGAAATACGACAGGGCGAGGAGCACGGCAAAAACACCTGCTTGCACCATCGATGATCCGGAAAGCGCGCTCACGCTTCCGAGGACCACCGCTGTTTTCAAAAACGAATGCAGGACTAACGTGAGCGGAAGTGCAACTGCAAGCGCTGCAGCCCGCCCCATGCCGGCACGCAATGTGTCCGCCATGAGGACGAGCGCAATGCCGCCGAGGACAAACCATTCAAATGGTACGAATGTAAAAAATCCCTGTAGTGCTGCCACTCTCCTATTGTACCGTTTAAATTCCTTCGGCGCGCAACTTTTCAACAGCTTCTTTTGCGGCCTTCGAAAGTTTCTTGGGGAACTCGATATCGACGCGAACCATTAAATCACCGCGTGAACTGCGTCCGTGCGGTACACCACGCCCTCGGACACGGAGGAATTCGCCTTGCTTCACGCCTTGCGGGATCGAAAGCGTTGTCTCACCGTCGAGCGTTTGGATTCGATATTCGCCACCAAGGAGCGCATCGGATAATTTGATCGAGAGTGCGGTGACGAGGTTGTTTTCTTCGCGAGTGAAAAGTTTGTCTGCTTTCACATGAACTTTCACGTACAAATCTCCCGCCTGTGCGCCCGGTAGTGCTTCGCCGCGCCCGGGCATACGAATCATCTCGCCATTTTCGACGCCTGCAGGAACGATGATATGGATCTCTTCTTGTTTCTTGAGGGCGCCTTCGCCATGACAGTTGGTGCACTCTTCTTTTGGAACTTCACCGCGGCCTTTACACGTCGGGCATACGCGCGTCGTTGCGAACGAACCAAAGAATGTATTACGCGCCTCGCGGATCTGCCCTTTGCCGTTGCACGTCGAACACGTAATGGTCGCCGTTCCCTTTTTTGCTCCGGTACCCGCGCACACATCGCAGAGAGCCGTTTTCGTAATCAAGACGCGACGTTCGGCACCAAATATTGCATCTTTAAACGGGAGCTCGATATCCATCGAAATATCGCGACCACGTTTTGCACGGCGTCCACCTGCACCGCCAAAGAAATCACCGAAAATATCGCCGAGGTCGAATTCGACGCCACCTTCACCATTATTGAATCCCTCAAAGCCTTGAAACCCTTGCGCAAAATTCGAGAAATCAAAACCGCCAAAGCCCGCACCTTGACCTTGCCCGCCGGAGTACGCACCGAATTGGTCGTACTGCGCACGTTTCTTTGTGTCAGAGAGCACGGCATAGGCTTCACTAGCCTCTTTGAATTTCGCTTCGTCGCCACCTTTTTTGTCGGGATGGTATTTGTGTGCAAGCGCACGGAACGCTTTTTTAATTTCATCTTCGGAGGCGCTTTTCGAAACGCCGAGGATTGTATAGTAGTCTTTTGCCATAGCAACCATTATAGGGATATCTGTGAAAAAGCAAAGTTTACGACAAATATTCGCGGATGAGCTTGTCGAACCGCCATTGTTGCAACCGCGGCCACGCATTCATGCCGCTGCACAGCCAAATGGCGCGACAAAACGCCAAATCATTGATGTCTTTCTGCGAAATGTGTATTTGCGCTTTCTTTGCGATTGGTAGCAATGCTTGTACATACTCATTTTTTTGGTCATCAGTAAACCGATAGTGCGCATGAAATTCATGTTCACGTGTAAGTGGCGACCAGTCAGCCGTCATAAGCGCGGAAACGATGTCGTAGCCCACCGGCCCATAAAACGAATCTTCAAGGTCGATGACGCCGCCTTCGTACATGTTTGCTGCATTACAATCCCCATGCAGGAGCGTCCCCGGCATTTTCTGCAAACGCGCTGCGACTTCGACGAACCGCTCTTCGATAGCTTTTCCGTATCCACCGATTTCGCGCGAAAGGTGCATCAGGTTGATCCCTGCAGCAAATTCTTGAATATTCCATTTCGGCTGCGCGGCACGCACCTCGGCGACAAACAGTTTTTTTGCGACAGCGACGAAGCGTGCGAAATTCGTATCAGTAATACTGCCCGTCGCATAATCATCGGCAAAGAGTGCGCGAAATGATGCGCGCCCGAGCGAGGCTTCAATAAAATATCCCTTCCCTTCGTGCTCACCCTCTGCTCGTATTTCCGCGACGGGATAGTGCGCTTTTTCCATTTCGTGGTGAAGCGCGAGGTCGCGCGTGATGTTACTTTTCTCGCCAATGCGCAAAAACTCCGATTGTCCGCGATACACCGCGGCACCGGATCGCTGCGTGCCGAGCAGATCGAACGTTTTCCCTTCGATACTAAGTGTCGCGGGCATGCCTACTGATGCTGCTGTGGACCAGATTCAGGATTCTGTTGCCCCGCATCACCTTGCGGCTGTTGCTGTTTCGCCATAGCTTCACCGATCGCGCTCATGGCGCTGGAGAGCGCGTCAGCAGCTGATTTGATGGCGTCTGCATCAGTGCCTGCGCGCGCAGATTTCAATGCATCGATTTTCTCTTGCACGTTCTTTTTCACCTCATCGCCCACTTTGTCACCGTGTTCCTTCAATGCTTTTTCTGCCGCGTACATCAGCTGGTCTGCCGAATTGTGTGCTTCGACAAGATCACGTTTCTTCTTATCGCTTTCGGCATTCGCTTCGGCGTCGGTCCGCATCTTTTCGATATCGGCATCAGTGAGACCACTACGCTGCTCAATGCGAATGGACTGCTCTTTGCCCGATGTTTTATCTTTAGCCTTCACACTCAAAATTCCATTTGCATCGATGTCGAACGTAACTTCAACTTGCGGCATGCCGCGCGGCGCCGGTGGGATTCCGTCGAGATTAAAACGACCGAGCGATTTGTTATCCCCCGCCATTGGACGTTCGCCTTGGACGACATGGATCTCGACCGATGGCTGGTTATCGGAAGCGGTTGAAAAGACCTGTGATTTTGAGGTAGGAATCGTGGTGTTGCGCTCGATCAATTTCGTCGCAACACTGCCGAGCGTTTCGATGCCGAGCGAAAGCGGGATCACGTCGAGAAGGAGCACGTCTTTAACATCGCCCTGCATAATGCCGCCCTGGAGTGCCGCGCCGAGTGCAACGACTTCGTCAGGATTGACGCCCATGTGCGGCTTTTTGTTGAAGAATTTCTCGACGGCGCTCTGCATCGCGGGCATACGCGTTTGGCCGCCGACCAAGATGACTTCGTTAATATCGCCAACCTTAAATGGCGAGACATCCATCGCGCGTTTCGTGATATCCATCGCCCGTTTGATGAATTCGTCAGAGAGTTCTTCGAGCTTTGCCCGAGACATCTTTATTAAAAGATGTCGGGGGCCCGAAGCGTCCGATGTGATGAATGGAATATTGATTTCAGTCTCTACGGCCGTCGAGAGTTCGATTTTCGCCTTCTCTGCGGCTTCATCCAGTCTCTGGCGGGCAAGAGCGTCATTGCGGATATCAATACCGCTTTCTTTCTTGAATTCATCAGCGATCCAGCCCATGATTTTTTGATCAAGGTCTTTTCCGCCAAGATGTGCATCGCCGTCCGTTGCGCGAACTTCGATCACATCATCACCGACTTCAAGCACCGAAATATCGAACGTACCGCCGCCGAAATCGAATACGACGATCTTTTCGTTCTTCTTTTTGTTGAATCCGTAGGCGAGCGCGGCGGCTGTCGGCTCGTTGATGATACGCTTCACATCGAGTCCGGCGATTTTCCCCGCATCTTTCGTTGCTGCGCGTTGTGCGTCGTTGAAATACGCAGGAACCGTGATCACCGCTTCCGTAATCGTCTCGCCAAGCTTTGCCTCCGCATCCTGCTTCAATTTTTGGAGAATCATCGCGGAAATTTCCTCCGGTCGATACCATTTGTCGCCCATTTGTACTTCGATGCCGCCATTAGACGACTTCCGCATTTCAAACGGAACAGCTGCTTTATCTTTTTGCACCATTGCCTCGTCAAAGTTGTGCCCGATGAAGCGTTTGATTTGGTAAATAGTATTTTTTGGATTCGTAACGGCCTGGCGACGTGCAAGAAGGCCTACAACGCGCTCGCCGGTTTTCGTAACTGCCACAACTGATGGCGTCGTACGTGCGCCTTCCGCGTTTTCAATGATGACCGGCTCGCCGCCTTTTACGACTGCGACCGCGGAGTTCGTTGTTCCCAAGTCAATACCAATTATTTTTGCCATATTTTTCTGAATTGTGTCAAATTGATAATATTATTCCGGATATTATATGTGATGAATTTAAATGTGCAAGCCAAGCCTGCACATGTATGTAATAATATATGATTTCAGTCAAGTTCTAGCTCATGAAAGTCCTCACCCCTCAGGTATTTCCCTTCCAATAAATCTCTGCCGAAAGTAATCAGATCTTCTTCCCCAAAAATTTCATCTATGGCTTCAAAGTCGACTAACGAACGTTGGCGCAAACGGAGATAGTCCGCGAGACTATTAAAGGGATCCGACTGAGCCCACTCGAGCGCTTGTTTGTAGTTTTGTATCGCATTTTGAAACCCATGCGGATATCGTTCAAATGGATTTTTTATTTGTATATATGCGGCCAGATACTGCAAGTGCACATCAGAGTCAACAACTCGAGCTCTGTACGGTCCTTGGAAAAGTGAGCCTCTTTCTTTGTATTTCGTATTGAAATAGGCTGCCATACTTGTACACACGCGCTGCATGAATTTTGCAATTCCGTCTTCCGTGCGTTCCTGCAAAAGTATATGAAAATGATTATCCATCAGGCAATATGCAAGGATGGAAACGTACGGCGCAGGCTCCCCCCATGTTTCTGGACGTTTGAATCCTGCGCGAATATGTTCTGGCGCAATCTCTCGCTCCCAATTACGAGGCACTGAGTCGTCATTCAGATATTTGATAAGTCTCAAAAAACGCCATCGATCAGATTCGTCTCGGACGATGTTCGCCTGCCGCGCACCTCGTTGGACAACATGGACAATGACGTCTTTCCCAAAAGTTTCTTTTCGCATTAAGGCAATGCTGCCCTAAATGCAATCTATGTGCAAGCCAAGCCTGCACATGAAGATTAATGTGCAGGCTTGGCTTGCACATTTCAGTCTCCAAGTTCTCTGAATAAAGTAATTTGATTACTTAAAGATTGCCACTTGGGCGGGGCGGAGGATGCGATTTTCTGTACGGTAGCCGCGGCGGAAGACTCTGGCTATGGTGTGAGAAATTCCGCCTTCCGCTTCTTGGATGGGCTCGTGAAGCGCGGGGTCGAATTGGTCGCCTTCTTTTCCGAACAGTTCGACACCGTGGGTCTTTAAAACGCCTTCGATTTGGCCTCTGATGCTCTCGATGCCGGAACGCCACGCTTTATCGACGTTGTTCCATGCCTCACCTTGCATCGCCATATCAAATCCGTCGAGTGCAGGAATTAATTCTTCAACAAGAATTTCCTTGCCGCGATTTCCCGCGCGAGAAAGCGCTTCGGCGACTTCTTTTTTAGCATTCACCATGTCTGCTTTTGCCCGCTGCCAGCCGTCGAGATATTCATCACGTTTTGCTTTTGCTTCTTTCAATTCTTCGCGTAATTTTTGCATTTTCGCCTTTACAGCGCCTGTTTCTCCGAGTTCATCTTCGGGTTCAAAGTCGACGTCTTCGTTTTCTGATGGAGTAGAAATCATACGCGTTGAGTATAGCAAATTGCATATAAAAACAAAAACCGTCTGCGCGCAGACGGTTCTATGCGAGTTACTTTCGTCGGTCTCGACTGATGACGGAAATGACCTCGGAAATTTGTTCGTTCCCGAAATGATTGCACAAATCAATCAGATCGAATAGCAATTTCTCATTGTCTTCTGTCAAACGATGTTCGAAATTGCTGCGGAAATATGCATAAGCTTCCGTTTCGCGAACTTTGACGTCGTTTCTTGCAATTTCCTCTGAGATACCTCGTGCAATGCCGTGGGCGAGTCCTCCGGATTTATGTTTTGGCGATTTTGACACCTTTAGCCTCCACTTCTTTGCCTTAAGCTCTCGAGCGAGACTACAATGGATCGTTTGTGAAAGCAAATTAACGCTTACTCCATTGCGGAGCGCGGCGTGCAGCCACGAGGCCGAATTTCTTGCGCTCCTTTGCGCGAGGGTCGCGCTTCAAAAATCCTTTTACTTTGAGGTCTTTGCGATATGCGGCATCCATTTCAACGAGAGCGCGAGAAATGCCGAGACGGACGGCTTCTGCTTGTGCCTTTTGACCACCGCCCTTCACCAGTGCAGTTACGATAAATGCACCACCGACTGTTTTAAACGGCGCGTGGATCGTGTCGTGCATGATTGTAAGTGGAAAGTAATCCGACGCGTTTTTGTTGTTGACGGTAATTGATGTTGATTTTGCCGGCGTGATGCGTACACGTGCCGATGCGGTCTTGCGGCGACCTACTGTTTCGATGTATTTCTTATCAGCCATATTATTCTGTAATTATCAAACGTTTAAGTCGTGCGGTTTTCATGGTGTTGCGCGGAAGCATGCGTTCGATTGCTTTGCGCACCGCTTCGCCCTTGCCGCGGCGACCAACAAGCGAGCCAAGCGATTCAATCTTGAGCCCACCTGGGTGTCCCGAGTACTGTGTGTAGGATTTTTGCAAACGTTTCTTTTCAGTCACGCGGATTTTGCCGGCATTTGAAATCGTGACTTTCACGACCGACGGGATGTGCGGCGTGTAGTCGGCGTGCGCCTTACCCATAAGTGCTTTTGCCGCTTCTGCCGCAACGCGGCCGATTGCCTTTCCGGATGCGTCGATCGTGTATTGTTTTTGCTTTTGTTCCATACAATTATGCGACAAATTCGATGCGTGCCATTTCTGCGACGCGATTGCCGATTTTGCCGAGGCGAATGATGCGCGTGTAACCACCAGCGCGCGTAGCGTAGCGTTTTGCGTATTCCGCGTGCAACTTTTTTGTTGCTTCCGGTGAACCAAGTCGTGTCGAGACGAGGCGTCGCGATGCGACGGTGTCAGATTTGCTTGCCGTCACCAACTTTTCCACGAACGGGCGGAGCTCTTTTGCCTTCGCTTCGGTTGTCGTGATCGCATTCGAGAGCACCAATGAGCGCGCGAGGCCACGCAAAAGCGCGCGGCGTTGTTCGCTCGTTCTATTGAATGTCCGGCGCTTCTTGTGGTGCTTCATAGGGTAGGTTCAAGGTGTCAGGTTCCAGGTGCTAGGGAGATGCAAAAATACCTTATTGTGAGCGCAGGGTCAAACCAAGGTTAGAAAGCGCACGCTTGATGTCCTGCAAGCCCTTCTGGCCGAGACCTTCGATCGCGAGGAGGTCGTCTTCGCGCTTGCGCACGAGACCGCCGACGGTGCGGATCGAAGCCGCATCGAGCGCCTGCTCGACGCGCTGCGGCATGTTCAATTCCGTGATGCGCGTCTTGAGCATTTCAGCATCTGCTGTCTTGTCTTCGCGACGCGGTCCTGCATCTTCGTCTGCCTCCGCTGTTTCTTCGGATTCCTCTTCCTTGAAGCCGACGATTGCCCGCAATTGATGGATCATCGTTTCGATTGATTTTTCAAGAGCTTCGCGCGCGGTAATCGTGCCGTCCGTTTCGATCAAAATTCGCAGCCGATTGAAATCCGTACGATCACCGACGCGCATGTTTTCGACTTCGTAGTTGACGCGGCGGATCGGCGAGAAAATCGCATCGAGCGCGATAGTGCCGATGTCAACGCGTTCTTTCTGATGGACTTCTTTCGGTACATAGCCGAGGCCGCGTTCTGCGCGCACTTCGAGTTCGAGCGTAACCTTGCCCGTGATGTCGGCGATATGCTGTTCGGGATTGAGAATTTCAACTTGTCCTGGCACTTTGAAATCTTCTGCTGTTACTGTCTTTGGACCTTTGACCGAAAGGGTAAGGGTCTGCGGCTCGTCGCTGAGGAGTTTGAGACGCATCTTGCGAACGTTCAAAAGGAGGGTGACGACGTCTTCTTTGACGCCTTCGATGGTCGAAAATTCATGCGCAACGCCCGGGATTTTCACGGACGTGACTGCGGCGCCCGGAAGCGAGGAGAGAACGATGCGGCGCAAGGAGTTCCCCAACGTATAGCCATAGCCGGGATAGAGACCGTCTATCTCGTAGGTACCAGAGCGATCCTCTTCGGAAACGACGCGGGGCTTACTGGGGAGGGCAATGTGATAATCTTGCATATGAAAATGGGCGCGAGACTAATAAAGCGCTTGTGAGCAATATACATTAATTAATAAAAAATGGCAAGTTTTGGCCACAAACAGTGGATAATTGCTACCTGCTGTAGAACTCGAACACCGCAGGATAGTCAAGAGGAATTTCGGCCGGCGTGTAGGCTGGGTCGCCCGCTACTTTTGCCACCATCGTCGTGAGATCGACGGAAAGCCAATGAGGGATGCTGCGAGCAGAGGCATTTTCGCCTTGCATGTGTGCAAAGAGCGTCGATGCGCGCGAACCTTCACGCACCGTGATCGTGTCATCAGTCTTGAGTCGGAATGACGGCGTCGTGATGCGCTTACCGTTGACGAGCAGATGGCCGTGCGAGGTCATTTGGCGTGCACCGCGACGCGTCAGAGCAAAACCGGCGCGATATGCGGCGCTATCGAGGCGAAGTTCGAGCGCGCGATGCAAACTTTCTGATGGATTCTTCGTTGCAAACGCTGCTTCCGCGTAATTCGCAAGTTGCTTTTCCGGGATGCCGTACGTGAAGCGCACTTTCTGCTTTTCAAGAAGTTGTCGACCGTAGTCGGTCTTGCCGCCGCGACCGCCGCGCGAAGGCTTCTTGCCGCTGCGAGCTTCCGCGAGCGCAAATTTTTGGGTCTGCGTCTGTTCGAAAATCTGCGCGCCGAGGCGCTTGGCGATCTTATATTTTGATTTAATTTGCAACATAAAGATTTCGAGGATTAGATGCGGCGAGCTTTACGTGGGCGGGGTCCGTTATGCGGTACCGGTGTGTCATCCGAAATACGGGTGATTTCGATGCCTTTTCCCGCAAAACCGCGGAGTGCACTCTCGCGTCCCGAGCCAACGCCGCGAATGACCACATCGACTTCTTTGAGTCCCATAAGCGCGCCTTTTTCACCGACAAGTTCGCCGACTTTTGCCGCAGCAAAGGGCGTGCCTTTCTTCGCACCGGAGAATCCAAGAGCGCCAGAGGATGACCATGCGACCGTATTTCCTTCCTTATCGGCGAGCAATACCTTGGTATTGTTGTAGGTAGCATGGATATGGAGCGTGCCCGAGGCGAGCGCTTTTTTCGAGCCACGCGCGAGGGAGCGACTCTTGAGCCCTTGGTCGACGGTTCCTCCGCTCTTTCTGATTATTCTTTTTTTGCCCATGGTATTTGTATTTTCTAGAAGCTCGACGCTCGCAGCTGTTTTTTATGTTTTCTCCAGCTTACGACGACCGGATGTCATTGTTTTGCGGACGTTGCCGCGGACAGTTCGAGAGTTTGTTTTGGATGTCTGGCCGCGCACCGGCAATTTCTTCATGTGACGAATGCCGCGGTGCGCTTTGATGTCTTTCAGACGGCGAATGTTGCCGGAAATAAAACGGCGAAGCTCGCCTTCAACGTTGAATTTTTCGATCGCCTCGCGAAGTGCCGTTTCTTCTTTTGCAGAAAGTTTTTCCGGACGAGTTCCTGGATCGATGCCGAGTTCCTTCAGGGTTTCTTGCGCACGCGGACGACCCACGCCATAAATCGCCGTGAGACCGATCTCAAGGCGCTTTTTTTCTGGAATGGTAATGCCGGCAATACGTAACATGATGTCTGTAAATTATGTTGAATTATCCTTGGCGCTGTTTATGTCGCGGGTTCGAACAAATAACCCACAGCGCGCCGCGACGACGCACGTGTTTGCACTTAATGCAAATTTTCTTGACTGATGCTTTGACCTTCATAAAAAAGTGCAGATCAAAGCTAGAACCGTCTCGTGATTCGCGCTCGTCCCCCGTACGGATCAAGTAGGACGGAGACTTTGTCACCGACCAACACCCGTATACGATGCAACCGCATCTTGCCGGCAAGGTACGCAATGGTCAACTCCCCACTTGGGAGTTTGACGCGAAACAGTGTGTTGGGAAGGGCCTCTTCGACCACTCCGTCCACGACTTCTGGTTCAGCCATATCTGCGCGAGATAGAATAGCAAGGATGGGTACAAGAGTCAAGACTGGAGCCTAAAAATCGGCTGCTGGATCGGTGAGAATGACCTTGATTGTGGTCGCGTCTTGCGGAAAGGCATGTCTCCAGAACGGTGTAATGCGCGCCCGAGCCTCTTCGATAGCCGGAAAACCCTTGATAATTGCTTGGAATGCTGTCTCCGAGCGGCCGGCAAGGGCTTCCGCGAGCGCCTTGGTATCTACATTCCAGATAAGCTGTCCTCGGCCTGCCACGGTAAAGGTAATCGCCTGGACGCCAAGGTCGGGACCGTTCAAGGCTCCGACAGGCTGCGCGGTCACCTCGCCAAATCGAATGGAAACCGACTGCCCTTCGGCATCGGCGCTCACGGCTTGCGCTACCGCATGTGCAAAAGTCTCAGTCGGGAAAACCGGAATGGTAACCGTTGCGCGCTCGTGGATGCGGACGCCGCCGCCGGCCTCCGATGTCGGCGCGAGCGTTTCGAATGCGATTGCCGCGAGGCCCGGGAACGTGAGCGATCCTTGCGGCGCGGTCTTTTGCAATTCATTCGCTTTTTCCGTCAGACGATTGCGCACTTCAGCTTTTGACGATTCGAGAACTGCCGGTGAGACTGCGGGCCGATCCCCCGAGAAGCCGCCCGTGAATGCCGCGGTCGATTTCGCATAGACCTTCGAGTATTCCGGCGAAGATTTCAATCCGGGGACATTGAACGTATCGGGATTAACGTTGTATTTTGGGCCGGTTTGATCAGCGAAGACCGTTACGTTTATGGTTCCTGGTGCCGTTCCTTTTGCGGCAGGGACATCGACTGATGCGGGAATGCGGAAAATAAGACCGGCCGAATTTTGGAAGCGTGTATTTTTAATGAGCCGAGCTTGTTTTGCCGTTTCGTTAAAAACGGTGATATTACCCGTCGCTTTTTCTTCGGCATGTTCAGTGCCATTTGCCTGCACGACAGCGGAATCATCAAACACTTGCGAAATAACGGTGTAGGCAATCGTACCTGCGGTTGCCGATGCTGCCGGATATGCAGTAAGTGGATTCGACGTATCAAAGGTCATTGTGTGCGTATGCGGCGTCACCGTGATCGACGTCGAGGGGAAGAATACAAACAACGCGGCGACTGCAAGTACGATAAGTGCGATGATCGCCGCGATCCACACGCCCCACCGTGAGCGACGCGTAACTTCTTCGTGTTCGTACTCGGGTGGTCGCTCTGGCATCCGCGGAGGTGCTTGTAACTTCACGCGCGCGGCTGATGGCCGGAAGTCTCGAATTGATCGCGCGCGAGACGCAGGGACGGGCATCTCCTTTTCCGAACCGTCGTCTGGGGTGATGTCTTGAGAATAGTGACGAACCATGATGCAAGAAGTATACCCCACGACTACGCCGTTTGCTCAAGAATGTTCACATACCCTGCCGCGACGCCAATACCGGTATCTGCAATACCCGATTTCCACGTCACGACGTCGGTCAGGTGCTCTGGCGTGAGCGTCTCGACGACAAGCGGCTGCATAGTCGCCGTAAATTGTGAGAAATCAAGACGTGAGAAAAAACCTTGAAGCCACGGCGAGAGTTCCACGGGAGCAGCGAGAATCGCGTTGTTCGGTAAACGGCGTTTTGCGGCAAGTGTCGCAAACGATTCCCCAAATACTTTTGCAAGGTCTGGTTCGAGACGCGCGAGCGAATCTTTGAGCGCTTTACATGCGTCGGTTGAGCACGTATCGGTCGAGAGCATGCGCAATTGTGTCAGTGTTTCTTCCGGCATTCCCGCGCTTGAAATTCGCTTGATGATCGTGGTGAGGCCTTCCGGCACTCCCGCATTTTGCGATACCGTTTCGCGCAGAAAAACAGAACACGTGGTCGTCGAGCCGCCGACATCGAGAACGACGTAGCGATGAATGTCCGGCATGTGTTCGCGCAAGAGTGTGGAGAGCGCAGTGAGTCCCGATCGCACGATGATATTTCTTCCCGGCGCTACTTTGCCGAGGCGCTCTTTGACGCCGCGGAGGATTTCGGGATGCACTTCGCTTTCGTAGGCGACAACGCCCGCGCGCACCACGCGTTTCCCGAGCGGGTTTCCGGTCGGATAGCCGTTCAGATACACCTGCATCACGCCGGTTTCGAGGATGGAACTTTTGTTAAAATCTGACGGCTCGGTGAGTGCTTTTTTTGCGAGCGTCGCGATTAGGTCTTTCGACACGGCTACCTCTTTGGGGAATACTTCTTCTGCGTGCGCCGTCCGCAGTCGCGTCCAAGGCGACCGTATGATCGCGTATATGGTCTGCGGTTGCTTCGGCGCATGCGTAGCGTCGCCTCCGGCGTATGCTTTCAATACTTTGTCCGCGCATTCTTCAAGCAGCTGCACAACCGCGCTCGCACTCTGATCTTGTGTCCGCTCTTCCAGGGGAAGTCGCATTCGCTCGCTCGCGAGGATTGTTGCCTGCGTCTTTGAAAGCAGAGCAACAGACACGCCGACGCTGACGTCTTCGACATCGGCAACAAGCACCACTTTCCCTGAAGTGCGCTTCAATGAAAACATTGATACAAGTATACAGTATTCCGTATACGGTATACCGCACAAAAGACAAGGGGCCGGATGTTCAGTCCGGCCCCTTATTTGCATTCAGCCTCTACTTTGACTCGAAATATCCGAAGTAAATGGCTGTGATCACACCACCCCATATGCCATATGTCATTTGGTGCGTGTATACTTTCCAGTATTCCATTTGCTGGAAAAGTTGAATCCCGAGCGCTTTGTCAACGTAATGCTGCGTCGCCGCAGCAGCTATGATTACGATCAACAAGATAAGCCAGCGCATGTTCCTCTCCTTCTGAAAGAGCCTGAGAAACCTTTATACCACAGAACTCGCCTCATTGCAATACCGCTTTGATGCGGCGGATGCCGGCGGCAACGGCTTCTTCTTTTTGGATTTTGAAAATGCCACCTTTTTCGATTTCGCTCGTGTTTGCAACATGCGGGCCGCCGCAGAATTCAATTGAAAATGATTGATCATACAAAGGACGGTCCTTTGTAGCGCCGAGGGGGCCAAGCGAATAGACTGACACCATATCCGGATACTTCGCACCGAACTCGTGCTGCGCATTCAATTTCTCCGCCTCTTCTTTCGGCATCGTCGAGCGAATCATCGGCAAATGTTCTTTGATTTTCTCGTTCACAATATCTTCGACTTTCTTTTTCTCATCGTCGGTCATTTTTGCGGTATGCGAGAAGTCGATGCGCAACCTCTCACCCGTAATATTTGAACCGCGTTGCTTCACATGATCGCCGAGGATCATTTGCAGAGCTTTGAGAAGAATATGGTGTGTCGTGTGCAAACGAACGGTCGCTTCTGATTGATCAGCAAGCCCACCTTTGAATTTTTGTTCGGCGCCGGCACGAGAAAGATCGCGGTGTGAATCCATTTCTTTTTTGAATGCATCCAGATCAACCGACGCACCGCGTTCTTTCGCCAATTCTTGCGTGAGTTCGAGGGGAAATCCATGCGTTGTAAAAAGGACATAGGCATCGTGGCCGGAAATAGTGTCACCCTTCGCTAATTTTTCAAACTCTTTTAGACCACGCGATAACGTCTCACGGAATTTCGATTCTTCTTCTGCAATTACTTTTTCAATTTCGATCGACTTTTCGCTGATGTCAGGATACTGATCTTTGTACATCTCTGCGATCGGTCGCACAACACTGGCGAAAGCATTTTCTTTGACGCCGAGCTTATCCGCATACCGAACACTGCGACGAATAAGTCGACGCACGAAATACCCTTGCTCAACATTGCTTGGTCGCACGCCATCGGAAATAAGAAATACTGCCGCTTTCATATGATCTGCGATCACTCGAAAGGCAAATTTGTCATCTGCATATCTCCGGCCGGACAACTGTTCAACAAAGGCCAATATCGGCGCATGCGCTACGGGGAAAATATCTGCAGAATTATTCGCAGCTGCAGCTATGCGCTCAAGCCCTCCACCATAATCGACATTCTTTTTTGGTAAATTTTCGTAACCAGTTTCGGTTTTCAGGTATTCCATGAACACCGAATTCCCCAGCTCGATGTACCGGCCACAATCACAGTTAGGATGGCAGTTAGCTCCCCACTTGGGGTCATGCTGTACTTCAGGAAAAAGATAAAACATTTCTGTATCGGGTCCCCCTGGTTCACCAGCGGGCATCTTGTGAGGTGCTCCCGCTCGACTCCACCAATTTTTATCGCCGTAAAAGAAAATGCGTCCACCTTGTTCTCCGACTTCATATCCACGTTCCTCTGTACCGATGTCAACCTCTTTTGCTTCTATCCCGGCTTTAGCAAAAACCTCTCGCCAAATGTCAGCGCTCTCCGTATCTTTCGGAATCCCGGCCTCAGGATTGCCTATATAGCACGTTACGAAAATTCTTTTCGGATCAAGATTGATTTCTTTGGTAAGAAATTCCCAGAACCAAATGATTTGTTCTTTCTTGAAATAGTCTCCGAAGCTCCAATTGCCGAGCATTTCGAAACATGTCGTATGACGGTTATCCCCAACCTCTTCAATATCTCCCGATCGAAATGCTTTCTGAGAATCAACGAGACGCGTCCCTTTTGGATGCGGCTGGCCAAGAAGGTACGGCAAAAGCGGCTGCATTCCGGAGCCGGTAAAGAGTGTTGTCGGATCGTTTTCAGGTACAAGCGATGCGGAGGGAATGACGGCATGCCCTCGGTCGGCAAAGAATTTAAGATATTTCGAACGAATTTCGTTTGAGGTCATATTCGCAAAAAGTAGCATAAAACAAAGGCGGCGACCACTATGGGACGCCGCTCTTACTTAGATCTTTAACACCGTACGCCCTTTCTTCGAGACGCCGAATTGTCTGGCGCAAGGCATCTCTCCATTCCAGTTCAAATGTTTTTCGCAGCTCCTTGTCGGGTATTTTCTCGATCATCTTTCGGGCATCCGAAAACCAATCCATACTGCGCAATGGTGCGCATCCTGGGGCCGAGGCCAGCCTGAGCAAGTGTAGAATTTGTTGATTCAACATCCAGACTCTCCGTGCTTAACATTCCGATCACTTTCTATCACACAAGAGGAAGCCAGGTCAACCGTCAATTTTTGCTGAAAACGGCCTTTACGGCTATGATGCCGAAATGAAATACGATATCCACACATTAAAAAACGGACTGCGAATCGTACTTGCGCCACGGGACGGTGCGGAGACAGCGAGCGTGTTTGTGATGTCGGGGACCGGATCGCGCTACGAGACGAAAGAAGAAAACGGGCTCGCGCATTTTCTTGAGCATATGTTTTTCAAGGGTACAAAAAAGCGGCCGAGTGCTCGTGCGATAAGTGAAGAACTCGACGGCATTGGAAGTGTTTATAACGCTTTCACTTCGAAGGAACGAACAGCGTATTATGCAAAAGTCAGCAGTCAGTATTTGGACACCGCGCTCGATGTGATAACGGATATTTATCTCAATTCCACCTTGCCCGCGAAAGAAATCACCAAGGAACGCGGCGCGATCATCCAAGAGATCGATATGTACGAAGATATGCCGATGCGGACGATCGACAATGTTTTTGATGCATTGATTTTCGGTCAGGAACACCCGCTCGGCCGCACAATCCTCGGTCCCAAGGAAAACATCCGTACGTTTTCTCGCGCGAATTTTGCTGCATACCTCAAACGACATTATGTGCCCGCAAATACGGTTGTCGCGGTCGCCGGCGGTTTTTCCTCGCGGAAAGTTCTGGCGAATATCAAAAGAAAATTTGGCGGCTTGAAAGCGGGTACAACGTCGGAATATATCGCCTTTGCCTCAATGCAAGAGGGTCCCCGCGTCGCAATCAAAGAAAAGAAAACCGACCAGACACAAGTAATGCTTGGCGTTCCGGCATATCCGTACCTCCACAAAGACGAGTACGCACTTGCTGTCCTTGCGGCTATTTTGGGCAGCGGTATGAGCAGCCGACTTTTCCTTGAAGTGCGAGAGAAGCGCGGGCTCGCCTATTCAGTGCATGCGTGGGCGGAAAAATATCCCGATACCGGCTACTTTGTCGCGCAGGCAGGCGTTGAGCACGGAAAATTGCAAAAAACTATCGAAACAATTCTTGCTGAATTTAAAAAAATAAAACGTGTGCCTGTTTCTGTGACAGAGCTCACAAAAGCAAAGGCGCATCTGAAAGGAACCATGACGCTTGCGCTCGAGAGCAGCGATGCGGTCGCAGAGAACGCCGCATCGTCTCTGATTAACCTCGGCAAAGTGCGCGGACTTGAGGAGGTGTTGACCGGAATCGATGCCGTCACGGCAAGTGACGTCACTCGTGTTGCCTGCGACCTGTTTAAATCTGAAAAATTGAATCTCGCAATTATCGGCCCTCACGAGGACCGAGAGAAGTTACTTGGGCTTTTAAAGCTCTGATCTCAACTTGCTAGCGCTCGCGCCATCCCCATGGCTCATACACTTATCTCATGCTATAGCATGTGATAAGTGTATGAGATTTATCTGTTTCGAAAACTTATAGTGCTCCTTCGCTCATCAAAATTTCTCTTTTGCGCGATGGCCCACCGCGGTTGTAGTTACCGATGACGCCGCTCGTGTGGATCACGCGATGGCACGGGACTGTCGGATCGTAATTGGTGCGCATGATGGCGCCGACAGCGCGCGCCGCATTCGGATTCCCCGCTTTAATCGCAACTTGTTTGTACGTCATTGATCCGCCTTTTGGGATTTTGCGGACGATATTCAATACTTTTTCGCGAAAGGTTTTCACAAGAGCATCATAGCATTAAGGGGAGCCTGAGCTCCCCTCTATAATCACGACATCACGACTGCGTCACGTCTAGTCTCGAGAAGTTCTGTTAGGGAATTTCAATGCGCCGATAACTGATACACACACGGCACCCATGAGTGGAATCAAACTATAATTTGCAATCTGTTCTGAATTAAACCACCAACCGAGAAAACCTATACCTAAACCCATGACCACTAAGACGCTGCACAGATTCCACCCCCACCAATTGCTTCCCTTACCGTGATCTGTCGGCATATCTTTCTCCTATCGTGATTCGAAACGCTGATTCTCCGGCATTTATACCAAATTCATTGACTGTTTACAAGCCAAGAGAAGTTTGTTCAGACTTACCTGTTGTCTTGACAGGTGATTTCTGCGCTGTGAATGCCTGCAGTTTTTTGCCGACCATTTCGCGGTAGACGCAGTAATCGCAACCGTCGCCCACTGCGGGTAATTTATTGCTATCGAGACATTCTTTGATCTTCAAGAGCGTCGGCTCGACCCATGAATCGTTACCTTTGTACGGGACAAGGGTAACCTCGAATTCCAGTTGGCCGTCGAATGCTTTTTTGTCTTTGCTCGCGTTTGCATAGACGAAATACCCGGTGTCGGAAACAGTAAATCCGTTGTGGCGAAAGAGCCACTGGTAGACTTCCATTTGCTGCTTGTAGCCATCGTGCCAGTCCTTATCAAGCGCTTCAATTTTTTCGTCTTTACTGGTGGATTTGTAATCGACGATGTGCAGCTCGCCTTTCGGACTTACCCACACGTCATCGACGGCGCCGGAGACCGTAAAGCTTGTTGGTTTGTGTCTGACTTCGATGCCTTTGAAGTTCTCACGCCAGATATTGATGTCTTTGTGTTGAAAAGGAACAAGATCGAGGCCGTATTGCTCCATCAAAGGGTGCGCCGTCTTTCCATTGCGATGAATATCGAATTCTTTTTTAAGAAGCGCGTCGACGGCGGAGTTGAGATTAAACGGAAAGCCGGGCGGACGACCCGTGCCGAGTTTGTTGTCGATATAAAAACACCGCGGGCATTCGGTAAAAAGCCCGATCTTTGAACGCGAGAGCCGCCATTTCGGCCCACCATAATTCCATCCCGGATTGCGGTCGGGTTTGTAGTACTGACTCATCACCGCAGTATACAGTATTGGATATTGCGTGCGGATAAAAATTCATGATATAAAGCAGGCAGAAGATCTTATACAAACTTCGTGATCAACAGAAGGAGGACGTAAATGCAGTTTAATTTCACGCAGCTCTGGCAAGAGTACCAAAGTAAAAAGGAAGCTCGCAAACGCGCGGTTGTGACAAGAATGGAACTCGATATGTGGATTAAGGCCGATATTGTCTACCTTCGACAACTACGCACTTGCACCCACGACCGGTACTTCCACAAATTGGCTGAATTAGTGCTCGACTATGCGCACGCGACGTATGAACCGACCGAGCTCGCAAATTTCTTGAAAGAGATCGCTGGTCTGCAGTCTCGCTTGAACGAGTACGATGCCAAGCGAGTACAGAAGGAAGATGTCCCAGCGTAGTGAGATCGCGAGGCGGCGGCGGGCAATGCAAATTGCCCGCTTTTATGTTGTGTCTAACGGCCCAATTACACCATTTGGGCCGTTAGGGCAGACCAGCGTCGTGGAGGCGCTTTAACATGCGCTCGACATACCACATTGCAAAGAAAATTCCCAAGGTGAGCGCCGCGGCGAATACCGCAACCGCGTACATGTGGAAACCGACAAGGACACCGATAGCGGCGGAAACCCAAAGTCCGGCTGCGGTCGTGATGCCGTGCACGGAATCGTTGCGCATAAAGATGAGGCCGGCGCAGACGAAGCCAACGCCTTGGACGATGCCTGCTGCCATGCGAGCCGGATCAAAATTAACGATCCCCAGATATTGCGCATCGATCGCGCTGGTCGCGACGATAAACGCGCACGCGCCGAGAGAGACGAGCGCAAAGGTACGCATACCCGCTCGCTGCTGCGCCACAATGGATCGCTCCGTCCCGATCGCGAGGCCGAGCAAAGCCGCAAGAAATAACTGGCCGAACATTACCAATGACGGGTCTCCCATGTGAATAGTGTAGCGCCTTTTACGGCCGATGTGACGCAAGTGGCCTCGTAGGTGTGAATTTCTTTTCTTCACCCGCAAATGGCGAGCAGAGATATTTTGCTTCTTCCATCACACTTGGAATCCGCGCGGGCCGCACGCCATACTCTTCAAGCAGATGCGGGTTCTGCACGTGCCGACACAGCACAATATTATTTTCCATCAGGCGATGCTTTTCGCTGTCGCTTAAGCTGGTGAGCGCGGTAAGCGGATGCACGCGGGCACTTTCGATCATGTCCATTAAGCCGCGTTTGTGCGGATAATCCCAGCCAATGAGCGTCAAATTCGAACATTGTGCGTAGCGAATAGCATTGCGGGTAAATCGGGTGTTGGTCACGAGCCAGCCTTCGTCGACACGCGACGATTTTTCGGGAGATCGCGCAAGGTCTTCATAGCGCGCCTGCACGTAGAGCGCATCTTTGATGTCAGTCTTTCCGCCCGGTTCGTTATGAAATTTCGCTTCAATGCCGACGCGCTTGCCATTTTTCTCCGCGAGGACATCGACTTCGTGCGGCGCGCAGCGGCCGGTGAGTGCAACGCCCGTGCACGTCGTCCATCCATGCGCCTTCAAAATCTCTGCGAGAAATTGCTCGAACGGAAAACCGCTGGGGCCAAGCGCAAAGACAGCGCGTTTGATCGAATAGCGCGCCGCGATGGCCGGAATGTCGGTCTTGCGGAGCATGTCAAAGGCGTGCGAATAGATTTCTTCCGTTCGCATGCCATCTTCAATATGCTTTTCAACACGCGCGACGATGTCTGCGCGCGTGGCAGTGTTCGCCCCAGCCCGCGCGAGCGAAGAATCCAATTTATGCGGGTCGAATGGTTCCCTTTCTCCGTCCGCTTTTGTAATCCAAACTTGGTGCATAAAAAAATAATACCATAATTTGCAAGCCTCAATTTGCAAATGAAATTCCAAATCTCAAGCATCAAAAAATTTGGATTTGAAGCTTGTAATTTTGTTTGCAAATTGCAAATTAGAATTTGAATTATGCTGCGATGATTCCTCCGCCGATCATAATTTCTCCATCGTACACGACAAGCGACTGTCCGGGCGGAGCAAGGTGCGGCTCGTCAAAAGTAGCCATGTTGTTTGCGATTGTGCACGCAACGGATGTCTCTCGATAGCGTGCCTGTGCCGTATATTTTTTTTCTTCCTGCGGTTGCGAGAGCCAATTTGTATCGATCAGTGTTGCGCTTCGACGTGCGGCTTTTGTTCGATCGGTCGAAACCGCGATCGTGTTTTCTTTAGTATTTATACTCGTCACGAAATACGGCATTGTGTGGGCTGAATGTGCATAAATGCGAAATCCATGCCGCTCGCCGAGCGTGTAGAGTGCTGCGCCATCGTGTTCTCCGACCGTGACACCCTTTTCGTCGAGAACGTCTCCCCTTTCAAGCTTGATATAGTGCGCAAGAAATTCCCGCATCGTAACATCGCCGACAAAGCACAACCCTTGGCTGTCTTTTTTTGTGGCGACGGGCAGGTTGAATTTCTGCGCCAGAACGCGAACTTCGGGCTTTGTATAACCGCCAACGGGAAACAAGACCCGCTTCAAATCCTCACCGGTGAGTTGCCACAGAAAATACGACTGGTCCTTATTTGTGTCTTTTCCGCGATGCAAAGCACTGTCGATGTTTTGTGCGTAATGGCCTGTGGCGACAAGGTCTGCGCCTTCTGAAAACACCCACCGTGCAAACGCGCCGAATTTGATGTGACGGTTGCACAGTACATCCGGATTCGGCGTGATACCGCCTGCGTAATTCGCGACCATGTCATCGATCACGGTTTTCTTGTATTCGTCGGAGAGGTCGATTTCTTTAAACGGAATTTCGAGTGCCGCGCACACGCGCATTGCATCGAGCCGCTCTTTTTGCCACGGACAATCGATAAATTCTGGCCGCCATATTTTGATGAATGCGCCGATAACGTTGTAACCTTGTTCTTTTAGTAGCGCGGCAGAAACGGCGCTATCCACGCCGCCTGAGAGACCAACGAATACGGTTTTCATACCAAAAAAGAAACCCCGGCCAGCAATAGGCGCTGACCGGGATCTTGCCAGAGCCTGTCCAGACCCGGAGGCCATGGGAGGCAAGTTCATAGTACGTATCTGCACTCAAAAATCAAGTCCCCAAATACAACGCCTTCAGCCGCAAATGCTCCTCATACGTTTTCGAAAAATGCGTTACGTGATTGTGATCCGCGAGATAGAAAAGATACCCTTTGTCGATCGGATTTACCGCAGCTTTGAGCGATGAGAAACTCGGGCTATCAATCGGCGTCGGCGGCAAGCCTTTGTTGGCATACGTATTGTACGGATCTTTTTTATTGGCGAGATCTTTTTTCGTCAGATCGAACGTCGTGTAACCGAGACTATAGAGAAACGCCGCGTCGACTTGGAGCGCCATGCCGATTTTGATGCGACGCCAAAGAACGCCCGCGATCATTTGTCGATCTTGCATGGTGAAGCCTTCTTTTTCGAGAATCGACGCCATAATGACGATGTCTTTCAGCGAGTGGCCGGATTTGGTGACATCGCCAACTAATTTCTCAATGTTTGAATCAAAATTCTGGCGCAGTGCTTCGATGACGGTGTCTTCGTTTGCGTTCGGCAAAAAGAAATACGTGTCCGGAAACAAATAGCCCTCTTGCGGCCGCGCTTTGTCGATGAAGCGGTCAGCGTCGAAACGCTGCAATTGCGATGCAAATAATTTTGCCATCTCTTTGGTCGTGGCGCCTTCAGGGACGCGGAAGCGGATCGGCTCGAGGCCATAGGCGCCGGTCGTGATCGCCCGAGCGACGGAGAGTACGTCTCTTGGTTCTTTAAAAAGATAATCGCCGGCTCGGACACCGCGATCACGGCCCAGCAGAATAACTGCAGTGCGGAATGCATATGCATGTTGTACAACGCCTTGTGCCTGCAATAGATCGCCTACCTGCGCGGCGGTTGCACCTTCCGGGACATTCACGAGTTCTCCCACCGGAAATTGCTGCGGCGGCGCGATCGTATACATGTACACGACAAGCGCCGTACCGCCGCCAATGAGGATCATCAGCATCGAGCGACGATTGGAATGCTCGCGCCATTCGAGCGCGAGGCGCTGCGGTTCGCTATAGAGCCACTCGAAAACGCGGTATGAATATTCCTTCAGTTTGTGCAAAATTGGGTGCATGGAAAGCTACATCGGCAAATTCGGCGGTGCCTCGGATTTTGCGACCGGAATGCGCTGCAATCCGGGCGGCTTCGTCGGTGTTGCTGGTGGGTGCCAGAGCGTGGCAAGGATTTCAGTCGACATGTGAATCGGCTCCACGATATTCCACGGTGTGTGGAAGAATTGCCGACGGCGATACATATCGAAATACCGGCGCGTCCACAGATTGTAGCGGACGCCGTTCCAATCCTGCCACAGATAATCAAAATCGTTGTGGCCGCGGCTCGGACGCAAGGCGTTTAAATAATTGGGATTATTGAATGGCCGCCAAATCCAACGGAACGCCGAATATTCCGCCGACCGCATTTTGCCGGCAGGGGCGATGTAAATGCCGCGTAGTCCACAGTCAAAAATGAGTTTGCTTAGTTGGCGATCCATTGCTGCCATCTGCTCTTTTTGTTCTTCTGTCGGGCGCGGAAAGCCGATTTTCGTCACTTTTTTGCCGTCCACGATATCCGTTTGCTCGGATGCGGCCTTACGGATCGCTTCGACTTCATCATGCACTGCCTTTTTCCAGTGTTTTGCGAAATACCCCTTAATAACTATTTGGATCCACACCTGCTCTTCTTTGTTCAGCGCGCTTAATACTTCGAGTACCGATGCGTACGGATCAACGAGGTGCTCGTCTTTCGGATCCTTGTCGAGCTCGAAATCGATGTACGTCTTGATGGGATAGACGTCAGTCACCTTATCTTGATGGTAGTTTTGATACACATAATCGGTGCCCCAACAGGTGTATCGTGCCGGATCGTATTCGAACTTCGAGGCATAATCTTCGACTTCGACGATCTCAACTTCCGGATATTGACTGTACATCGCGGCTTCGATGATGTTTTTGTAGGTCTTGCGCACCCAAATATAAAAATGTATTTCGCCGCCAAACGAGCAGATCTCGAGTGATGCGTACGGATTCATGCCGCCGTACCAGTTGCGGTCGATTTCGGTCGTCGTTCCCGAGCGAATCCAGAAACTGGTGATCACTTGCTCCATCGCGCGCGGTGATTTTGAGATTTCGGTTGGCATCTTAATCTCGAGCAAGACCGGATTCGTACGCGTAAAGACATAGTACGACTGGATGTACCAATGCCACGCAGCCCAAAAGCCGACTACGAGCCCCACCGGCGCAAGGACAGGAAGCGAGAGAAACAGCCAGCTGAAAACCAAGAGGCCGTACTCCGGCATTAGCCGGATGCCTGCGAGAAAGAGCGGAATAAAAAGTATGATGAGGAATGTGCCGCGCGAGATGCCTTTATCCCCCACCCATTTCACCCACGATTCGATTCCAAACCATTTGTGGAAAAATTTCTCGAATCCTTCTTTATCGCCGTGCGACGGTTCAAAGAGCGACTCAATGCCGCCTGCAACGCTTTCGAGTACCGCATCAAGAGCGTTTCCCTTTTCCTCATCCGCCATTCATCTATTGTAGCAAAGGTTTTGCGGGTTTAGCGCGCAAGTACGTACTTACCCTCGTTGTCACGTTTGAATTCGCTGTGCTGGAGATTGACGACGATGGTCGCGTCTTTGACGTAGCGTTCGCGCTTCACGCGTTCGATAATTTCATCGCGAGTCAGTGCACCGTCGCGAGTAAGGATGTTGCGGATAACTTCGCGGACGACGCCCGGTGCGTATCCCCATTCCTTGAGCGCATAGAGACCGCGGCCGACGAGCACGAAGCGGCCGTCCTTGATAAGTTCGTTGTGTGTCGTTGCAGGGTGCGCTGGCTTCTTGAAAAGATCTTGGATGCCTTTAGCGACTTCAGTGAAGTGCATCGGCGAGCCGTGGCGCTTGAGCGTGAGGTAGGCGAAATCGCGGGTGTTCTTGATGCGGACATGCGGCGATTCCGTGCGACCCCATTCGCCGAGTGGATTGCGTCCAAGGCGCTTCGAAAGTCCGAGCCAACGCATGAGCGTTTCGCGGTCAGTGTTTTTCACGCCGCTCTCTTTGAGGTATTTTGAAAATTCCGCGATGAATTCGTCTTCGGGGAGGAGTGCCATCGGTTCGATCGATTCGTACAATTTCAAAAGCGCGTCTTCGACTGATTGCGCGAGCGACTGATCCACGTGCCAGCGGCGATGGAAATCCGCATCTTCACGGCGGTCACCGAAATGATGCCCGACATTGAGGAGGAAGAGGATATGGTTGCGTTCACCCTCGTTCTTCGGGATTTCCGCGAGGATAGTGACTTCGGAGAGGACGCCGCCGAGGTCGGTAACCGCTTTCTTCAGTTCTTCGAGCACCTTTGCGTTCTGTGCATAGACGTTAGAATCGCGCAAGGACGCAATACCACTCGATTCGATCTGGCGGATGCGTTCGCGGGTGATTCCGTATTCCTTGCCGATTGCTTCGAGCGTGCGTCCCTTGCCGCCTGTGATGAGGCCGAAGCGGTCGTTAAGAACACGGCGAGCACGGTCAGGGAGGCTGGCAAGCAGCTCTTTGGTGATGTTTTTCGCGGCAAATGAGAGGCTTGCGGCGTTCTTCGCGGTGGTTTTCTTAGTATGCAAATCTGCTTTATTGGCGGTCATGGTGTATACAAATGTGGCTGCAAGATTGACTTGTAGTTCCTTCGTGACATACCTTATATCAATTATCGGTTTGTATGTCAACCTCGCCCGGAACTCTTATCCCCACCCCCTCCACTCATTACTCACAAACGCGCACGGTATATCGTAGATCCGGGCAAAATGCAAGGCCTGCCCAGGTCACCACATTTGGCAGTTACTATTGTGCCGCCATATGTCATCACCTCTTTACACATTACAGTGGATAACGGGTGTATAAAATGTGAAAAAACCATGCGCAATTCTGCCAAATTTTGGTGCGGGGGTGCTAGTATATCGGGATGGCTACCAGCGCATCGTCACGCATTCCTCCACAGGATGTTGAAACAGAAAAAGCACTGCTCGGAAGTTTGATGATCAACCAAGGTGCGATCTACGAGACGGCAGATGTCGTTCGTATGGATTCTTTTTACGCACCAAAACACCGTACGATTTTCGATGCGATGCTTTCCTTGTATCAGAAGGGCGAGCCGATCGATGTGGTGACTGTTGCGAGCAAATTGGATGAGCGAAAACAGTTGCAGGATATCGGCGGACGCGCGTATGTCTCGGAACTCGCGGGAAGTGCGGCCTCGCCCGGCTCAGCTGCTCACTACGCACAGGTCGTGCAGACGAAATACATGCTCCGCGCGCTCGGCGACGCGGCTGCAAAAATCGGCGAGCTTGGATTTGCGGAAGATCGGGAAATCGACCAGGTTCTTGACGAAGCACAACAGGCGGTTTTTGCAATTTCAAACGCATCGACGATGCGCAATTTCACTGCGATTAAAGAAGAACTGACATCCGCATGGGAGCGACTGGAAGCGCTGCAAAAACATGACGGCGCAATGCGCGGGGTTCCTACTGGTTTCCCGGCACTCGATACGATGCTGTCGGGACTTCAGAAATCCGATCTCGTTATTCTCGCCGCGCGCCCATCGATAGGTAAAACAACCCTCGCGCTCGATATTGCCCGGCAAACCGCGATCAGACATCAGACACCGGTAGGCTTCTTTTCGCTTGAAATGAGCTCCCAGCAACTCGTAGACCGCATGCTCGCGGCACAAGCCGGAGTCAACTCATGGCGTCTGCGTACGGGCAAAATTTCAAAAGACGAAGAATTCGACCGCTTGCAAGAAGGTATGGCCGCCTTGAGCGACGCTCCGATTTATATCGATGACAAGTCCTCAAATACCGTGCTCGCGATGCGCTCGACGGCACGACGTATGAAAATGGAAAAAGGTCTCGGATTGATTGTGATTGATTATTTGCAGCTCATCATCCCCTCGACGACAGGTGCAAATGTATCGACCGTGCAACAAATAACGGAAATTTCTCGAGCGCTCAAGGGCATGGCGCGTGAACTCGATGTGCCGGTACTCGCGCTCTCGCAACTTTCTCGCGCCGTTGAGCAACGCGGCGGAAAACCGCGCCTTTCTGATCTTCGTGATTCAGGATCGATTGAACAAGACGCCGATGTCGTCATGTTTATCCACCGCGAAGATATGATCGGCAGCCGTACCGGTGGCGAGCGCAACAACGTTGCAGAAATTCTCATTGAAAAACACCGTAACGGACCAGTTGGAAAAGTAGAGCTTTTGTTCGATGAGGAAAAGACGACGTTTTTGAGTGTAGAAAAATCCGACTTTGGCGACTTTACACCGGAAGCGAAGGTGGGGAGTGAAGAAACGCCTTTCTAGCTTCGAGCGTCAAGCGGCGAGCTGCGAGCTGCGAGAAAAATGCGGATTATGAGTCTAGTCTCGAAGCTCGACGCTCGCAGCTCGCAGCTGCGCAGCGTTAACCAAATACGCTACAATGTGGCGCATGTCTGCAGACCCCATTGAAAAATTGTCTTCGTTGTTTGAGCGTTTCCCTGGCATCGGCCCTCGACAGGCGCAGCGTTTTGTACAATTCTTGTTGCGCTCGTCGCCGGCGATCCGCCGCGAACTTATGGACGGTGTCCGCGAACTCGGCTCGTCGGTGCATCAGTGCCCGGAGTGCATGCGCTACTCTGCCGGGAACAAAGGCTTATGCGCTATTTGTGCGGACAATAATCGTGATACCGGACTTCTTGCCGTCGTTTCGAGCGACGGGGATTTGCTCGCACTCGAGCGGTCACACACGTATCGTGGCAGGTACTTTGTGCTCGGCGGTTTGATCTCGCTGGCATCAGACAAAATCAACGGGCTTCGATTGAGCGAACTGACCACCTCCCTTTCACAACGCGCCGACGCGGGATTGCAAGAAATTATCCTCGCCTTCCCTGCAAATCCCGAAGGCGATGCAACCGCAATCCGCGTCCGCGAAGAACTCGCCCCAATCGGTCTCATCCACGGATTCAAAGTCTCGACCCTCGGTCGCGGACTTTCGACGGGCTCGGAATTGGAGTACGCCGATCCCGATACGCTGAAGAGCGCGCTTGATAACCGAAAGTAACGAGTCGTTACAATCCTGCTGCGCGGCAAATGTCGTTCCATGGGCCAAAATTGCCACCAAGCAGCGCTTTCATGAGGGTATCGACGACAAGCCACGCAGCAAGAAGCACAATGAGTCCCATCGCGACATTGCCGAAAATCTTGCGCGCTTCGGATTGTTTTTCGAGTGCTTCGTTTGAGAGATAGAGAAATCCGGCATACGCAAACATCAGCGCCGAGAAAAAGATAAAAATAAAAACGCCGGTGTTGATAACATTTTGTGCAAGTTTCGCAAGATCGCAGACGGTGCAATTCACGCCGTCGCACGGCACGATTTGTTTCGGCAACCCCGCGCCTCCCTGTTGCGCAAAGACGGCGAGTGGAAACGCGATCACAAGCGAATAGTACCCAGCCAGCATCGCAGCCCGAAATCGATTCATGCGGGAATTGTAACATCGCTTGCCTGGCTTCGCGGAACCTTTGGGGAAAAGAAATGGCGGGCGCATGGGGCGCCCGCCTTGGTTTGCGTGATCTACGCGCTACTGTGCCATAAGAATCCACAAATTCTCCGGCACCATCTTACGTTCCTCTACCTTGATCCGCTCGTGGAGCGATTCTACGGTGTCATCCGGCAGGCGGCGTACCGCGCGCTGATCAACGATCGGCCTATGATCAAGTTGCGGAGTCGCGTAATGCAGCGTACAACCGGTGATTTTGACGCCGAAATGCCACGCGTCAGCGACGGCATGATCACCCTTGAATGCAGGCAGCAATGACGGATGTGTGTTGAGAGTCTTGTTCTCAACGAGGTCAATGTGACGAGCCAAGAGAATCTGCGTCACGCGCTCCGTGAACGCTTGTCGGTCGAAACTTTTATCAGACCGGACATAGTCCGCGCGATGTACGATTTCACATTCGATCCTTCTTAGAGCCGCAACCTCGATCGCGCGGCACTCCCTGTCCGCAAGCACAAGGCTCACCGGCAGGTGGTCATCAATTATCGACTCCATGATGGAGCCGGTACCAGAGACGAGAACTGCTAACCTTTTCATCGCTATCTCCCAAGGTTTGAGAACATTTCACCCTCATGTATGCACGCTGCGACAACAGTACGATATTGAAGATCGCAGAGCAAGGATTTAAATTCTGACAAAATGAAAATAACCCCCACAAAGAAGGAGGTATTTTCATTTGGTGCGCCGGGCAGGACTTGCACCTGCGAAGGTCAAAGACCGCGTGATCTACAGTCACGTGCGTTTGCTGCTCCGCCACCGACGCGCGAACATTTTGTACCGGCGCACGTGCTTGGGATTCTTAGGTCCGATTTCCCGGAAGAAACGTTTTACATCCGGAATTTTGGTCAGATACACCCTGTACGCGCTCACTGCCGATGGACTATATCCTAACTCTCGGAGCATTCTCTGTAAAGAAACTAAGAGCGGCACGGAGCGGTTACAGAGCGACACTTGGATGCCGTATCTTAGTTTATACACCGAACCGTCCGTATCAAAAAAACCGCGTAAACACATCCGCATGTATTCGGGTTTCTCAAAAATCCATCGCGGAACATCTACTTGCGCAGCAACCTTGTTTTGAACCAACCCTTCAGCCTTGAGCCATTTCGTTATCTGTGTCGACCCAAGATAAACTGTCGTATGGCCGCGGTTTGAAGTCATGATTTTCGGAACGCCACCAAATATTTCCCGCATAAGCGCTTGCACATATCGAGCATATGGTGCTTCTTTCGTCCCCAGTGTCACCATGAGCTGGAAGTGGCCTACGTGGCCATCGCCGAGCAAGATACCGAAGAATTCTGCGAGTTTCTCCGACCGCGTGTTCGGTACTTGAACATCAGTCCGGCGATTATCGGCACGCACTTTCCGCTTGCGATTTGTGGGGATACCAAGGCGTAGCAGCCGATCGTATATGCTCGCATCTGAAAGAGCGAGTAGAATGCCGATTTCGTGAATCGTCTTATTTTCAGTCACATACAGTCTATGCAATTCGCGGCGGTATTTATTTTCTTCGTCCTCTCTCCAACGGCGAGCCATATCATATTATTACTAATTGACCACTCGGATACAACCATTCGGTTTAATGGAAATAAATGGTGGATAGCGGCGCGCGTTTTCACAACCCAAGATACGCCCGGATCACTTTGAAGCGGCGGTCGAGACGCAGCCCCCGATGCACGTTCACGTGCGTCTTGAGGGCGTTCCACGTGCCGTCCAAAGAGTTGGTGGTGTTCGGAATATGTAGGTCGGAATACTTTTGATACGTGTACAGAAAAGGCAGGTTTGTTGTGAGTGAACGGTATGCTGCTCGGAGCTTGCGATGCGTGTACACCGGCTTGCCGCAGTGTGAACAGATGTGTTTCTCGTTGAGTTCGGATCGGAACTTTTCTTCGAAGGCAGCGAGCATCGCGACCATCTCAACTTCTGTACTCTTCGCGATTAATCGAGCGATTGCAAGCAGCGCTTTGTGCGAGTCGAGCTTCGGCCTCGTCGTGAGCGCCCGTCGCACGATGCTCCACTCATGGTACTGGCATATCTGGACGGGGATGCCCTCAAACACCTTGGGAATGCCTCTCCTCCCGTCGAGTATGACCGCGGTGATCGCGTATCCGAGCGACTCGATGTGACGTCGAAGCGTTTGATATTCGAGCTTCGTCTCGTGCCGGAGTTCAGCGACGTACAGATTCTCTTTTGCATTCGGATCACGTGCGACAAGAACACCATACTCGCGTCCGAAGTATGTAGCATCGATCACAAGAATGACAGGTCGAGGATGATGTATCTTTTTCGGTAACTCTGTTGCGTCGAGAAGCTTGGTGATCGTGCGCGGCGTTCTGTCCACGTCTTCGCCCAGCTGTTCCTTCGTCCGTTTGCCGCGCACATACTCGCGCCAGAGCACTCGCGTGCGCGAGACGGTGCGGCGCGCACTGCTCGCAGACTTCCGGCATGCCATGCAGATATACCGAACTACGCCATTGCGTTTTCCATTTCTAACGACCGCGCTCTGACCGCAAAACAGGCACTTTTTTTCTCATATTTTACAGATGCATTTAAAATATTGCCGAAGTATGCCTCAATGGAGCGCCACGGGCACGATTTCATCCACCAATTTTTTCCTTTAACTCACACATTCACTGTTTATAAGTTGGGTGCTGATCCCTTTTAACTGACAAAAAGATCAGGCCGGTCTGTGAGGACCGGCCATTTGAGATGCAAGCGCTGCGCTCTTTCCTAGTCCCAGCTATAACGCTTCGGACTGAAGATGGGCCTGCCTGATGGCGGGTAATCGACGCGCTGGCCCGTCGCGTCGCCGTGCCGCTTGTCCGCGGCCTCCGCGTTGCGCACGTGGGTGCGGATTCGATCTTCCGACGCGTACCGACGACCAACATCGCCTACGGCGATGTTGCGCTGCGACTGCCGCTCAGTCTCCGCCAATGCACGATGTTGAGCGGCATCAATAAGATCTTTACTCACGGTTATCTCCTATCGTGACGAGTATCTCTCGTGACCACTTGGACACGAGTAGCTAGACTATACTACCCTCATCCTGTATTTCGCAACTCACCTACCTAGGCACCAACTCCAGCCCGCATGCGAGTGCGATTACGCGGAATACGTTCCGCACCTTTGCGGACATCGAACGTGAACTGCTCGTCTTTCGCATCGATTTTGACGGAGCCGCCTTCCATGACGCCGCGGGCGACCATCATATTGGCGAGCGGCGTGAGGATTTTCGTCTGGATCAGGCGCTTGAGTGGTCGTGCACCGTACTGCGCGCTGTGACCGTCTTTTGCAAGGAGCGCGAGCGCAGAATCCGAGAACGAAACGGCGATCTGCTTTTCTTCGAGTCGCTTGACGACTTGTTCCACCTGCAATTTTACGATCTCCTTCATCGCCTCCGGCGAGAGAATATTGAAGAGGACGATCTCGTCGAGGCGATTTAGAAATTCCGGACGGAAGAATTCTTTGAGAGAATCCGTGACTTTATCTTTGACTTGTTCGTACCGCGCCATTTCAGAAATACTTGCTCCCGAGCCGAAGCCGAGACCCGACATACGCTCGATGTGCTGCGAACCGATGTTCGAAGTCATGATGATGACAGTGTTTTTGAAATTCACCGTGCGACCTTTGGAATCCGTAAGACGACCGTTGTCGAGGACTTGGAGGAGGACGTTGAACACTTCGGGATGCGCCTTTTCGATTTCGTCGAAAAGAATAACGGAATACGGACGATGGCGCACCAATTCGGTGAGTCCCCCGCCTTCGTCATGGCCGACATAGCCCGGCGGCGAGCCGATCATTTTTGATACGGAATGTTTTTCCATGTATTCCGACATATCGACGCGGATGAGCGATTTTTCGGAATTGAAGAGGATGTCCGCAAGAGCGCGGGTGAGCTCCGTCTTGCCGACGCCGGTAGGGCCAAGGAAGAGGAACGAACCGACCGGACGATTCGGATCGGAAATACCGGCGCGCGAACGTTTGATCGCATCCGCGACTTTCTGCACCGCTTCGTCTTGTCCGATGATGCGCGACTTAAGCTGCTCTTCGAGTTTCGACAATTTTTCTGCCTCTTCTTCGAGCATGCGCGAGACCGGGACGCCCGTCCAACGAGAAACGACCGATGCGATGTCTTCTTCGGTAATTTCTTCTTTAAGCACGCGACGAATGAGTTGCAATTTCTTCAAGCGTTTCTGATTTGTATCAAGCTCTCCCTCCAGCGCAGGAATGCGACCGTAGCGGATTTCTGCAGTTTTCGTGAGATCGCTGCGCGCTTCGGCATGCTCGGCATCGATACGTGATGTTTCGAGCTCATTCTTGATGCGCTTGATTTCACCGAGTGTTTCTTTTTCGTTCTTCCATTTCAATTCAAGTTCGTGCGTCGAATCTTTCAAATCTGCAATTTCTTGTTCAATAGACTTCACGCGCGCCTTTGCTTTTGGTTCCTCTTCGGCCGCTTCTTTCTTGAGCGCCTCTTTCTCGATTTCCAGACGCATTATTTTGCGATGCGCTTCTTCGAGTACCGGCGGTTTGTTCTCCAGCGAGAGCCGCAGCGCGGCTGACGCTTCGTCGATGAGATCTACCGCTTTATCCGGAAGAAACCGCTCCGTGATGTACCGGCTCGAAAGTTGTACTGCCGCAACAATCGATTGGTCAGTAATGTGGACGCCATGATAGAGCTCGTATTTTTCTTTCAGGCCACGTAAAATCGCAACCGCGTCATCAACCGAAGGTTCATTAATGTAGACTGGCTGGAAGCGGCGAGTGAATGCAGCATCGTGTTCGATGTGGCGCTGGTATTCTTTGAGGGTCGTTGCGCCGATGACGCGGATCTCGCCACGAGCCAGTGCGGGCTTCAGCATGTTGGACGCATCGAGTGCGCCATCTGCCGCGCCTGCGCCGATCAACGTATGTAATTCGTCAATAAAAAGGATGATCTTCCCTTCTGATTTTTCAACTTCTTTCATCACCATTTTGAGGCGCTCTTCGAATTCGCCGCGGTATTTCGTGCCGGCGACGAGGAGCCCGAGGTCGAGCTGAATGAGCTCCTTCCCGCGCAAGCTCTCCGGTACATCGCCACTCGCGATACGCGTCGCGAGACCTTCGGCGACCGCAGTCTTCCCCACACCCGCTTCGCCGATGAGAACGGGATTATTTTTCGTACGACGCGAGAGGATTTGGATCACGCGCGTGATTTCCTCGTCGCGGCCGATAAGGGGATCGAGTTTGTTTTCGCGAGCGCGCTCGGTGAGCGAGCGCGCGAAGCGTGTCAAGGCACGCGGTTTCTTTTCCGTATCGACATCGCGGATGCGGCCTTCTTTGATATCAGCGAGGACACGTGCGAGCGCCGCACGATCAAGGCGGAAGCGTGAAAGGACTTCCGCGACTGGCCCCGGATGTTCGATGACGCCGAGGAGCAGGTGCTCTGGCGAGACAAATTGGTCATTAAATGATGCGGCGATGCGCGGCGCGCTTTCAAACACGCGGACGAGTTCCGGCGTAAGGTAGAGCTGAAATGATGGCGAGACGGTCGAACCGCCGCCGCCTTCGATCAATTCCATGATCGAATCCTGCATGTGCGTCGTATCAATCTCGAGCTGGTCGAGCATCGGCAAGACCATCGTCTCTTCTTGGAGGAGA
>JAHFMV010000011.1 GCA_023267655.1 Candidatus Kaiserbacteria bacterium
GGCAAGTATTCGACCCCTCCGTGCAAGAATGCCTGCAATTTGCTCCGGTGACTTGTGGAGCTTCAGTTCTTTCGTCATGAATCGCAGGAGTGCTCCACGGATCACACGGATGCTCTGCATCGCGTCGACACGCTTCATGCGCCTCCTTCGTCGTACTTCACGCACGTCGTATCCTTCCCGTCCTCCGTACTCGTTCACGTGCCTGCCGAGTGAACTTTTGTCTTTGCCGATGGTCCGTGCAATCTCGCTGAGCGAATGACCTCTCCGCAACATCCGTGCAATGCATGACCAGTCGTCCTTTCCAATGTGTGTATGTGCCATTCCGGCACTGTGAATGCCTCTCTGGGGGTTGCAATTAGCCTGCAAACCGAGTTGCAGTTAGCGTGCGAATTCACCGCTTGCAAATTGACGGGAGGAGAGTAGTGTGGTGCGAATATGAAAAACAAAGACGGGCTCTGGAAACTCAGCCCGAGCGGACTCCATCAGTACAACGAGTGCAAGGCGTGTTTTTGGCTGCAAAATCATCATCGGAAAGCACCGATGTTTCCGCTTCTTTTAAACTCTGCAATGGACAGCATTCTGAAGCACCGCTACGACACATATCGTGCCACAGGCGAATTTCCGCCCGAAGCCACCGAACTCGCAAAAGAGGGAATTCGGCCTTTTGAAGATCTTGAGACACTGGAAGCGTGGCGTTCAAAATCTTCCGCATTGCAGGTGGTAGATGAGACGGTAGGGTATGTTTTAAGCGGTAAGATTGACGATGTACTTGTCGAAGCCGACGGACGATTGATCCCTGCGGACTATAAGTCGTCGGGCAATCCTCCGGGTGAAGACAAGCAAAAATACTATCGCGACCAACTAGCAGCCTACGGCCTTATGTTCACGAAACATGGCTATGAAGTGTCAGACCGTGCGTACCTTTTGCATTACTTTGTGAGCGACAAGACGAACCCTTCAATCGCTGTCGAATTCAAGGGACATGTCGATCGAGTCGACATTGGCGCAATTGATATCGAAACAAAGCTTGCGGATATGGTGAAGCTTTTGAATGGACCGTATCCGGGCGCGATGATGGAGTGCGAAACGTGCGAATATCAAGAAGGGAGAGCTAATGCGCTAAAATAAGCATGGACCCCGAAATCGCACGATTGATGACTGATCACGAAATCGAAGAGGAGACGGCCGAAAAGGCGCAGGAGTTGATTGACGAAGGGATTGACGAAGACGAAGCAATTGAGCTTGCCGAGGATTTATGAAAACAATCCATCCTCCACGAAGCATTTTCTGGTTAGCATAGAATTCGACGGGGGCGCTATACTGTACCCATGTTCGACAATCCGGAAATCAAGCGACTGCGGCAAGATATTGATGGGCTCTCCGAACAGATCGACAAATTGATTGAGAAAGTGGAAGAGCAGCATGCCGATCTCATGAACAAACTCGACCTTATGGAAGAGAAGGTTGAACAGGAAACTGAAGAGCTGAGCGAAAAAATTCAGGAAGCCGCGGGAGCTATTGAATCAGAGCTTGAAGATGTGGTCGTGAAGTCGTTCGATGATGCGAAAACCGATTAGTTGCACTAGCCAAATGGCAAGGCGTCGCCTTGCTAGGTGCGAGAAAGGTTTAACCTTTTCCATGGCTCAACCGAGCGCCCTACAAGGTTCGACCTTGTAGGGGCAAAAGAAGGGGCACGCCAAACTCGAAATGCAAGAAGTAATTTCTTAGGGGGGTGAGCATATCCACATTGGTTTGCCTCCCTGTAGCCTTCATGGCAATACTGGGATACTATGCGGGGTATGGAACTAGACAAACTCACACGAGGGTACCGCGCTCGGCTTCCTGAGCGTGTGGCGGTGCATATTGAGAGCACAGACGACGGGCTTTGGGCCAAAATTTCTACTCCTGATGGGAAGATTTCGGATTGTTATACTCAAGCGAACAGTTCTGCTGAATTATTGCTGATGATAAATGATGCCGTTCTTACGTACTTCGAAATTCCTGAAAATGGCAGGAAGGATGTTGGCTTTTACGTCCCACTTTCAGAACAGCATGTTCGTATTGAAGAAATGTTCAATCAATTTGTGTCAATGGAGAAAGAGATTGATCAGCGCGGTAGCAGCGAGGCGACTCTCACATTACAGGATTCGGTTTGCTAAATTCAAGATGTGGCTAAACCAAAAGGGGGAAAACCTAAACTCGCCGCGTGCACCCCAGACGATGTATTCGGTGCGATAAAGAAACTTGGCGGATTTCAAATCATCTTTGAGAGTGCCAAGCACAGCAAAATACGGCATCTTGCTTCGGGGTACGCGTTTATGATCCCCAGAACGTCTCCTGTAAATAAACACATGCTTCGTGATTTTGTTGAGAAATTTCTAGTCGAGAAATGTGGTCTTACCGAGAAAGAAATATATAAGCATCTTTGGTGTTAGAGTAAACAAATATGAAAAGTTTTTTCAAAATGATTTTTGGTGCTGCAGACTTGGATATGAAAGGTTCGAGTGCGTTTTCACGTTTCTTCCATGAAGCTTCTTCACGCGAAAAAAAGCAGGTATACATGGAAGTTGCTCGAAAAGCGAGTGCGGATCAGCGGAAAGTAATAGAAAGCGTTCGTCCCTTGCGAACGAGCAACTAAATAATTAGGGGCAGGTACCGTTTGCTACCGTTTCCCCCTATTCCTAACAAACCGCGCAAAGATGGCCGAATAGTGGCCTAAAAGCTAGGGGTCATCGGCGCAGCGGGGGCTAAAAGAGCGCTATACTTCTCTCATGGCAGATCTTGAACGCTTGTATCAAAATCGCGGGACAGAAAAGGCGATGGAGATACTCGCGAAGGCTACAAAGCTTGCAAAAGACTCGCCCGATATCCATAAACTCGATTTGCAACGCGAGCTCGACATCGGCTACTCGGAATCCGTTATCGTCTTGGATTGGCTCGCGGATACCCATGAGATTGAAATGGGTATTTCCGAACATTTGATACGGCAAGGAAGGAAGTACGCGCACAATCATCCGTTCCCGAGTCTGTCTGACATGACAGAAAAACTCGGCGTCGGTGAGACTCGGGCGCAGCTTGTCATGCAAGCACTCCAAAAGAGAGGCATCATTCGAATCAAACCTGATTTTGCATTCGAGAGGACAGGGAGGATGACATCGTTTGCTGGCTTTATCCGCCAACTGAAAGTAATCGGCAAGAAATACGATGGTCGCTGCGAACCGTGGCTTTTGAAGCGCCTGATGTTTGTCGACCCGTTGACTGCTATGCGTCTCGCACAGTACGGCGAAGAGTTTTTGGGATTCACGTGGAAAGAACGGTCACGGGAGTTGATGTAGTGGCTTTAGGGAAGGCATTCGAGATAGGAGCTGTGCCGTTCATGTGCTTGTTCTTCATCCATATTTAGGCTAGATTTCAATGCATGTTAAAGAATCTATCCATTTCGCTTCCCGTGGTTCTGTCTCAACACGGCAAGAAAGTCGTTGTGTATAGCCCTGCGTTAGACATTTCTACTGCCGGTAAGAATCTGGCGGAAGCACGGAAAAGATTTGCGGAAATGGTGCCGCTCTTCATTGAAGAAATTGTCGAGGCAGGCACCGCTCATGATGTGTTAACAGAGTTGGGTTGGAAAAAAGAAGCAAAGCAGAAATCGTGGTTGCCGCCAAAAGTGTTGAACACTGAGGCTATCGGCGTGAGGGTACCAGCTTTTGCGTAAGGAATATGGGCCGCATTGGCTCAGTTCACTGGAAAGAATTTGAGCGGTTCTTATTTTCCGTCGGTTGTACGTTCAAGCGTGAAAAAGGAGATCATCGAGTCTATTGGAAAGAGGGTATCAAGCGACCCGTCATTGTCCCGCGTGATACAGAGCTTCCTCCGTTCATAATTTTGAACAATCTACGAGTGCTCGGTATTTCACGTGAACAGTATCTTGCGTTTATTAACAAAGGGAAATAACGGGAAAAGGTGTCAGGAACCCCTTAGTTACTTCCTAAATTCTAAAATATCGCCGGGCTGACAGTCCAGCGCTTTGCAAATTGCTTCGAGGGTAGAGAATCGAATTGCTTTCGCCTTCTCGTTTTTTAGGACGGAAATGTTGGCCATGGTGATGCCGACTTTTTCGGCGAGTTCGGTTACGCTCATTTTGCGCTTCGCCAACATAACGTCGATGTTAATGATGATAGCCATACTAATTTTTATACAGTCAGGTCGTTTTCGGACTTTATATCAATTCCGTTCTGCCAGATTCTTTCATGCACTGTCGCATTGGCAGCAATGACTGCTGAGACAAAAATTACAAAAAGACTCATTGCGACACCCCCCGCGATGTCATCGCCGGGCCTCGCTATAAATAGGTACGCCAGTGGCATTGCCGTCGCAACGACAATGACCATTGCGCAGTATTTTAAAGCCCGCAGAGATTTTACGGCACGCTCGGAAAATACCTCATTTCGCCGGATATAGCCCATGAGTACGAACGCTTGATAGGCACCCAAGAAAAAGAAAATAGATGCTGAGTACGCATACAGCAAGAATGGGTCGTCGAAGTAAATCTGCGAGAAAGTGGCGTTTGCATTTACGCCCTCAACGGTTGGTTCCCAAAGCAGGAAGGCGAGAGCGCCGATACCGAGAGCCACGATGACTACCTGAAGAAATATGGTTGAGCCTCTTTTCATACTGATGCTTATAAATTAAGTAATACGTGCATCCTAATCTAGTGTATATCGTTTGTCAATATGTATTTATCGTTATTTGTGAGTAGAGAAAATCCGCTATACTACCCCTATGCGGAAAATCATTACCACGACATTTGTAACCATGGACGGCGTTATGCAAGCGCCGGGAGGTCCGGAGGAAGATACTTCAGGAGGTTTTGCATACGGCGGCTGGCAGATGCGGTGGCACGACGACATAACGGGGAAGATTATTCAGGATTTCATGGCCATGCCGTTCGAGCTTCTTTTAGGAAGACGCACGTACGATATTTGGGCTGGCTTTTGGCCGACGGCGACTGATCCGGAGTTTATCGCCAAGCCGTTCAACGCCACGCGCAAATATGTCGTCTCGCATACGCCGAAGGAACTTTCGTGGAATAATTCTGCGCTCATTACCGGAGACGTAGTGGCGGAAATTAAAAAACTCAAAGAAATGGATGGTCCGGATTTGTGGGTGTGGGGGAGCGGCAATCTTATTCAAACACTGCTCAAAAATAATCTGATAGATCGGATGCATGTATGGACGCATCCGGTGACGCTCGGGAGCGGGAGGAAGTTATTTGCCGACGGCACGCAGCCGGCGACCTATAAACTCGTTGACTCAAAAATCTCTACGACCGGAGTAATCTTTGCAACGTACGAGCCGGCGGGGCCGCTGAAGAACTAAAGATTGTCGCGATCAGGCGTGCGCAAGGGCGAGGAGAGTCGATTCGCGTGCGAGAGGTTTCGCGGCTGCAGCGAGGGTTGCTCCCGTCGTTGTGACGTCGTCGATGAGGATGATGTGCGCATTTTCGGGCGCCTTCGCGAGAGCGAAGGCGCCGGCGACATTTTGCAAACGCTCGCTGCGCGAAAGGCGGGTTTGTTGCGGCGTCGCACGCGTGCGGGTGAGAGATTTTGAATCAATGCTCGACACCGTGCCATCTTTAAATTCTTTCGGCAGATTTTGTAGTACTTTTTCCACTTGATTGAATCCGCGCTCGCGCAAGCGCGACGAATGGAGGGGGACAGGCACGAGCACGACGCGTTTTGTCGAGAACGCTTTCAGGTTCGCGATTTCTTCGCGGAGATATTCTTCGAGAGCGCCCGCAAGCAGTCTCGCCGCATGACCCGATTTGTCATATTTGAGTGCTTTGATGAGATCTTCGACTGCTTGCGTCCGATACTGCATGAGCGTCGTGATTTGTACGCCGCACATCTCGTGCTCGTGCGGCGAGACGGGGATGTCCTCGAGGGAATACTGATCGATGCGGACAATGCGCTCTTTGCGCGGCAGAATCGTATCGAGGACGCTTTGTATGAAAGAGGCAAAAGCGCGTAGCATGCTAGTATTTTGGCATGTCCCTGCTCGCAAAAAAGTGCGTGCCGTGCGAGGGCGGCACCATGCCGCTTACCATCCAACAAGCGGAGGCGCTTATGAAAGAAATACGCGACTGGACACTCTCACGGGACGCGAAGAAAATCAGCAAAGAAATGAAATTCAAGGATTTTGCCGAGGCGCTTGCCTTCACCAACGCTGTGGGGAAGATCGCCGAAGCAGAAGGCCATCATCCTGACATTGCCCTCGCATGGGGGAAAGTCGGCATTACGCTCTCGACGCACTCAATTGGCGGACTTTCGGAAAACGATTTCATTGTGGCGACGAAAATCGATGAAATTTCCTAATTTTATGATACAATGTCGCCATGACCAACGCGCAACTCGACAAAAAGCTGGAATATATAATCGAACAGAAAATAGTTGAACTCTACGGCGATCCCGATGCCGGGCTTGATCTGAAAGAAAGTTTTGTCAAAGAGTTGCGCCGCCGCACGCGAAAGAAACAGAAAACAGTCCCGCTTTCAATGGTCTTAAAAAAGTATGGTCTCCGTTAGATGGAGTGTGGATGCCGTACGTGACCTTGAAGATATAGAGGAAATGACTTCGCGTCGCATTGTCGAGAAGACGCAGTGGCTCGAGGAAAATTTTAGCACAATCAGTCCGGAGCGACTGCGGCGGGATTTCAAGAACTCTTACAAACTCCGCATTGGTGATTATCGTGTTATATATTCCGTTCGCAGTGACGTCATAGTGATCGAAAAAGTTGGTCACCGACGGGACGTGTACAAATAGCTATCTATGGCTGACGAGTCCGATACAGCGGAAGTTCCCGCACAAGAACCGGAAGAAGTGTCGCCTACCGCTCCGCAGCAGGCCATCGATCCCGTCCAACCGGAGTCTTCTGAATCGACACCTGAACCCGCAGCATCCGAACCGGCTCCGGAATCTCCGAGAGTTTCGAATGATATGTTTCCATCGACGTCCGTACCCGCACAACAAAACATAAAAAACTTCCAAAGCGCAGCGAGCGCAAAAATACAATCTAACAGACATGCAAAACTTGAGAAAATAATCGAGTTCGCGAAACACAAAAAGTCCATCACCAACAACGACGCCCAACTTCTTCTCGGCGTCTCAGACGCAACCGCAACGCGGTATCTTTCTGAACTGGTAAAAACAGGAAAATTAAAGCGAGTCGGCAAGCAAAAACGGCCAACATACGAACCCGCCTGAGGCAGCAACTGGCTCAAACGGCGCCATTTGAGCCAGTTTGCATGAATAGACATCCTGTGGCATACTGCGCTCAGCTCTGGCAATCATGCCAAGCTCTTTGAGACCGCGCTACCGGCAGTAGCAGAATCCAATGGCTAAAAGCCACGGAGGATACAATGAAGTATAACGATCTTACCCTCGGCCAGATCGAGGCGATCGTCAATAAGCTCGGCGGCATGGAAGGCGTTCAGTCTTTCTTGCGCGGCGAGAGGACGTTGCACGAGCAACACGCTACCAGCGGTTTGTTTCCGGTTTCGATCGATTATGGCCAGTCGCTCGCCGACATGATCAAGGCGGGCAAGTACGATTGGAAGAACGATGACATCACCGAGAAGCGATTTCCACTGAAGGGCGAAGGTGTCGTTGAGCGCACGCTCTCGCTTGTGCATTTTAATCGCATCATCTCGAGCGATGATGCCATGCATGACATGATGAGCGAAAATCTGAAAGAACCTGCAACGATCGAGGATTTGCTCGCTTTCGGAGCAAAGTATCCCAAAGAACAGCGGAAATATCCGATCATCGCACTCGGTTCTTCCGCGGGGGTGCACGGCCACCTCGACGTCCCGTCTCTCGGCGGGCTCGGTTCCAAGCGCGACCTCCGCCTGATCTGGTTTGACTACGAGTGGGCTGAGGACTGCCGTTTCCTCGCTCGCAACAAGGTCTCTGCAACTTAGTATTTGGGCTTTTGAACTTGGGCCTTAGGCACTTGGAACCTCGCGCTTCGAGAAGTGTGAGGTTCTTTCTTTTGGTACAATTGATCCGACAAATGAAAAATCTGCGGTTACGGCTTCAGGTAATTTGTCCGCAAACTTTGCGTGCCAGAGTCCGGACGGTCACGGCTTTCCGGAGTGTGCCGCACGGTGTGTCTCAAAAAAACAGAGACCGTTGGTATGAAGCCTTAGGGCATTCCAGATGCCGAATACGATACAGCCTTAAGAGTATTCGAGAGGTGGTGGTACGGAAGATGCTTCATACGATTCCGCGAAGGTGCACGGCAACCTCAACGTCCCGTATCTCAACAGGAACGGTTCCAAGCGCAACCTCAACCTGAACTGGTTTGACAACAAGTGGAATGAGGACTGCCGTTTCCTCGCTCGCTACGCTCGCGATTTCCCGGTGCTTTCTTTTACGGAAAGTGCCGGGTTTTTCTGCAAAGTTTGTCGTCGCCATCCACCGAGCATTCGTCCCGCTTCCGCAATCGGTTCGGAAATATGCGCATACTGTCCCGTACTTAAAGCCCGAGTCTCGGCACATAAGAGGAGGAGTAATTTCAAGAGATCGATACGCGCGACGCAGCGATCGATGAATGCGAGTTTCTCCACTTCACGGCTGTAGCTTGCGAGGAAACAATATTCGATCGCATTGAGAAAGACTTCATCAATTTTTGAGCCGAGGGTGAAGCGACTTGCTTTTGGCATGAGAGGCATCAATGTTTGCCAGATACCGTATGCATCTTTAACTTTTAATACGACCGGCACGAGTTTCGTTTGCAAAAATGTGCGGGGGGGGGGGCAGGATTCGAGGGATGGGACGAATTCAACTCACTCATACCTACGAGGATATCATTTCCGTCGAAAACCTGCTCGAAGCATGGAAGGAATTTGTCCGCGGGAAGCGAAAGAAGACAGACGTGCAGGAATTTCAGTACTCGCTGATGGACAACGTGCTTGCGCTGCATCAGGATTTGGCGGCGCGGCGATATGTGCATGGCCCATATCACGCGTTCAACATTTCCGATCCCAAGCCGCGTAATATTCACAAGGCGATGGTGCGTGACCGGCTGCTGCATCACGCGATCTATCGCAAGCTCTATCCGTTCTTCGACCGCACGTTTATTGCCGATTCGTATTCCTGCCGACGCGGGAAGGGGACGCACGCGGCGATGCATCGGTTCCGCACTTTCGCCTCCAAAGTCTCACGCAACCACATGCGCACCTGTTGGGTTCTCAAATGCGATGTGCGAAAGTTCTTCGCTTCGATTGATCACGGAGTTCTTACGCGTATTCTCGAGAAATATATTCCTGATGAAAACATTCTCAAACTACTCTCGCACATCATCGGCAGCTTCGACTCAGCATATATCCCTCTATTCGCGGCCGCGCAAGAAGGGATATATACGCGGACAGGCTTGCCGCTCGGCAATCTCACCTCGCAACTGCTCGTAAATATTTACATGAATGAATTTGATCAGTATGTAAAGCATGTGCTGAAAGCGAACCATTACATCCGGTATGCGGACGATTTTGTGATTCTTTCGCATGATCGAGAATGGCTTGCAGGAATTCTACCGCACGTATACGAATTCCTCTGCGCAAGGCTGAGCCTTGCGCTCCATCCCGACAAAGTCTCGATCCGAACCATCGCCTCCGGCATCGATTTCCTCGGCTGGATTCATTTTCCCGATCATCGCGTGCTGCGCACGGCGACGAAACGGCGGATGTTTGCGCGGCTACGTGAAGATGCGTTTGAGGAGCGTATCGCTTCATATCACGGGCTTTTATCGCATGGAAATGCTAAAAAACTTACGGAAATGATCGTTGCTCTAAAACGAACTGGCTCAAACGGCGTAGTTTGAGCCAGTTGTCGCTCTTTTGCGTGATATAATCCCACGCAATGGCGTTTTCGCTTTCAGGACTGGCACAAAAGCTGACCGGCGCATTGAGTAAAGGGGATAGCTCTGTCATCGGCATTGATATCGGCGCGTCATCGGCAAAAGTCGTGCAGCTGCGTTCTGCGCACGGTGCGGCCGTACTCGAAACCTATGGAGAAATCGCGCTGGGGCCGTACGGAAACGAGCCGATCGGGAAAGCCGTGAAGCTCTCGCCGGAAAAAGCAGCAGAAGCGCTCTTGGATTTGATGCGCGAAGCAAACGTGACCGCAAAAACAGGCGGCATCTCGATTCCATTTTCCTCGAGCCTCATCTCGATACTCGATCTTCCGAAAGTAGAACCGGAACAACTGAAGCGCATGATCCCAATTGAGGCACGCAAATACATCCCGATGCAGGTTTCCGAAGTCATGCTCGATTGGTACGTTATTCCGGAAGACGATACCGCCGGCGCCGCGTTCGATCGTATCGAAGCGAAATCGCCGATCCGTGCAAAAGGGCAGGAAGTTCTTCTCGTCGCAATTCACAACGACACGATTTCCTCGTACCAGACGATTGCCTCGAGCGCGGGGCTCTCGGTGAAATTTTATGAACTCGAAATTTTCGGCGCGATTCGCTCCTCGCTCGGGCACGGCGTCGCACCGGTACTTGTCATTGATCTGGGCGCCGCGACGACGAAAATGTACATTGTGGAGCGCGGCATTATCCGCACGACGCATCTGATCAACATCGGCGGGCAGCAAATGACCGAGCACTTGGGGCGCTCGCTCTCGTGGGATTTTGAAAAAGCAGAGCGCATCAAGCGTGAACGCGGCCTCGTCGAGAGCAATGCGTATTCGACCGATGAGAATGACCGCATCAAACAATCACTCCTATCCACACTCGAACGTATTTTTAATGAGGCGGATCGGGTACTATTGAGCTACGGGAAGCGGTATAACAAAGACATATCGCATGTCGTCCTCTGCGGCGGCGGCGCATCGCTCCCCGGATTGTCTGCGTTTGCAAATACTGCTCTGCACGCGCAACTCGAGATCGCAAATCCATTCAGCCGCACCGAAGCGCCCGCCTTTTTGGATACGGTGCTTCGTGACATTGGCCCCGGATTCGCCGTGAGCGTCGGAACCGCCTTGCGGGAGCTGCGCACCGGATAACACACCTCATCTTTTTTCTTTGCTATGGAAACCGGCATCAAATCATCATTCATCCCGCAATCACCGGTCGCTCCGATGCGTGCCGGTAGGACTCATTCGTCGCAAGGCGGTTTGAATTTCTTTGTCCTTGCCGCGCTCGTCATCTTCGTCGCCTCTGCCACGCTCGCGGTCGGTGTCTTTCTATATGCGCAATACCTCTCGACGAGTGCGAAAAGCAAACTCGGACAACTGGAACGTGCGAAGCAAGCATTCGAGCCGTCGCTCATCCAAGATCTGACGCGACTCGACGACCGTATGCGCGCCGCCGACGTAATCCTCGGCAAGCACGTGGCGCCGACCGCGCTCTTTCATCTTTTGGAGCAGCTAACCTTGCAGACAGTGTCATTTTCGACGTTTGATTTTGCATCCGCCGACGATGGAACTCAATTGACCATGCAGGGTGTTGCACAGAGCGTGAACTCGATTGCTCTGCAGGCGGATCTCTTGAGCAAAAGCGGTGTTCTTTCGAATCCGATATTCTCCAACATCAACCGCCAAGTCGGGGGAGTGCGGTTTGATTTTTCTGCCGACGTGAACGACCAAGCGCTCCGCTATAGCGCGGTCGCGAATCCGCTCCAAGGCGGTGCGCAAACTGATATGCCGGCACAACAACCAACATCGCCGTTTGGAACGCCAGGCACGACACAGATGCCGCCGGGAGGAGCGCCGCAGGCGCCGAAAAATATCCCAGCCACGGGACCAAATCCGGCACAATAATATGACACGAACCATCATTTCACTTATCTGCCTTTTCGGTGCCGGCGCGCTCTTTTTCTTCTACACAAAGCCCGCCTATGACGGCACCCGCACGACACAAAACCAGATCGCGCAGTATGATTTGGCACTGAATAAAGCTGCCGAATTGCAGAAACTGAAACAATCGCTCCTCTCGCGCTACAACGCATTCAATCCCGACGACATCGATCGGTTGCACAAGCTCTTGCCGGATCATGTCGACAACGTCCGCCTCGTTCTCGACCTTGATACGCTCGCATCCAAACACGGTCTCGCGCTCCAAAATGTCGTGATCGCATCGCCGAGCCAAGCGAAGACCACGGCCGCGCCGGCCGCTATCGGCCCGTCGCTCCAAAAGTACGATTCTTTGACGCTGCGATTCGCGACGACCGGCACGTATTCACGATTCGTCGAATTTCTCTCCGAACTCGAACAAAGTTTGCGCATCGTCGATGTGACCGCGCTCCAGATCAACCTTGCCGATGGTGCGAGCCAAGACCCGAATTACCGCTTCGACATCACACTGCGTACCTATTGGCTCAAATAGTATGATGAACCTTTTCAAAAATAAAATCGTTCTCTTGGTTCTTGCGGGAATTTTGCTTGCGGGCTTTATTTGGTACTCGTTCTTGCGTGACAAGGGGACGACGCTGCTTAAAACCGAAGACATCACGGCACCGACCGCGGTCGACAGCGACATTGTTTCTGTCCTCTTGCAGCTGCGCGCGGTGTCGCTCTCGGGCACGATTTTCACCGATCCGTCGTTTTTGACGCTGAAAGATTTTGGCAGCCAGATCATTCCCGAGCCGGTCGGAAGGGTGAATCCGTTTGCGCCGCTCTCCGGCATGAGTGCGACGACTACCGTAAATCAGCCGAAGAAGCCGGGAGGACGCTAGTATGCCCCGTTAGAGGCCGCGGTCGCGCGGGGTATACTTAAATGGTGATATGCATGTACGTTACAAACTAAATAGGCAGCGCGGAAAAAAGACGACCGCGACCTGCCTCTAACGGGGTATGCCTCCTGTTACCTCGCGCCCGCAGACAGCAACTTTGACGGGCACCGCGTCTTCGACCGCTCCGATGCGGTCGCTCAAGGACGTCAAAATCCCGTACGAAGTTCTCAAGTTGATTCCGCAGGAAAGTGCGGAGCACTACATGCTCGCACCGATTGGCGTCATCGATGGTGTCCTCGAAGTCGGGATGGTGGATCCGGATAGTATGGCGGCCGTCGATGCACTGAATTTTATCGCGCGCAAAAGCGGCGTCCCGTTCAAGATTTTCCAGATCACACAGGAAGATTTTGCCCGCGTCGAGCAAATGTACAAAGGCCTCGGCGGCGACGTCGATCAGGCGCTCACCGATTTGGCGAGTGAAAAAGCAGGGGAGAAAAAACAAAAAACCGATGACGATGATGGGATGGAATATCTCCTCGATCTCGGGACGATCGCGGAGAACCAAAAAGACACCGGCGCGCTTCAAGAAGATGCGCCGGCAATTAAAATAGTTTCCACGATTTTGCGCTATGCGATCGACGGCAGGGCATCGGACATCCATGTCGAGCCGACGCCGCAAGGCGTGCGTGTACGCTACCGTGTCGATGGCGATCTGCACACGAGCGTTGTCTTGCCGGCGAATACTCACCGCGCGATTGTCGCGCGCATCAAAGTGCTCTCATCAATCCGGCTCGACGAAAAGCGCCGTCCGCAAGACGGACGATTTTCTGCAAAATTCGATGAGCGCCAAATCGACTTCCGTGTGTCGACGTTCCCATCGTACAGCGGCGAGAAGATCGTGATGCGTATCCTCGATCGTGAACAAGGATTTATTCCGGTCGACAAGATCGGGCTTTCCGAGCGCGACCTGGGCGTCGTGCACAGGGCTATCCAGGCACCCCACGGTCTCATTCTTATCTCGGGCCCGACCGGATCGGGTAAATCCACCACGCTCTATTCGATGCTCGCGGAATTGGATCGTGAACACAAAAATGTGCTCTCCTTGGAAGATCCGATCGAATACTACATCGATGGTGTCATTCAGTCGCAGGTGCGGCCGGAAATCGGCTACACCTTTGCGACGGGACTGCGCACCACGCTGCGCCAGGACCCTGATATCATTATGGTCGGCGAGATTCGTGACGGGGAAACGGCGAAACTCGCCATACAAGCGGCGCTCACCGGCCACTTGGTGCTCTCGACCATTCACACCAATGACGCTGTTGGCGTCGTGCCGCGTCTCATTGATATGGGCGTCGAGCCGTATTTGATTCCGCCGGTTCTCATCCTTTCGATGGCACAGCGCCTCGTGCGCACGCTCTGCCCAGGGACGGGAAAAGAATACGCACTTTCGCCGAGCGAAATAAAAAACATCGAGAGCGAAATGGCATCGCTTCCCAAAGAGCACCATTTCAAGGTGGAGAAGAAAGCGTATGAGCCGGAACGCACACAAACCTGTCCGACGGGGCTGCGTGGCCGTATGGCAGTCTTTGAGACGATGGAGATGACGCAGGAGATCGAGCGCATCATCCTCACGTCGCCGATCGAATCGAAATTGCGCGATGCGGCACGCAGGCAAGGTATGACGAACATGCGCGAAGACGCGATACGGAAAGCGTTTGCAAAACAGATTCCGTTTTCGGAAGTCAGTACGCTCTCATCGGTCTTGCTTGAAGACGAAACGGCGGCTCCTCCACCCGTTGCACCGAAAGAAGAGATCAAAGACGACGCGCCTGATGAAGCCACTACCACCTAATTTTTTCCTATGACTGATACACCAAGTACCGTACTCCTTGTCGATGACGATAAATTCCTCCTCGACATGTATAGTCTCAAATTTTCGCAGGCGGGCTTTACCGTGCAGCCGTGCTTTTCGACACATGAAGCGATCGAGGCCTTGCGCGGCGGTCTTAAGCCGGCGGTGGTGCTCTTTGATGTGACCATGCCGGGCGAAGACGGCTTTTCGCTCTTACAGACCATCAAAGATGAAAAGTTGGCTGCGGGCGCGCGCCTCATCGCGCTCACCAATCAAGGCAACGATGCCGACAAGAAACATGCGGAAGATTTGGGGGTTCATAAATACTGCATCAAGGCGAGCATGATTCCCTCGGAGGTTGTCAACATGGTGAAAGAGGAGATGAATAAAAAGTAATTTTCAATTTACAATTCTCAATTTCCAATGAATTTTCAATGTACCAATGTGTGAAAATTAATGCATTGAATCATTGATCGAAAATTGCACAATTGATAATTATCCCGTGTCATCATCATTGATTGTTCAAAAATACGTTACAATACCCTTATGGTCATGGATTACGACTCACAACTAAAGAAGTACATTAATGTTTTGATACATGAAGGTGCGTCCGACTTGCACCTCTCGACAGGGACGCACCCCACGATTCGCGTGGCCGGAGCTCTCACCGGCATGCTCAAGGAACCGGTTTTGACCAAAGACGACACGATGGGGTATGTGAAAGCACTACTCACGCCGGAGCAGCTCGAGCGCTTCATAGCGACCTTTGAAATTGACTTTGCGTACGAGACGCCGGACGGCAATCGCTTCCGCGGCAATGCATTTTTCCAACGTGGTGCGGTCGGGATCGCGCTCCGATTCATCCCGAAACAAATCCGTACGATTGCGGAATTGAATTTGCCTGACATCCTCGAGACCTTTGCGCGCAAATCGCAGGGATTCTTCCTCGTGGTTGGTCCGGTGGGGCAGGGCAAGACAACAACGCTCGCATCGCTCGTTGAGATGATCAACACCGAGCGCATGGAACACATCGTGACCATCGAAGATCCGATCGAATATATTTTTGAGCCGAAGCGCTCGCTTGTTGACCAGCGTGAAGTCCTGCTCGACACGAAAAATTTCGAAGCCGCGCTTATCAGTGCGTTCCGTCAGGACATCGACGTGCTTCTCATCGGCGAAATGCGCGGACCGGAGACGGTTTCGGCGGCGGTTACGGCCGCAGAAACGGGGCATCTCGTCTTTTCGACGCTTCATACCAATAATGCTGCGCAGACGATTGATCGTATTATCGATACGTTTCCGGCGAATCAGCAAGATCAGATCCGCATCCAACTTGGCTCGTCGCTTGCGGGTATTTTCTCGCAGCGCCTCGTGCCGCGTATTTCCGGAGGGCTCGTTCCCGCGTACGAACTTCTCATCAACAACCGCGCGATCGCGAATTTAATCCGTGAGAAGCGCACGCACGAGATCAATACGGTCATCGAGACATCTTCCGGCGAAGGGATGATCGACATGAACCGTTCGCTCGCGGAATTGGTCGCGCGCGGTGAGATTACGGTGGAGAGCGCGTACCAATTTTCGCTGAACCCCAATGTGTTGCAAAAGTTGCTTTAGTCTTTATGTATCGTTTGTCTTTTATGAGATCGAATAGCAGCAGCGTCGAGCGTCGAGCGTCGAGCTTAGAGAAAATCGCTTCTCGCGTAATGTCGCAGCTCGCAGCTCGCAGCTCGAACCTATGAGCCTCTTCACGTACACCGCGCTTGATGAACAGGGGGCGCAGCGGCAGGGAACTATCGATGCCGTGAATGTTGACGTCGCGATTTCAGCCTTACAGCGACGCGGTCTCATCATATCTTCGATCGATTCGGCGGAAGCAAAGCCAAAGTGGTCGCTGCAGACATCGATCCCGATTTTCAGCGGCATCAAGGGGTCCGATATCGTCATGCTCTCGCGGCAGATGACGACGCTCTTCGAGAGTCAGGTTTCGGCGCTTCGCGCGTTCCAGTTGCTCGCCGCAGAAGCGCGTACGCCGCGGCTTGCCGACGTCCTCTCATCAATTGCAACTGATATACAAAGCGGCAGCCAGATCTCAAGCGCGCTTTCCAAGCATCCTGACGTGTTCTCCGCGTTTTACGTCAACATGGTTCGCGCCGGCGAAGAAGCGGGTAAATTGGACGAAACGTTTTCATTCCTCGCGGATTATCTCGATCGTAACTACGAGATCACGTCGAAGGCGAAAAATGCGCTCATTTACCCGGCATTTATCGTCGGCACGTTCTTTGTCGTCATCATCCTCATGATGACACTCGTCATTCCGCGCCTCGCGGTCATGCTCACCGAGACCAACCAACCGATCCCGATATATACGCGTATCGTCATCGGCATGAGTACGATTTTTGCCGATTACGCACTCTTGTGGATTGCATTCCTCGTCATCGCCGGCGTCTTTCTCTTCCGCTTCATCCGCACCAAAGCGGGAGCCGTCATGTTTTCGAAGGCGCGCCTGCAGGTTCCTATTATCGGTGGCATTTACAAGAAATTGTATCTCTCACGTGTCGCGGACAACCTCTCGACAATGCTCAAGTCAGGTATTCAGATGCTGCGTGGACTCGAAGTTACCGGCTCCGTCGTCGAGGATCCGACGTACGAGCGTGTCCTCACGGAAGCAGCCACCGATGTGAAAGGGGGATTGCCTGTATCTGAAGCATTCCGCAAACACCCTGAAATTCCCGGGATCGTGGTTGCCATGATCAGGATCGGCGAAGAAACCGGCAACATGGGGACGATTCTGGATTCAATCGCGAAATTCTATCGCCGCGAGGTGAATAACGCGGTCGACACGCTCGTTTCTCTGATTGAGCCGTTCATGATCGTCTCACTCGCCGTGTGTGTCGCGGTGCTTCTCGCATCAGTTCTCGTGCCAATTTATAACATCGCCGCAAGCATCTAGGTAGCCACTAGTCATTAGCGACTAGCCACTAGGGCATGCGGAATGCAAAATGCATTTGAATTTTTCTTAATGGCTACGTACTAGTGGCTAGTGGCTGATTTTGTTATCCCCACCCCCTTCCCACAAACAGGGGAAGCCATCGTATGATTGTCTTCATTGGAGGCTCGCACTAATCGGCCTTACTTTTAATAATTTACTATAGATGTATGTTAAAAAAATCACGCGGTTTCACTCTCATTGAATTGTTGGTGGTGATCGCCATTATCGGTATCCTCTCATCGGTTGTGCTCGCCTCGCTTAACGGTGCGCGCAAGAAAGGTCGCGACGCTCGTCGTATCTCTGACCTTAAGCAGATCCAGCTCGCGCTCGAAATGTACTACGACGCAAACGGGAGCGAATATCCTGATGCAACCTCGTCACTCGCACCGACATACATCTCGGTGTTGCCGGCTGATCCGCAGACTGCAGCCGCATATTCCTACGACAACCTCACGAGTGCCGCCGCTGCCTGTGTCGTCGCATCCGGTGTCTGTTCAAACTACGTACTCGGCGCAACACTCGAAGATAGCAATAACGCCGCTCTCAACCAAGATATCGATGGCACGGTGGGTTCGGTCACATGCACCGATCCGACCTTCTGTGTCCAGCCGTAATTTATTAGCAATTATTATTTAGCCTAATTACGCATATATGAATCGACTTAATCGCGGCTTCACCCTGATTGAATTGTTGGTGGTGATTGCCATCATCGGAATCCTCGCATCCGTCGTCCTCGCGTCGCTCAACAGCGCACGCGTCAAAGGTCGCGACGCCCGACGCATCTCGGATGTGAAGCAAATCCAGCTCGCACTCGAGTTGTACTACGACAAAAATCAGACCTATCCGACAGCGGCACAGGCCATGAGCACCTCGACATCAGTCTTGGTAACGAACGGATTTATCTCGTCACTCCCGGTTGATCCGTCGACGCAAGGATTGTATTCGTATGCTGCATTGCAGTCTGACGGTGTGACCGCATGTACGACGACTCCATGCCCAAGTTATGTTGTCGGGGCGACCATCGAAGGCGGCGCATCAGCAACTCCGGCTGACGTCGACACCAATCCTATCGGCGGCCTCGATTGTTCGGATCCGGTGTTCTGCAAGACACCCTAGTCCAAAATTCGTTGAAGGATTTTGGACGGGCGACCCCGCTCAGACTACGTCTGAGCGGGGTTTAGCCGTGGTAAACTCACCGCATGTTTTTTCTCGAGGTTGTTTTTTGGGCGACACTCGGCCTCATTCTCGGCAGTTTTGCAAATGTCCTTATCTTGCGATACGGCATGCAAACGCTCGGCGGGCGCAGCGCATGTCCCGCATGCACGCGGCAGCTGCGCTGGTTTGAACTAATTCCCGTGATCTCGTACCTCGCACTGCGCGGGAAGTGTATGACATGCCACGTACGCATCTCGCTGCAATATCCGCTCGTTGAACTTTTGATGGCACTCTTTACCCTCGCGATCGGACTTTCACCCGCGCCTCTTGCCGTGAAAGGAATCGGCGTACTGATCGCGCTTCTCCTCATCGCAATTGCGGTATACGACCTGTATACGACGTACATGCCTGACGCGTGGGTGCTCGGCTTTATCGGTGCTGCAATTATCACGAGCATCTTCACGCTCGGATGGGGCGTGTTCAGCGTGTGGTTTATTCTCGCCGGACCCCTTGTTGCGCTTCCCTTGTATGCGCTGTGGTTTTTTTCCGATGGACGTTGGATGGGATTTGGCGACGTGAAATTTGCGCTCGGCATTGGATGGCTGCTGGGGATTCCGCTTGGCTACGTCGCACTCTGCTTTGCATTTGTGATCGGTGCCATCGTCGGCGTGTGTATCCTACTACCGCTCCAGCGCCTCAAAGCCCTGTTCTCGAGTGGGATAACTCGCTATGCGGCGGTCGGCGAAGGATTTACAATGAAGAGCGAAGTGCCGTTTGGGCCATTTCTCATCATTGGCGTATGCATATGTTGGATCAGTCTCTTATATTCGATACCGCTCATCGCGATTCTCGCGGATTTTCTCTCATTGAACTTCTCGTCGTGACGGCGGTCTTTGTTATTCTGACAGGCGTCGTCCTCGCTAATAATTCGCGTTTCGGCAATCGCATTGTCCTGCAAAACCTTGCGCACGATATCGCACTCTCGATTCGTGAAGCGCAGATTTATGGCATCGCGGTGAAGCGCTACGGAACTAACCAGTTTGACACGGGCTACGGCATGCATTTTGCGCCCGGGAACAGCTACGAACTGTTCGCGGATGTGAATCAGAACGGCATTTGGGATTCGGGGGAGACGGTGAAATCGACAACGATTGCCGCCGGATATCAGATTTCCACGATCTGTTCCCCGGACTCGAATTGCGGCGCGGACCGACTCGACATTCTGTTCCGCAGACCGGAGCCAGACGCGTGTATTAGCACGAGTGGTACGGTGACGCTGAATAGCCAGCAGCTCTGCACGTCGGCATTGACCCGCGCGACGATCACCGTCACCTCAAACCGCGACGATCATGCGACGATCGTCGTTGAATCGTCGGGGCAAATATCGGTACAATAATATGGCCACAAATTTTCAATTTTCAATTCTCAATTTTTCAAAAAAGCAGGCCGTCTCTTTGGATTCCTTTGAAAATTGCAAATTGCAAATTGCAAATTGCCGCGCCGCGGCCGCGCCGCGCCGCGGCTTCACCCTCATCGAGCTCATGGTCTCGGTTACGCTCTTTATAGTGATCATGCTCGTTGCCGTCGGGGCACTTCTTGCGCTCGTGGATGCGAACAAGAAAGCGCGTGCGCTTGAGAGCGTGATCAACAACCTCAACATATCGCTCGACGGCATGGTGCGCGCCATGCGCATGGGGACGCTCTATAATTGCGGGTCTAATTCGATCCCGGATTCGGGAGGCGGTGACTGTGTGAACGGATCGACAACATTTTCATTTGCGCCGTACGGATCGGACACCTCGGAGCAATCTGAACGGTGGGTGTACACTTTTTCGGACAGCCAAATTTTCCGCTCGAAACAGGGTGGCTCAAATGCGGTCGCTATCACGGCGCCGGAGGTTTCGATAAGTGATATGCATTTTTACGTCATCGGGACGGTGCCGCGGGACATCGTGCAGCCGAAAGTCGTTCTTGTCGTGAAGGGCGTTGCGGGACCAAGTGTTAAAACACAATCAACCTTTTATATCCAAGCAACCGCCGTGCAGCGAGCACTTGATCTATGAAGAACAGGGAACAGGTGTCAGGTGTCAGGTACCAGGGAATTCATAGAAGTATTTTTGCATTTCCCCTAAAACCTAAAACCTGGAACCTGGCACCTGCGTCTCGTGGCATGACCCTGATCGAGACCTTGGTCGCGATATCAATCCTCGCGGTCGCCATCGTCGCACCGATGACGCTCACGATGCAGAGTCTCTCCTCGGCATATTATGCGCGTGACCAAGTCGTCGCGTCGAATCTCGCGCAGGAAGCGATCGAATCGGTGCGTGCCGTGCGCGACGGCAACATTTTGCGAATTGCACTGAATGGCCCTGATGTGGCCTGCACGCCGACCTCGCTCTTGTGCAATATTCCGATCGACACCGATTTTACGATCGATACACGGGTCACCGATCCTCACACTGCGATTACGGTGTGCGACGGGACGTGTCCGTTTCTGCAGACCGATCCGAGCCAGACGCTCTACGGGTATCAAAGCGGCTGGACCGATACACAATTCCGCCGCACCGTGCACGCGTCGTATCTGACAGGAACCACTGACGAAATTCGCGTCACAGTCACGGTCGTGCGCGTGACGGGACAACACCCGCTCCCGCCGGTTGTCTTGCATGCAAACCTCTATAAATGGGTTGATGATGGGAGTGGAGCATGATATGAAATACAATTTTCAATTTTCAATTTTCAATTTTCAAAAAACCAGCTCACAGCGTGGCTTCACTATCCTGCTTGCCGCGCTTATTGCGTCCTTGGTGCTCGCCCTCGGTATCGCCGTTTTTTCCATTGCGCAGAAAGAGCTTATTCTCTCGTCAACGGGTCGCAATTCGGAACTCGCATTCTATGCGGCTGATACCGGTGCGGAATGCGCCCTCTATTGGGATATGCGGCACTCGGCGTTTGATCCCTTGTTGCCGGTTACGCCACTTACGTGTGATGGCAACGCGGCGATCAATGTCGCAGCGAGCGGCGTCTCGTATCCGGTTTCCTACACATTCAGTTTCGATCCGAACGGATACTGCGTGCAGCTGACGGTCACGAAAGACACCGTGCATCCGCGAACTCGTATCCATGCCGACGGTTTTAGTGTTGCATGCAGCGATATCGAGGCCTCGGGGCGCGCGCTCCAGCGATCGGTTGAATTGACGTACTAGGGGTAGGGCGGTTAGCCACTAGCGACTTGCCACTAGGGAAACGCGAAACAAATTCCGGATTTTCTCTATTGGCTAGACCCTAGTGGCTAGTGGCTGAATGCGATAAGCTACTCTCATGTCAGTGTCTCATGCGACTAAAGAACGCTACAACAAGCTCAAAGACTCCATCAACCGTTACCGGACGGCTTTTCATGTCTACGACAAAGAAGAGATTTCTCTCGAGGCGCTTGATTCGCTCAAAAAAGAGCTTGTTGAGATCGAGAGAGAACACCCCGAGTTGGTAACACCGGATAGCCCGTCGCAGCGCGTCGCCGGGACACCGCTTGCCGCGTTTAAAAAAGTGAAGCATGCGATTGCGCAATGGTCGCTCAATGACGCGTTTACGCCCGAAGATATCCACGAATTTGACGTCCGTGTGAAGCGATTCCTCAAGGATTCGTTTCCTGACGCGAAGCCGACGTATCTCTGCGAATTAAAAATTGACGGCCTCAAAGTCGTTCTCACGTATGAGAAGGGCTCTTTGGTGACGGCAGCGACGCGCGGCGACGGTGTTGTAGGCGAAGACGTGACGCACAACGTCCGCACAATCGAGAGTGTGCCGCTGTCGCTTTCTCGCGCCGTTGATTGCATTGTTGAAGGTGAAATTTGGTTGCCGGCAAAAGAACTGGAACGCATCAATAGAGGGCGCGTACAAAACGAAGAGCCGCCGTTTGCGAATCCGCGCAACGCCGCAGCAGGCTCCATCAGGCAACTCGATCCCAAAATTGCCGCGTCTCGCAAGCTCGACGTGTTTGTGTACGAACTCGCGCAGACATCGGAACGTTTTCCCGAGAGTCAGATCGGCGAACTGGAGTACCTGCGCGAACTTGGTTTTAAAGTGAACCAGAATTATAAGCATGCGAAGAAAGTCGAGGAAATAATCGAATTTTGGAGAGCATGGAAACACAAGGGACGTAAACAAGACTATTGGGTGGATGGCATTGTGGTGAAAGTGAATGAGGGCGAATATGAACGGGCTCTTGGATACACGGGGAAGGGGCCGCGGTTTGCGATCGCCTTTAAATTTCCCGCGGAACAGGTGACGACGGTTGTCGAAGACATCGTCTTGCAGATAGGCCGCACTGGTGTTCTTACACCCGTTGCGCACCTGCGGCCGGTTTCTGTCGCTGGAACGACGGTTTCTCGCGCGACACTCCACAACGAAGACGAAATCAAACGGCTCGATGTGCGTATTGGCGACACGGTCATCATCCAAAAGGCGGGGGATATCATCCCGGATATTGTGCAGGTGGTGAAAGATGTGCGACCAAAGGGTGCGAAGGAATACAAATGGCCGAAAAAGGTCGCCGCATGCGGCGGCGACGGCGCCATCGAGCGGGTGCCAGGAACTTCGGCATGGCGCTGTGTCGATCGCAATTCGACGGAACTTGTGAAGCGCCGCCTGCGGCATTTCGCGTCGCGCGCGGCCCTTGATATTGAAGGCTTGGGCAAGGAAACAGCCGTGCTACTCGTCGAGAGCGGTCTCGTCAATACAGTTGATGAGGTTTTTACCCTCACCGAAGGTGATTTGTTGGAACTTGAGGGGTTCGCCGAGATCTCTGCCAAAAAACTGATTGAGGCGATCAGGGCGCGAAAGCGCGTAGCGCTTTCGCGCCTCCTCTTTGGCCTCTCCATCGACCATATCGGCGAAGAAACCGCGCGCTTACTCTCGCAACACTTCAAAACGCTCAAGAAATTGCAAAAAGCCTCTGTTGAGGAATTAGCTGCCGTAAAGGGAATCGGAGCCGTCCTCGCGCAATCAGTCCACGATTGGCTGCGCGACAGCGTAAAATCGAAAATTCTCGATCGATTACTCGCACATATTACGGTCATTCAAGACGAAGTTCCTGCGAGCGGCAAGCTCGCCGGCAAAACATTTGTCCTTACCGGAACTCTCACAATGCCGCGCGAGGAAGCCGAAGCCAAAATTCGTCGTTTAGGCGGCTCCGTCTCGAGCTCGGTCTCACAAAAGACCTCGTATGTAGTGGCTGGTGAAAGTGCGGGATCAAAATTGGAAAAAGCACTCGAGCTCGGTGTGCAGGTGCTGAATGAAAGTGAACTTTTGAAGCTATTGATTTAATACGTATATAATGGTATAAATTTAATACCCAACGGCAGGGCTGTGCCGTGTATCTCAAAGGAGAAGTTCCAATGGGTTATCTGCTCATTATGGCCGCAATCCTGATCGGATTGTCTACAATAGGCTACTTCGTACCTCCGTACTATCGAAGGCTTGCGCTCGTAGGTGGAATCGTGGCTCTACCGGCGTGGACTGTGTTGAATATGGTATACCAGGTTCCGGCGGGCTATTCCGGTCTGGTCTACGAGTTCGGCGGGATCGTCGGACAGAAAGGCGAAGGTTTGCAATGGGTCCTTCCCTGGAAGAGCGTCTATGCGGCAAGCGTGAAGGTCGAGCGTCACAAGTTCGACAAGCTCGATTCGTTCAGTCAGGAAACGCAAGATGTCTATGTGGCGGCGACCATCAACACTCAGGTCTCGCCCAGCGACATCCAGAACCTGTACCGCGACGTCGGCTCGAATTATTTCGAGGTGTTAATACTGCCGCGCGTTCTCCAGGCGTTCAAGGACGAGACGGTGAAGTATAAGAGCGTGGAGATCGCGCCAAATCGCGAGAAGATCCGCGTCACTGTCAGAGAGAGGTTGACCAGAGAGCTGTCCAGCCATTCGATCACGGTTCAGGATTTGCTGCTGGACAACATCGCGTTCAGCAAGAAGTTCCAAGATGCGATCGAGGAGAAGCAGGCGCAGACCCAGATTGCGCTTGCAGAGAAGGAGAAGGTTGCTGCCGAGACGCAACGCGCCAACCAAGCGATCGAGAAGGCAAAAGGCGAAGGCCAAGCCACACTCGAGCGAGCGAATAAGGAAGCCGAGGCAAATACTAAACTTGCGGCCTCGATCACTCCCGAGCTCGTGAACTACATCTGGGCGCAAAAGCTTGCACCGAATGTCAACGTGATGATGGTGCAACCGGGGCAAAATTTCATCATGAGTCCCGAGTTCCTTGGAAAGGGCAAGCAAGCGACTCGCTAGCAAGCCACAAGACGGCGTAAGTTAAAAACCCCCGAGCTGGAAACGGCTCGGGGGATCTTTTATTTGCGATACGCTCATTTCAAAGTATAGTATCGAGATGATACAGGTTGACGTCAAAGCGCTTGCGAAGCTTGCGCGGCTGGAGGTTTCTGATGAGGAACTAGCGCGGCTGGAGAAAGAAATCCCGGCAATTTTAGGATTTGTGGAAACCATTCAAAAAGTTGCAACTGATGTGGTGGGACATGAAGAGGGGCTGCATAACGTCATGCGCGAGGATGCGAATCCGCATGAAAGCGGGCTGTATACGGATGACCTATTGAAAGCCGCGCCGGCCGTTCGGGATAACCAAGTCGTGGTTAAACAGGTGATTTCACGAAAAAAATAGAAAACGCTAAGTTAATACTTCACATCGCAATTCGTTGTCCGCACCGCTTAAGATTTGCGGAGTTGTATACCGGTCCGAGAAGCCGATACGGAGAGCATAGAAAATATGCGCTGCGATTTCATGCGAATCGATATAGCCTTTGAATAATCCTTCTACATACGCGTCATAAAAATCAAAACGAGGCGGAGCAACTGATGTTAATCGAGACTCCGCAAAAATAGGTTCAAGCAGTCCGGACCATATCGTGACGTAATCATGGTCCTTACTCAAATAGAGATTCAATCGCAAAAAGTCTGGCTCTCCACTCACTGCTGCATGATTTTTATATTCAAACACCGAGACACCGCCGGGAAATTCAAAGTTGTGCAATCGGATGAAGTTGAATGAGAGTGGATCAAATACCGGCATACATTTTCCAGTATACCGCACAAGAACTTATGCCCCTTACGTGCATATCACCTCGTCTGATGGTATCCTGAAGCCATGGCAAAACCGAAAGACTGGTCTCATCTCTTCAAGAAGTATCGTGGCAAATGGGTTGCGCTTGCCGAGGACGATACGACGGTGGTCGCATCGGGTATCTCGGCGCGAGAAGCTCGAAATGCCGCCTTGAAAAAGACGCCGCGGCACTTCCTTTTACGCGTCCCGGAGCGCGATGAAATCTTTCTTGGATATGCGCTTTGAGTACAAGCGCTACCATGGCATCACGGATTCGGACATCGGCCGCCCCGTAATTCCAATTACGCTCTACAACCCACATGCGGCGTCTGCACCTTCAGTCGGCTATCATGGCCTGGTCGATAGTGGTGCTGATTTTTGCGTATTCTCACGTGAAATCGCCGAACTTCTCGAGATTGATCTCACTGCGGGTGAACGGTACTCCGGAACAGGTCCTGTGGCTAGCGAGAGCCGACCTGTCTATTTCCACGAGATCGAGATTGGTATCGGCCCCTATGGCAGTCGTCTTCGCGTGCCTGTCTGGGCAGGTTTTATGCCCGATCTCACTGACTCTGGGTATGGCCTCCTTGGGCGGCACGGCTTCTTCAGCAGCCTTACATTCGTAAAATTTAAGGAAACTGATAGTATCCTCGAAATCGGCAAACAACGCCGCGTATGATCGAACTCTCAACACTCACCATCGCACAAGCCCGCACAGCGCTCGATGAGAAAGAATATTCTGCACTCGATCTCACGAATGCGTATTTGGAAAATATCGCGAAGAAGGACGGCGATATACACGCGTATCTCGAAGTGTGGGCTGATTCAGCGCGTGCGGAAGCGAAAAAGGCGGACGAAATGATTGCGGCGGGGAAATCACTTCCTCTCACGGGTATTCCACTTGCGATTAAGGATAATATTCTGATCAAAGGTCGCATCGCAAGTGCTGCGTCAAAAATCCTTGAGAACTATCGCGCATCGTACGATGCGACGGTCATTGAAAAATTGAAAGCGCATGGTGCGGTGTTTCTCGGCCGCACTAACATGGACGAATTTGCGCATGGGTCATCGACGGAAAATTCGGCATATGGCCCGACGAAAAATCCGCGCGATACGTCGCGTGTTCCTGGAGGCTCTTCGGGTGGCTCTGCCGCAGCTGTGGCAGGGGATTTGGCGCTTGGGGCACTTGGATCAGATACTGGCGGCTCTATTAGGCAGCCGGCCGCGCATTGCGGCCTCGTCGGCCTCAAACCGACCTACGGCGCCGTCTCGCGCTTTGGCCTCATCGCGATGGGATCGTCTCTCGATCAGATTGGGCCGCTTACGAAAACCACCGCAGACGCCGAGATCATATTTAATGCAATCCATGGGCACGACGCAAACGACTCAACATCGCTGCCTGACACGACGAGAGAAATAAAAAAGCCAAAAACACTCGGTGTTCCGCGCGCGTTCCTTGCGAGCGGCGTTGATCCGGATGTTTTGGAGACATTTAATGCCACGCTCGAAAAATTGAAAAGCGCCGGTTACGAAATCAGAGATGTCGATATGCCGACACTTCCGTACGGCCTCGCGGTCTACTACGTAATCATGCCCGCAGAAGTTTCCACTAACCTTGCACGATTCGACGGTATTCGCTACGGACTTTCGGTACCTGCAGATTCGATCGGGGTAGTGTATACGAAGACGCGTGGCGCGGGCTTTGGCCCTGAAGCGCGTCGCAGAATCCTCCTCGGTACGTTTGTGCTCTCCTCCGGCTATGCTGACGCGTACTATCGCAAAGCGCGTGCCGTTCGTTCGCTCATTCGTAAAGAATTTGAAAAAGCGTTTATGAGCGTCGATGCGATTGTCCTTCCCACGACGCCCGCGCCCGCATTCAAGCTTGGGGAGAAAACCGCGGATCCGCTCGCGATGTACGCCGAAGATATTTTCTCCGTGCCGGTCAATCTTGCAGGAGTGCCTGCGGTTTCCGTCCCATCGGGGACAGTCGTGCGCGACGGCGTCAACCTTCCTCTTGGGTTCCAAATCATCGCCCCACAGAGCGCTGAAGCGACACTGTTTGCGGTCGCTCTTGACGTTGAATCCCGTTAGAAGTCGGGGACTTCTAACGGGATTGAAATGCGGAATATCGATTACGGTAATCGGTTATACTTGTGGCATGGGAGAAGTTCAAGGGGTCACCGACTCCACTGAAATGGACGCTGCAGCGCAGCAGGCGGCGACGCAAGATACGCAACCATCACAATTCCGGCAGGACGTGAGCGGAGGATTTCAGAACACCAAAGATCTTCTCCAGAAAACGGAGCAGCCACAGTGGGTTCCGATCATCACGCAAGAAATGCGCACCGGTTGGACACAAGAGACGGTGTTCGCGCTCTGGGGCGGGATATTTCCGTTTTCGCTCCTGCTTTCCTTGTTGTTTGCCGTGGGAATAATCTACTGCGCGATGCGCATCTTGCATATCCGCCGCGCAGAATGGGCAGGGTATCGGAAGGTGGCACACACGGTCACCGCCGAAGACATCCCACAGACACAGCTGCGTTGGAATCGGGTGCTCGAACACGCGAATTCCGCCGACGAGCACAAGTGGCGTCTCGCGATCCTCGAAGCCGATATCATGTTGAACGAGCTCTTGGATTTACAAGGATACAAAGGTGAGACGATCGCCGAGAAAATGAAGCAGGTGAGCCGCACGAATTTTAATTTCGTTGACGACGCGTGGGAAGCGCACAAAGTCCGCAACAAAGTCGCCCACGAAGGCATCGAATACCACATCGACGAACGCGAAAAAAACCACGTGATTAATTTGTATCAGCGCGTGTTTAGGGAGTTTGGGTTTATTTGAGTTAATGAAAATATTTGATATAATGCAAAGACTGTTGAGCTAAGGCTCGCAGTGAGATAGCGGGGTGGAGCAGTAGTAGCTCGCCAGGCTCACATGGGCTCATATGTCAGTAACGATATATGGAATCTCTGTCAAATTCGGTGAAGTCTTCCTCGAAATGGGAGTGATAATACCGAGCCAAGCATACAGAAATGTATGAAGGTGTAGAGACTAGATGGCAGATTCCCGAATCCCGAAAGGGAAGGGAAAAGGTATAGTCCAGACCACAAAGGCGGCACGAAAGTGTTTAGCCGCGGTGAAAACCGTAGCGGTAGGCATAACCTGGAGGTCGGGGGTGCAAGTCCCTCCCCCGCAACAAAATACGCACGAGTTCCCACGAGGGAACTTTTGCTTTTTCAGCAACAGAATCATAGGTTTTTTACGGCCATCCTTTTTTGCGCAATTTCTTCGCAGGCATGGCGATCTCCTGTGTAGTGACCCTTTGCAGGCTTCCGCCTCTGAAGTCACCCTACAACGGGCAGGTTGATAAATCAATAAAATGACCACGGGCGAATTCTCACCCGTGGTCTTTTTGAACAGCTTTCGCTGTGATGTCGTTCTACGCAGCGTTTGCGTGTTCGCTGTAGTTTTATGCACGTTGCCGAGCATCTTTCGCCCAGTCAGTCCTACCGGCCGAGTCGCAAAGACCGGCGAAGTACAGGGATGCCGCTGCGAGATTGCGAAGTGCTTTTTCACTGAGTTGCTCGCAACGTTCAGGACTATCGGCGTCCATAATGCTTACGCGCAAAAAACCGATAGATGTACCCTTGTCGTTCATGGTCATGCTCCTTGCTCTTCGGTTGCAGTCGAGTTGACTTCGCGCAGTTTCGGTCTTGCCTTCGATATAGTGAGGCCGAAAGCGGCCGCGAGCGGGTCATCGAGATCCATCGGATCAGTTGGATGTTCCAATTCGTTATCGAAGTGCATGGTGATGCAATGCACGTCCCATTGCACCAAGGCAACCTTCGAAATACTCCAGCGCTTCTGAACGAGCCATTCGAGAGCTGCCTGCGCGCCCGTACAGTCGATATCAACTGGACCAGCGTCAGGGGAAATGCGTTCAAACGTAAATCGCACCCGTTTGAATAATTTCCACTTCTTTTTCGATACCTCGTCGACAAAGCGTGCGTCAGTGAGCCGAAGCCCGTGACGCTCGAGGACGTGTGGCAGTTCCGAAGGTACGGCGCAGTGCCGCTCCAACAAGGGTCGGCCTTTCTGCAATGCGAACCTCTTTTCACGCGCCGTTTCCGTATTCGGATCATGGCGACGGATAGCCTTTGGCAACGCGTCGTTGTTGCTGAACCGAAATTCGATCAGTACTCGTCCTGCTTGAGCGAGCATATCTCTGACTCCTGTATTCTCTATTGCTACCGTTTTTGATACTATCGCGCGCAGTAGACAATGTCAAAAAATATTGAAAATATACGCCAGATCGGGCGACTACAACGCCGACAAAGAGAGAGGCCTAAACCATTTGGTCTAGGCCTTGTATTTCAAACGGGTAACAGATGTGCATTACGAAATGTATCGTCGAGCGGTATTCCAGATTTTCTTGACGAGATGCGGTGGCGGCATCAGAGCAATGAGCCCTAGAATTGCAAACGAAACGAACGTATATGTATTTTTCCAACCGTCGGGCAGGAACTCCATAGTAATCTGACCGCCATCTAGCGGCATTAACGGAAGCAGGTTCATAGCGCAGAATGCACCAGAAATAACCGCTCCTACCCCCAGCGCCGTGAACAATACCTCAAACATTGCATGCGGCAATATCTTCCGGAATATCACGGTTCCGATCGCACAACCCGCGAGCACGAACGCGAAAATGAGATTCGCCAACGGCCCGGCCACTAAAATAAATATCCGGTCTCTCACCGAAGTCTTGCTTATGTCGTCTTCGTTTGGTTTGACGTAAGCACCTATTAGTAACGGATGAACAACCAATTCAGTTTCTGGGAAGCTCTTTAATCGCAGCGGGAGCACATATGTGCCGAAATACGGAGCACCCATCAGGCTGATTCGTTCAATTCTTACAGCGCTTTCGCGCATCGCAAACGCATGACCAAATTCATGCGCAACGGTCGACAGTAATCCCAATACAACGATGGAACACCAGAACATTATCCGTGTATGCATCGGAGTTCTCCTTGCTACCTCTTGCCACTCCGGCGATAGTACGCGAAAGGATTGCTGTTGTCAAAATCTCGTGGTATAAGTGAGTTAGGTCATAAGCAGATTGGAGGATCAACAATGTTCCCCGTGCAAGAAGTCGAAAAGGCGCTTGGAGTCTCTTTCCGAGATCCCAAGTTACTTATTTGCGCATTCACGCATCGTTCGATCATCAACGAGCGCCGCGATTGGCCGACGCCTCATAATGAACGGCTAGAATTTCTGGGCGATGCAGTGTTGGAACTAATCGTACGAGATACTCTCTTTAAACAAATGCCGAAAGCAAATGAAGGCGTGTTGACATCAATGCGCGGTAGAATTGCGTCTACGATTTCACTTTCGCATTGCGCGAAGAAAATTGGGATAAAGCCGTACATTCAGATGAGTCGCGGACAACACCGAGACAACGAGCTTCATCCAGGGGCGCTTGATCTGATCCTTGCCGACACGCTTGAGGCGGTAATTGCTGCGATCTATCTCGATCAAGGATTGGTTGCGGCACGCGGGTATATTATGCGATCGATATTTCCCCACCTCGACGATTCCATCACGGATAACAGAAAGTTTGATCCGAAATCCATCCTTCAGGACAAAGCTCAACAGATTCTGAACGTTACACCGACGTACGAACACACTGGACGCAGCGGCCCCGATCACAGTCCATCATTCGAGGTTGCCGTGTATTTGAAAGGAAAAGTAGTTGCGGAAGGCATCGGCGGTAGCAAGCAAGCGGCCGAAAAGAAAGCGGCCGCCGCGGCCATAGAAGCAATGGGTTGGTAATTTCGAAGGCGGAGCACGTGTTCCGCCTTTTTCTTTTGTAGGGGCGAGATTGCTAAACTAATTCTGACGTTGTATAGTAGCAACACGTTCTTTCACAAGGAGGTGCGTCGTGAATCCACTTGTCACCATCGACCGATGGCTGATTGAGAAAGTGTTTGAACCATTTGCGTTTCGGTTTGAAGCGCTGACAGGCATCAATAACTATACACTTGCGCGGTATATTTTGGTCATATGGCCTGCGGCATTAGGCGCATACGCCCTCGGCGAGCCAACGCACAAAATTGCAAACTTTGCGGGTGCTGCGATAATGCTTGGGACGAGCACCGTCGAATATTTTGCTCTTCAACAGCAAGAGCGGATGTCACGATCTGGTCTTGCGAACTTCGAACGATACGGTTTGATCTGGGTAGGCTTTCGCTGGCTATGGAACACACTTCTCGTGGTCGCTTGGTTGCAACCAAGTACAATATATGCAATCGGACTGACTGCTTACTGGCTGCAGGCATATTTACGCGCGTGCAATCGAATGCCTCCATCGTTCAAAGAAGAATGGGACGCGAGCAAAAGGAGCCGGCCAGTCACCTCATCAGCACGACATTGATACAAGCGTTCTGCCGGTGATGCTGGCAGAGCGCAATTTTTTGCTTTGATAAATTCAGATTCGTGATGTATAGTGCCGGCACGTTCTTTCACAAAGGAGAGAATCCGATGCTTGCGCGTTCAGAGGAGAAGACTATCATTATCGGCGGCATTTTCCAGCTGACGATGATTACCGCGTTTTTGGCAGCACTTGGGCTTTATCCACCAGATACATCACCGCTGTCCCCATGGCTGTGGCCGTCCCATATGGGACTCGTGCTGTTCGGCTATTGCCTCATAACACTGTACACCAAAAACAGGCGTACGGTGAGATTAGTCACGACTGGTGTATTCAAATATACCCGACATCCGATGTACACCGGATTCGTGCTCATGGACATGATATTTTGGTTACCGTCGCCCGTATCAGTAAGCCCTCTTTTTCTAGGCTTGCAAACCACGTTCTTTTTAAGTCTCATCACAGCGGCTCGGTGGCAAGAGCAAGAGACACTTGCTCGCTTCGGTAAAGATGCAGAAGAATATTACGAAAAAACGCCACGCCTATTCATTCTGTACCCCTGGGTTTCGCGATGAGAAGCAACGCACATGGCCGCCCAGCAAAGGCGGCCATTTTCTTTTTGACATATTAGCCAGTACAACGTATACATACAACGGACAATAGGAGGTACAGATGGAACAGGCAGAGCATGTCGGCATTATCGACGAAGAAAATGGCTGGGTTGTGGAAATGCTTCACCCCGGCGTCACTGTTGTGAGGTTCAAAACGTTTCCGTATCCTTGGTCGCTTCGGGAAATGTTCAAGCGTGCTCCACTCGTGCATACATTACTGATGCCAAGAGCGACGCGACTGCAGATAGAAGAGAGTGCTGCACACAAAAACATCTTCGCAGAGCATCCGGTCAGGCTCGCCTCAAGCGAACTCACTGGCAAGAAGCGTGTTGGCTTCAAGATGGGATCGTATAAGGAACGTCAGAAATTCATGTTGTCCCTTGATACGGATCGCCAAGAACTTTTTGACGAACTGCTTGCATTCAACTTCATCGAAGCGGAAATTACACATCGTTATTTCTGTCTCGGAGGAGAAGAGTATCTTCCGCCCAAAGATGTAGCAAAGATTTTCGGTTGCAGCCAAGGTGGCCTACAAGTGTGGGTCGGAATGGTTCTTTACTATCTTGATTCGCCGCTTGAGGTTCCGAAACAATCGATCGACTTTGTACCGGGACTCGAAAAGCAGGTGAGATGTGAGCGCGAGCGTCTGCAGGACATTGAGGTGCAGAAACAAGAACTTGCAAAGCATGGGCTTAAAAAAGTCCCGATGGGAATGTCATTACGCTGTATCGAAGACTATGCGCTCGTATATCGTGCATGGCAAATAGATGAGCTAAGCGAGATGACTGTTGCGGAATCAGAAAGAGCAGTGCTGGTTGCGCGGTACGGCCTCGAAGATAATGTCTTCAAAACTCTCGAAGAAATCGGCGCGAAGCGCGGTATAACTCGAGAGCGAGTACGTCAGGTTGAAGGAGTAGCATTGCGCAAGCTCCGCAGGCTCGAACGAAAGCAAGAGTGAGGGCGTCAGCAGCAAATGCTGGCGCCTTTTAATTTGGACCATCATTTCTTGACGAATATCGAGGGGCGTTATATTGTGCAATTAGGTTGTACTTTGGCAACCGTAACCCCAATAGGGAGACTACGACCATGACTGGCATGACCGTACAGGCCATCAAGATCGCAGACATCTCGCCGAATCGGTTCCAGCCGCGCAAGCGGTTTGGAGAAGCCGAGTTGGCCGAACTCGCGGCATCCATCAAGGACAAAGGGCTCTTGCAGCCGGTGACCATTCGTCCCGTCACTGACGGCTCGACACCGTACGAGTTGGTCATGGGCGAGCGCCGCCTGCGGGCGACGTCTCGCAACGGCGACGAGACCATCAACTGCATCGTGCGCGAAATGTCCGACGAGGACTCGCGCGAGATCGCTATCATCGAAAACCTGCAGCGGGCAGACCTCGCCCCGATCGAAGAGGCGCAGTCGGTTCGTGACCTCGTTGACGCCTATGGCGGCAATAAGGATATCGCCGCAGAGAAGCTGAAGAAGTCTACCGACTGGGTCAAGGAGCGTCTCACGTGGCTCACGCTGCCACCGGAAGTCCAGACGATGATCGACGAGAAGAAACTGAACGGCGAGCAGACCAAGTTCCTCCTGAAGATGGTGGAGAAGAGCGCCACTGCCGAGCGGCTGATCGAAGTCGCAAAGACGATGCATCGCTTGCAGCTTTCCGCCAACAGTGCACGCGGCATGTTCCAGCAGGACGTCGACAAGCCGAAAGGCCAGCGCATGTCGTCCGGTGAAGCAAAGCCGGTCAACCATGCCAAGCTGGTCACGCTCTTCGTGTCAATGCATGACGGCATGGAGATGTTCGACTTCGAGACCCTCGGTGAGGGCGAGAAGCGGACGAAAAAGCTGGAGACCCTGAAGACGCAGGCTGCGCTCGTTCGCGAGCGGGTCACGAAGTTCGAGGAAGAGCTCCGGCAGCTCCCGGCCTTCATCCCGAGCGCGCCGAAGTCGAAGGATCCGAGCAAGCGCCCGGTTCTCACGATCAAGAAGTCGGCTTGAACGAAGTCAGCAGATAATAAAAGAGGGCCGTCCCAGCTGGGGCGGCCCTTATCTTTGTTATTTGTCTCGATCACTCGCCAAGCACTTCGCGGATTGCCGTGTCGAGACGATCGAGAAGAACAAGCTCTGCCTTGATCTCAAGGAACAATTTTCCGTGTTCGCTCTTTTCGCCCACAACGCTGGCGAATTTGTCGAGGGCTTGGATATACTGCCTGCGCTTTTCTGATACTGACAATTCGCTTACCGGCTGGACTACTGATTCCAGCGCGGCTTGTGCAGGTTGACGCAAGATATATATGTACCGCCTCCGTTTTCCAGTGTCGTCACATTCAATGAATCCCTCGGACACGAGGAAGTCGAGAAATGATTTAGCAAGGTATACGCTGACGCCAAGATTTCTGGTGAGCAAGGCAACGGATGCTTGTCTGTGCTCTTCGATGATTGCACGCGCTTTTTCAAGACGTGCTTTGCGACTTTTCGGATTTTCATCCTCTGCCGCGACCCTAATCGGCTGCTCCGGCAACTTGACCACGATGCCCGTTGCTCTCACGTAGAGACCGCCCTTATCCTCGCGTAGACTCCCGTCTGCAATGAGGGGATTCAGTCTGCCGACGGCGACACTCGTGGAAACACGCAGCTTGCTGGCGAGTAGATCCACCGATACGTAGCCATACTTCTTTACCAGCTGTTCGATGTCAACGGGCAACTTCTTAGGCGTTGGAGCGACGTGTGGTACTGATTCCGCTGTATCTGCAGGATCAGTCTTTTCCGCATCGATCTCTGGCGCAAACTCGGCGACTATGCATTCTATGCATAGTCCGTACTTTGCCGAATGTGGCTGACGTTCACTGCATACGCTGCACTTTCGCGTTGGCGCTGGGCATCCGTGACATCCATCTTGGCCTTGCATCGATCCGCACATTGCGGCGCTGATCGGACGCTTCATAATTTGGCATTGGACGCGTGCGGGAATCACTCGCTCTGCATCAAGCGCTTCTGCACGTTCGATTGCGAGGCATGTTAGACATAATCCTGCGATTGGTACGGCGACCATTTTCAGGTCACATTTCTCGCACCTGCGGGTAGGTGCACCGCAACCCGCGCATCCGTCTGCACCTTGGGTACTTTCGCAAAGAGCGGTGCTGATGTCGCGACCCGTCATCTGGCAGTAGACGTGACTCTGAACGGCTTCGTTTGAGCTCGCCATGGCTTAGGTCCTTCTGTTGAACTATGTTCTGAAAAAACGATACCGTATTTTTCTTCCATTGTCAAAATCTATCGATATGATAGGGTGAAAAAAGAATTGACCTTTAACAGGAGTGGAGAGGTTCATGTCCATGAGACAGAAAGACCAAGCACCACTACGCATGATCAGCGACATAGTGACGGATGCAGATCTGCAACGGGAAGAAGAGGTTGGTAAGGCCGACCCGCGTTTCCGCGATCCGATCGGTCTTCTGCGTCCAACCGGCCGCAAGTATCGCTTACTCTCAAAGGAAGCCGCACTCGAATTGGGCCGGAAAGTCCAGGAAGAAGGTTGCAACGAATCGCGCAATCTGCTTGTTCTGCACAATATACGACTTGCGATTTCGGTAGCGAGCAAATATCGAGGGTACGAGCTTGAAATACCATTCGAGGATCGCGTGCAGGAGGCCATGATCGGCCTTATGAATGCAGCCGACAAGTTTGATTATAAACTCGGCTACAGCTTCACGACGTATGCGTACTGGTGGATTCGTCAATCGATAGGTAGGGCGCTGCAAGACAGCCGCTCGATGATTCGCGAACCGGTGCATATCCAAGAACTGCGAACGCGGGTATGGCGTGCAAGCGAAGAGCTCGCGAAAGAGCTTAAGCGACCGGCTCTGCCGTCAGAGATTGCGACAAGGCTGAACATCGGCGAGGACAGAGTCGTGTCTTCGATGAAGAGGCTGAAGATCCCGATCGTATCATTGGACGCAGTTGTAGAAGCTAGGAATCATAGCGGAACAGAAGGAAACAGCACTCTTGAGGACTTCATCGCCGATGACAGCAAACTCAATCCGCTCCAGATGCTTGAGGCGAAAGAAGAAATGCAAGCCGCGTGCAACGTGATCGAGTCTCTGATCGACATGTTGTACAAGAACGAGGACATCGGCGATCGCAACAAGGAGATGTTCGTACACTACTACGGTCTCGATGGCCCGCTGCAAGGGCGGACACTCGAAGTAACCGGAGAGAAGTTTGATGTCTCGAGAGAGCGCATCCGTCAAGTTGTTGCCAATATCTGGGACAAATTCGACAGGTTTGGGCTTGATCTCGATCATGATCGGCTCGTGAGCACTCTGCAGCGCATCAAGCTCCTTGAGACGCTCACCAACGAGACCGTTTCGATGGAGTGACAACGTGATGATCGGACCGTGGCGGGCAGATGCCACGGTCTTCTTTTTTTGCTATGGTATACGAAGAAGTTCTTATGGACGAAAGGATGGAGCCATGGAACCGGAGATCCCGTATCCAACTCTTGGACCGCGTCTGAAATGCAGAATTTGCGGAATGCGTGTTGCGAGCTACAACTCGACCGGCGAGTGCTTTCACCACGTGCCGCCTGAGAAAAATACGACCAACTGGCTTATCGGTGTGATGCAAGAAGTGCTTGCCGAACTTGGGAAGAAAGAGAAAACGAAGCTTTCAGAGCCGCAAGAAACAACGCCAGTTTCTGGGGAAATCGTGCTTTCGAAAGAGTTATTGGAAAACATTGTAGGCATCGTCGCAAAAGAATTTGGCGTTTCTACGGACGACATTTTTGCAAGGACTCGAGTGCCTCAAATTGCGCTCGCTCGTCAAGTTGCGATGTACCTTTTGCGGGAAATGGGTCTATCTTCTCTTGACGTAGGCTATCTTTTCGAGAGAGACCACACGACTGTCCTGCATGCATGTACACAAATCGGTGAACAAGAAAAATCCGATACCAAGCTTATTCGCGCCCTCGAAAACATCCGTGCAGAATTATCTATATTGCTCGGAAGCGGTACCGACTTGAAATGACCCATGGCCACACATGTGAAGAAGATGAGACACATCGGTGACACCTCAGAAGGCGACTTCTGAGGTGTTTTTTCACACAATGGCGGCATGTCATTAGCCGCTAGCCTCATATGTATGATGCGATACCCCGTGAAGA
>JAHFMV010000012.1 GCA_023267655.1 Candidatus Kaiserbacteria bacterium
TCACGGGGTATCGCATCATACATATGAGGCTAGCGGCTAATGACATGCCGCCATTGTGTGAAAAAACACCTCAGAAGTCGCCTTCTGAGGTGTCACCGATGTGTCTCATCTTCTTCAGACTGTCGAAACGACCGCCCACGAACTCGAATGCGCAAGGCTTAGCCTTGCGCATTTGTGCGATGCGGTAGAGCATCATACATAGGGTTACCCTCTGTATTTCTTTACGGCGCTGATGCTGGTTCTGTGCCAGTTGGTGGTGAAGGTGATGCAAATTGGGCGAGGTTGTCCAGCGCATCGAGGTCGGCACCAGCTCTTAACACGCTCCATCGTACCTCATAGTCCAGGGTATTGTTGTTTGGAGGAGTGTCGTGGTGTCATCAGGACCCCCTGCGGCTTTGTAATTGTTGAATGACGCATAGCCGCAGTACGCACCTTGGCCGTTCGAATAATAAATGCTGTATGGATCACCATACTGCTTAAACTGGCCGATCGGAATGAAGGATCGCCGGGAAGTCGGATAGTAATTTGCTATATCGGATAGATACGATTGGATTTCATTTCTTGCAGCGGTAAAATTTTCAATTCCCCATGAGGTGCCATGAGCGCTTGCTTGATATACGAACGGAAATAATGCGCCGACTTGATTTGTGGCGAGGTATGGTTTAAGAATCATCTCCCATGCGTAGATTTGATTGAGCATAGCAGCATCATCGACTGCCGTTGGATCGGTTTGCCACCAACCGTCGAGCGTTATGTACAAGCGCTGGCTACTTGATTTCGCGTTTGCGATCGTTTGAATGAGAGACATTACTTTATCTGGCGCGCACACTGCGCCAAACTGAAGGTAGCAGTTGACGCCTATGAGATCGAGATTTGGTGGAATAAGGGAAGCGAAATCGCTTCTTAGTACTGTGGGATACGCAAATGTTGTCATCGCAACTCGTCCCGGTGCCTTTTGATGCATATAGTCAACCAGAAGTGCTATATCCGCTTTCAGCTTTGCATCATCGGCGGGCGTGACGAGACCCGATCCATCCCCATATGGTTCATCGATGAATTCGAACCCGACAATACTGGACTGGTACTGAGCAAGCGCAGCCCATAGTGAATCAAATCGTGCTTTGTAGTCGCTCGCGAGGGTAGGACCTACCCTGGAGTCGTTAGCAAAGAATAGTTGCTGGTCCCATATCACTATCTTTTTGCCCTGCTGTACCGCTTCGGCTATTTTTTGCATCGCATACGGAGAAACCGGCGCGTTCGGCGTTGAATTGAGACTAGCCAGTATGAACGCAGTGTTGGTGTAAGGTGCCGTTTCCGCGAGATAATCGCGATTATCCAAATCGCCCACGTCGCCGATGATGCCCCAGAACCCGACCATGACGGCGGGCGGCGTTACTGTTGCGGCGGCCGTTTGTACGCTGCATGCGGCGTTCGTGTAACTGCCGTTTAGGATACCGTTGGTACAGGTGCGGCTCTCGCTCACGCATTGCGATCCGGGGGCGACGGATGATGATTGATATGCAGTAACGGAGCGTCCATGACCGATCGACTGACCGTTAAAAACGCAGGGATAGAGCACAGGCCCTATAAGTGGCGGAGATATTGGAGTTGCAGGAACGGTAGCTGATGCCGTAGGAATTATTGGTGGCGGTGGATTATACGGAGTCGGGGTCGATGCCCTATTATTCGTGATGAGTGCTCGCGTCTTCGGGCCGACCGATCCATAGCCCGTCGTCGATGGGGAACCTGAAGATACAATAGTTTTTGACCTTTGAAATGATTGAACGGCGGCAAGTGTAAGCGAGCCGAAGTAGCCGGAGGCGTTCCCCGATGCAAGAAAGCCGAGCGTAGTCAGCGATTGTTGGAGCGCCATGACGTCGTCGCCACGCATGCCGAAGGTGAGCGTGCGAACTGCGCCGCTCGTTATGTTGGAGGGCGCAGGTGTCGTTCCCACGATCGGCAACGGGGAAGGCGTCGGCGCTACTATCGAAATGGCTGATGCGCACCGTGCAATCGCCGCGCGCGTCTTTGGACCCGTGATGCCGTAGCCGGTCGTCGCCGGTGTTCCAGATGAGACAATACCGCGGGATTTCTGCCACGCTCGCAGCGCCTGCTGCGTCGTGATATCAAAGTAGCCGCTCGCGGGGACACCGAGAAATTGCTGGAGCTGCGAGACATCAGCGCCACGGTCGTCGAGCCCGAGTGTACGCAAGAGCGTCGGGCATGTCGCGCCGATCGAAAGGTGCGGCATACCGACAGAAGCCGCGAGCGCGAGAACGACAACCGCTCTATGTAAGCGACGGGAGTTCAGATACCTGCATTATAGCCCGCCGCCGCAGTCAGTTAGTGCGGCAGGTTGACAATGATGCCCGCGACCCAGACGGCAACGATGAGAAACAAGATGATAGCAAACAGACGCATGCATTAAGGGGTCACCGCGGAGGCGGGGAGTTGCTCGCTGGGAGCGCTATCGTTCGCTGCTGTTGGGAGATTGAGTGCTGGTTCTGGTGTGGGTGTGATCACGTCTGTCGTCGTCGCCTGCGAGGTGTCATTCGCAGCCGCCGGAGCGGCGCTTGGCGTTGTCGAAGCGGTGTCCGTAGTTGGTTCGTCTACCGGTGGTTCAGACGGTGAAGGAGGAGACGATGATACCGGTGCGGCGGCGGCTGATGATTGTGCTGCAGCGTCCTTCCCGAACACCGCTTGGAACTGCTCCGGCGTCACGCATGTGTCGCCGACGCAGAGTTTGTCTGAAAACTTACCTTCGTGCGCGTGGATGATGCTCGCGTAGAAATCCTTGATGCCATTGGTGGCGTCGGCGAACCAGGCGATCAACCTGTCTTTGAGGGCGGCGAAGAAGCGGAAGGGGAACGAGCTCTCGTCGAGATCCGGTGTCGTGGTCGCGAGGTCTTCGAGTTTGAGGTTGAGGTCTTGGATCGCCTTTGCGAGGAGCGGCGTGACACGGCCGTAATCAATCATCCACGCGCTCGATGTGGCGGTGAGTGGTGACACGCCGTCATCGGTTGCTTGTACGGCGTCTGGGTAGTATTTATAGAGATCCTGTGCGATGAAACCTTGCACTCGTTTTCCGGGATTTGAGAGGAAGTTAAAATCATCGACAGGAATTTTTAAGAGGGTTTCTAGGCCGGCGGTCGTCGTTGCAATATTTCCCTTCAAGCGGCGATCTGATGTCGTCTGATATGCCATGACACTGCCGTTATAATAAATTGCACCAACATTCGAGCCCTGTTTTGTGAAATATTGATAATTGACTGAGTTGGAACCTGATGATTCATCGATGTGAATGGCTTGCGTGTTAGGGAAGCTAATCGAGAGCGTCTCACTATAGGGGAAACTGTTTGTTTTCATGCCGACGGAGCTTAGTATGGTGGTGCCGTTCGGATCGACGCGGTAGGTGCCGTCATTGCCGTCGAGCTCGGCTCCATTGAACCCGTACGTGCGATAAAGGATGTTGGTGACAGAGGTACTATTTGGGTCAACGTAAAAGTTCGTATCGTTCGAGTCGTAAATAAATGGCGTCCGAAGATCCGTCGTGAAGGTCGGTTGGGATGAGAGCACGACACTTCCAGAGCCCGTGGAGCTTGTGACTCCCGTGCCGCCGTTTGCCACAGCCACAGTAGTACCTGTCCAAACACCGGAGATGATTGTGCCGACTGATGTAAGGGATGAGCCTGTCACGCCGGAGCCGAGTGTAGTACCGTTCAATACTGACGTGCCCGCGATTTTATACGAACCGCCCGAAGCGAGGTTCACGGTGTTTGCGGTTGTGTTGAGAACGCCCACACCGAGACCACCTGTCATGTATTCGTTGCCAACCGTCGAGAGTGTTGCCGCGGGGCTCGTCGTCCCAATGCCGACGTTGCCGGAGGAGGTGAGTGTCATTGCTTGCGTGCCAGCGCCGGAGGCGGCGGTGAAGAACCCAAGATTTGAGCTGCTGTCGGTCTTGAGTGAAAACGTCGAAGTGCCGATGTTCAGTGTTCCGGCCCACAGCGCGTTCCATCGTGCGGTGGTCGTGCCGAGGTCGAAGACAGAGAGGTTGTTCGTGTATGGGCCGTTCGGGAGGATGGCATTTGCGGCGACTGTGCCATTGACCGAGAGCAGCTGCCACGGTGTCGTCGAGCCGATGCCGACGTTGCCGCTCGAGTTGATGAGGAAGTAGGTGGCTGTGCTGGAGCCGATGGCGAAGGAGTTCTGTCCTGTGCCTGCGTTGATCGAGAGGTTTGCCCACGGAGTTGTCGTACCAATTCCTACTCTTCCTGCACCATCTACTACTAGATGTGTGGCGGTCGAGGAGCCGACGACGAATTCAGGGACGCCCGAGCCGAGCGCGTTTGGATTGACGGAGAGCAGCGCCCACGGACTTGTCGTGCCGATGCCGAATTTCCCGGCGCTGTACGCCGAGCCGTCGTTGTTCACCTGGAAGAGCGTGGTGGACGCGGAGTTCGCGACGAGGAATGATTGCGTTGAAGCCGATGTGTCAGAGCCCCAGAGCGTGAGTTTAGAGTATGGGGTGGAGGTGCCAATACCAAGCTGTCCCGATGTCGTGAAGGTAGATGTTGCCGTGCCACCGAAGTACGCCTGGTATGCGGAAAGAAGCGATGAGGATGCAGCGCCGCTGAATATCATGAGTGAGGTGGTCGCGCTTTGTCCGGCCGCAGGGTGCGTGAAAGGATCATACGATGCAAGGTAGTCGGAGCCTGCTGTTGCTGCAGTCACTTGCCCTCCCGTTGTTGTTTTGAGGATCGCGCCACTGGTGATACCGGATACCCAAAGATTCGTCGAGCTCGCCGTCGTTGCGGAGATCATTGTTGTCGATGCAAACGGAATCGAAAGTCCCGTACCGGCTGGCGCAGCGAAGTTAATCGTGAGTGCAGAACCAACCAGTGCACCGCTACCGGAGAGTGAGATCGCAGTTCCTGCAACCGGCGACGAGGTGGCGACGGATTGATATGCACCACTACTTCCGCCGTACAAGAGTTGTGATACCGGAGCAGTGGTGGTCCCGGTTCCGCCGTTGGTAATCGTGAGTGCCGTCGAGAGCGTGAGGGCGCCGGTGGTGCTGAATGACGATGTTGCCGTCGCACCGAAGTATGCGGTGTACGCAGAAAATTGTGTTGATGATGCGTTTCCGTTAAAAAGAAAGAGTGATGTGGTTGCGCTCTGCCCTGCAACTGGATGCGTGAAAGCGTCGTACGAAGAAAGTCCGCTTCCCGCACCAATGCCAAGTGTGGAAGTCGCCATAAGGGCGTAGCCGCCCGCACCATCGCCGATGAGCACTTGGCCATACACAGGCGTGCCCGATGTCGCGGTGCCGCCTTTTGCGACACCAAGAACACCGGAGAAATCCGTTGCGGTGACTGATCCGCCGGAGATCGTTGCGCCGGTAATCGTCCCACCGTTGATCGTGGGAGTGTGCAATTTAGTATCAGTCAATTCTTCGACGCGCGTGGCCATACCGAGTGTCTCATAGACATTGTTGATCGTCGTTGAATTCGCATTCGTAAGCGAGAGCATGCGATTCGTTAGGTCTGAATTCAACGATGCGAGACGTTGATCGAGATAGTCTTGCGTGATACCGCCGATTGAAATTATTTTCTGCGCCTGCCCCGTTAGAGGCCTCTGGCTCTCTAATGGGGTTTGCACCTCGCGCTGGATGATCCTCTCGACAACAGGTTGGGTACTAGTGGTCGGGGACAGCGATGCGACCGAAGGCGTTGGCATTGTAGGTATTTTCGGATGCTGCGTTGGCGCAGGTTGCACGCTTAGGTACACCGCGCCGCGGTTCGTCGTCGGCGTTGGCGTGATCGACAAATTGCGGAAGACCGCGTTCAGAATAAATCCGTCGATCGACGCGTTCACCGAACGCGCAAGGTTTGACAATAAATCAGTGGTCGCAGCGAGAGAAACAGCGGCAGCTTGTCCCGGATTGTGCGATACAGTGCCAAACTTATTTCCGGTCGCGCGCAGGAGTACAGAAATATGTGACGGCGAAATATGTGAAAGAGACTCCATGGCAGCGTGCGACGACTGTTGCGCGTCGGCAAAAAATGATTGCGTGGCACGGGGATCGGCAAACGCAAACGTGCCAACCACCAATGCAATCGCCATGATGAGTGCGAGGATGCGATGTGCAAGATCCATCGCGGGATGTATCGCGTAGAGTGGCGCAGAGTTGAATGAATGAGCCGCTAAATTCTTTTTTGCCACCGCAGTAGAAACGATAGTTGTGATAGGGTGAGGCGCTTCGTCCGTGCGGCGTTTTTGATATTCCACTTTGCGCTGCCGCACAAGTTCGTTCTGACGCTGCGATTCCTTGTATTCCTGATCTGCCACAAACGTGCGCAACGAGTTCTCATCGACGAACCAATTCTTGCCGACACGCTTCGCCCGCAGTTTTCCCTCGCGGCACAGGCGGGCAACGTAGTCGCTCGTAAAGTGGTGCAAAAGCGCCGCGTCGCTTGCGGAAAGATGGCGCACGCCGTCGAAGAATAGTTCGTCGGTTGACATGAAAATGGAGAACTCCTTGTAAGTCGGAAAGACTCGACTTAGCTATATTTTATTAGCTAAATCGGGCATACGAGTTTGCGAAAAAGAGCAAATGTGGATAACTGAAACTCGTCCAGAGTCAGCGGGTAGTTTTTAAATAAAAGTTCAAATAGCTAGATGTACTTAAAAAAGACACCAAAATGCGGTCGAAATCAACCTGTCACGTAGTCGAGCAAGAGTTTATTTTAGAACTGCACCACTGCTTCTATTCAAAATCTCGGCGATACGAGATTCGAATCAGAGACCCGGCGCGAAGAGAATTGTAATCGCCCTCTCAATATATCTATCCGGATCCGATCCTCAATTTCAGGCACCATTTCTTTTGTACAGCAGTTCTTTAGATACAAAGCTCTGCAACCATTCTGGAACTTGAAAACCTGACAATACTGTGTTTTTACCAAAAACACGTCCTATAGAAGCAACAGATCCTGCTGGAGATGCAGTCGTGATTAGCACAAATCCCCCAATAAGCACTAAGGTTAGGCCTAATATCGCCCCAATTGGAGCAAACTTGCGCCACGAGCTTGTATCCCGCTTGAATGAGCCTTGTTGCACAGGAGTATACGTCGTTCGTCGTTCTACGATGCGAATAGGTATCTCATAGGCTTCCTCCTCGTTAGTATATTCAGTATCAACGGCCGAGATATCGTGATTTTCAATGCTATCTATCTCGGGCCGAATCAATTCTTCGTTTACAGGAATCGGCGTAACGACTTCTTCTTTGTAGGTGAAGTGCAACTCGCTCTCCTCCCGAACAGGTTCGACTGGCAATATTTCTGGCTTCTGGAGTCCCACTGATTCTGTCTGGACTGCTGCAAGGAGAGCATCGTTGTACTTCTTATGCTCCACAATGCCTTCGCGATCCACGTACCAGCGTGCGCCTATTTGCCGCGAAAGGATCTTGCCCGAACGCGCGAGCTGTCCGACGTAGTCCTGATGATAGCCGGTTATTTTTGCAGCTCGTTGCGCTGATACGTAGTCTTTACCATCGAACGATACAGTAGTCTCGAGATCAACGGTAGGCGGTGGCAGCGGAGGGGGTGTCGGTTTAAATTCATCAGCTTTCGCTTTGTAGCTGCGCAGAGATTCCTCGACGACGTACCAGAGTCCCGAGACGCGTTGTGCGATGATATTTCCCGCACGTGCGAGCTGTCCAATGTAGTCTTGGGCGTAGCCGGTAATTTCAGCCGCTTTCTTCGATGAAATGTATATCGTCCCGCCGAGATTAATCTCTTGAGCCATACAAAAGACATTATACCCCTAAAACAGACGGAGTGTGCAAGGCCTAGTACGATCTGGGGATGACGATCTCGCCAACTCCCCCCCCGGGGGGGGTAAACCCGTAAAACCTATGTCCGCAATTTGAGGCCACGATACTGCATCCAGAACTGTAGCAACTGGTCAGGGCTTTTGGCACGAGAAAGAAATTTAGGAAATGCCTCCGGTTCGGTTATTCGAGATGTTCCCGAGACATATTCCCCAATACTTGAATACCGATACGCGCACGCTTTTGCTGCGAGTGATCGAAGTTCAAGTGGATTCGCATTTTCCCATTCGTCATTAAACAGTTGCGCGGGAGCAAGATGCGTACGCGCAAATAAATATTTTAAGTGTTTTTCGGTTTGCGCCTTCTCACTTATATACGGTCCGTGAAAAAGTCTTCCTGCGTGCGCATATTTTTTATTAAAGTACATGCTGTACGCAGTTTGCAATTTCTGCATGAACCGACCTATGCCGCCGCGAATCGCCGGTGTCGCGAGTATCAGAAATGATTTCGGTGTAAATGAATACGCACCAATCGCGACCAATCGCTCCGCCGGTCGGCTCTCAAAAATATACTGCGCGCGCTCGCCGACGAACAGATTAGATGCGCGTGGACTCTCATGCGCGTTCAGTAGATGCAAGTACGCCTCAAAGCGATCATAGTCCTGCTGCGCGCTGAAAATCGTTCTCTTTTCGGCACCAAAATTAGACAAAAGGTAGTACTCAGCACCCTCCAAAGAGCCTGTTTTTAGGTCATGCAAAGGCACTTTTGCTCGACGCTCGCGATTTTGAGGCACAAAGCCGACTTTTGGGCGCTTTTTCATCCTTTTAGTGTACTACGCCGTTATCAGCAAGGTCGAACCCTGCTGGGGAAAAGTCGAACCCTGCTGGACAAGGGCTGCTCCACCGTCATGGTACTAACGGGTATATTGACCTTTTTTCCTCTTAAAACGGTTTTTCGCGCGAAATTTGCAATTTGCAAGCCTCAATTTGCAAACTAAACCCCAATATACAAAGAACAAATCATTGCTCGCTGGACTTTCGGGCTATCGTTCCAAATATTTGATTTATCTCGTCAGTTTCCTTCCAGAGTATCTTACACTCTGCCACCGAGCCACCGTCTGCTCGTGCAATCATTCGTAACCAGTGTTTAGTTTCCCTAGCTTCTTTACAGCAAATCTTGATTTTGTTTCGGAAATCTTTCTTTGAACTCGCTTCATTTGCCTCCATGTAATTTGCGCCAATACTTGTTGCATATCTGACGATTTGACTTATCAGAGGTCGCGTTATTTCATTCTTCGGAATTAATTTTGACAGATCGATTACTCGCTCACCGAACTTTGAAACGCGCTCTTCCAAATCGTATTTCATTTTGAGATTGCGATTTGTAATTTTGTTTGCAAATTGCAAATTGGCGCTTGCAAATTATCCCTGCATCTTTTTTACAATTTCCTCTTTCAACTGTCCCGGATTCACCGCCCCCTTCAATGCTTTCATCCCTTGTCCAATCAAAAACTGCAGCGCTGCTTCTTTCCCCTTTTTATAGTCCTCAACAACTGATTGATTTTTCGTAATGATGTCTTGTATTACGGAATCCAAACCGCCGGCTGCTTCACTCATGATGAGCTCCCTTTCTGCAGCAATCACTTTCGGATCCTTTTTCTCTGCTATCGTGTGCATAATAAGGTCTTTTGCACCACGTGACGAGATCTTTCCGTCACGAATCATAGAGATAATCTTTGAGAAATTATCGGCGGAAATCGGAATTTCAGGCTTAATTGCCGTATCTCGACCATCAATATCTCGTACGATACTCACTAAATCGTTAGCGACGTAGTTTCCGGCAAGGCGAATGAACTCTGAATCTGCTTCGTGGCCCTGCAAAACCTCATCTAGAAAGTTCCCGAGAGCTGGGTATGCAGCAAACTGTTCCGCGTCAGCTGGTTTTATTCCCATGGCGGCGTAACGATTCCTACGTCCTGTCGGTAATTCCGGCAGGGTCTTGAGGAGTGCATTTTCCGCGAATTCCGGTACTTCAGAGAGCTTTAACGAGGGTAAATCAGGATCAGGGAAATACCGATAATCTGCACTGCCCTCTTTAATACGCTGGCTAAAGGTTGCTTGCTTTGCATCATCCCAGCCTCGGGTCTCTTGCACGACTTTCTCGCCATTCTCTAAAAGCTGCGCCTGCCGCTTGATCTCGTACTCAATAGCCCTCTCCATCGCGCGAAATGAGTTAATGTTTTTGACTTCCACCTTAGTACCAAGTTCCTCCCCTTCTTTTGCCATGGAAATATTCGCCTCAAGACGCATATGTCCCTTTTCCATATCAGCATCGGATGAGCCGAGATACCGTAGTAAAAGCTGGAGTTCTCGGCCGAAGTCACCTGCCTGTTTTTCGCTATGAATGACCGGCTCGGTGACCAATTCCATCAGCGGCACACCGGCACGGTTATAGTCGATGAGGGTCTCGCCCGTGCGGTCGTCGTGCGACGAACTCGCCGTATCTTCTTCAAGATGAACGCGCGTAATGGCAACGCCATTCAGCGATCCCCCCGATACGAGTGGAAATTCATACTGCGAGAGCTGATATCCCTTCGGAAGATCAGGATAGAAGTAATTCTTACGATCGAATTCCGTATAATCGGCCAATTTGCCCTTGAGAGCAACGCCAACACGAAGTACGTGTTTTACCGCTTCCCTATTTACGACCGGTAGCGTGCCGGGATGAGCCATACAAACAGGACAAATGTTTACATTCGCACCTGCCTCAAACGGATCATTCTTAGACGCGCAAAACATCTTAGAGGCGGTCTTGAGTTCCGCGTGAACTTCGAGACCTATTGTAGGAATGTAGTCAGACATGCAAGAACTCTATCAGGTATCGATAAAAGCACAAAGTTTTACGAACAATTATTTCCGGAAATTACGGGCTTCATGCGCGTTTAGAACGAGTACATAGCCGAGATACCGTTTATTTAATTAACTCTTTTATCCGAGATCTGGACTATCGAGTAATCCACACGATCTGATCGCGCTAACTCCAATTTCACAAACGGAACATCACTCCGATTTTATTCATAATTAAAAGCATTTTTTAGCGTTTTGTTTTTTTAAAATACGGGTACTAGAAAGTACCAGTTATCAACATGCTTTGTGACAAATTTTATTTGCGACGGGCGTATAATGCATGTGTCTGGAAAAACTATATAAACATTAGTTTTTCCATCACCTCTCCATTATGTCCGCGGATGAAATATTTATCGATCGAATTAAGTATATTTCTGCGCGCGACGCTGCAAAAAAAGTTGGGCTTTCGCACAACTATATTTCGAAGCTCTGCCGGCGCGGACTCGAGGGCACAAAGCTTGTCGAAGGCGTCTGGCATGTCAACGAGCGGGCTCTACGCGACTTTCTCGAAAAGAAGGATCGTAACCGTCAGCGACAACTCGAACAGCTGGCGAACACTCGTCGCGATGAATTAGTGAAATCCGGCAATACGCCAAGCCCATCGAAAAAAGAATACGATGAGATTAAAAAAGTCGTCAGCGAAACGCTTGCCATCACCGAGGCACATAAAATGCAACGATCTCCCCTGCCGGAGCGACGTGACAAAGTTGATTTCGGTTTTCGAAAAATCATTGCGACGGTTGCGTCGTCACTCGCTGTTTTGATTTTGTTGATCTCGAGCGCGGTCGCATTCCAGGCACTGTCACCATCTGGTCGCGCGGAGCGTGCCGCATTCCAGAAATACTATGGAAATAAAAACGAGCAACTTGCGGCGATCACGTCGATCCCACTCATCGACAAATTTGCGTCAAAAGTTTTCTTTACACTGTGCCCGTACATCTACGGATGTCCGAAAGTGCCGACCACCGTCATTGTCGAAAAGAAGACCCCGGCCACGGCTCCCAAGCCCGTGCAAGCACAAGCGCCCGCGCAATCCTCCGACCTGTACGCAAGCCTCGCGCTCCTCATTCAAAACTCCATCGAAAAATCGTTTAACCGTTTTGCGAGCACGTACAATTTCTCATCGGTTGCATCGCTCCCACCAGGACTCGTAACTGAATCGACCCTTCTCACCCGCTTGAGCGCGCTTGACCAAAAACTGACCGGGCAGATCAATGCCGTCAGTCTTGCAACAAGCAACAACGCAACAATCATCAACAACACGTACGAGACACTCGGTGCGGTCGCGCGCATTGATAATTTGAGTGACATACACGTCACCGATTCGCACTGGACCGGTGGATTTATTACTGACGCAACGATAACCGGCGGCAGCGTGACCGCGACTGCATTCAATGGCGTACTCCCTATCGCAAACGGCGGCACCGCAACGTCTGCCGCGCCGACCTACGGACAACTTCTTATCGGCGATGGCGTCGGTGGTTACTCGCTCGTAGCAACATCATCGCTCGGTATTGGCGCAGGAACTGGCACTCCGGGCGGCGCAGACGGTACCGTGCAATTTAATTCAGGAAGCACATTCGCCGGCAATTCGTCATTCCTCTTCAACAGCACAACCAATCTTCTTTCATTTGCAAGCGCATCAACATCGATCGCATCCATCTTCGACCGCCTCTATGTCGGCGGTACCGCAACGACAACAATCCTCGGCTCTGCCACATCAACGTTCGGTGCCGGAGTACAGACAACCGCGCTCAACATCACCTCAACGAGTGCAACGTCGACATTTGCAAACGGTATTCGTCTTTCCGGCGGCTGCTTCCAACTCGCCGATGGTACGTGTGCGGGGACGGGATCGGGAAGCGGCCTAACTGCATATGACGCCTTCACGCATCCTATTGCAGGTCAGTCGGCAACAACATCGCTTCTCCTCTTTAGTGGTAATGCATCATCGACACAATTCTCGGCGTACACGGCATACTTCGGCGCAACGGCAACATCGTCATTTTCATCAACCGGCGCACTGACTCTTGCTTCGGCTCTCACGATCGGCAACGGCGGCACCGGATCAACCACCGCTCCCGTGGGACAACTCTTGTATGGTGGTGCGAGTGCGTACCAATCCGTTGCAACATCTTCCCCTGTCGCAGGAACTGCAATCTCACTTTCTGGCTCTGGCGCACTTGTTGGAAGTGCACTCACCATTAATTTCGCCGCACCTCTCGGCACCGGACTTGCGATCCCGTTTGCAAGTACGACGATGATTACAGCGACTACGGCATCATCAACCAATCTGTTCATCTCAGGAATTAATTCTGGATCACTCTTAAAGACAACTACGGGAGGACAGGTTGCAGCGGCCGTTACCGGCGTCGACTACCTCGCGTCATACGATCCGTTTACGCATCCTGCGGCAGGACAGAGTGCGACGACGTCGCTCGTGCTTTTCACCGGTGGCGCATCATCCACACTCTTCTCCAACACGGGCATCGCCTACTTCGGTGGCACCGCAACATCATCGTTCTCCAGTGCCGGCGTCCTCACACTGACGAACTTGAACGGACCTCTCCAGGCAAACGCCGGCATCGTTTCTGCGACTACCTCAATCCTCGCGCAATACGGCGGCACGGGACAGACATCGTACACGGCGGGCGATCTCTTGTATGCATCAAATGGCACGACGCTCGCTAAACTCGCCATCGGTGGCGAGGGCACATTTCTCAAAGTGACAGGCGGGGCGCCGACATGGGGAGCAGGTGCAGGTGGTGGTGGGGGCACAGACGTGAACTGGACATTCGCAAACGGTGGCATCTACCCATCGACAACCACCAACCAAGTTATTATCGGGGGCACTGCAACATCGTCGTGGCTGAATCCTCTTGCAAAACTCGGGGTTACCGGCGGTGCGTCGTTTGATGCAGCCTCGACGACCAACGCACTTTTCGCCGCAAGCATCCTTACATCCGGTGCAAAGTTCGGTGCAACCGCGACGTCATCGTTTGCATCGGATGGTTCTCTCACGCTCGCCTCCGCGCTCACCATCGGTAATGGTGGCACTGGTTCAACGACCGCGCCGATCGGGCAGCTTCTCTATGGTGGTGCTTCTGCGTACCAATCAGTCTCCACCACGTCAGTCGCGTGCGCTGGCACGGCCGCATGTACTGGCTTCACCGCTATCGGCAGCACTCCGATCACCATTACCGGGAGCGGCATCACTGCGTACGACGCGTGGACGCATCCTATTGCAGGTCAGTCGGCAACAACATCGCTTCTCGTGTTGAATGGCAACGCATCATCAACATTGTTCTCAATTCTCGACACGCTGTACGTTGGCCGCACGGCAACAACCACGATCCGTGGCGATGGTCTCGCGAGTACGATTCCTTTTGCAAGTACGACAATGATCACGACAACATCGGCATCGACGACGAATTTCACGATTTCGAGCATTAACTCCGGTTCGCTTCTCAAAACAACAACGGCGGGAGCAGTGACGGCGGCAATTGCAGGGACTGACTACGCAACTGCGGCGATGACGTTTGGGAAAGCGTGGGAGGTCTCGGGTGGCTTCCTCGCACCAACGACGACGCTGTACGTGACAAATATTCAACAAGCATCATCGACATTGTTCTCTGCGCTCACCGCAAAGTTTGGTTCGACTGCTTCATCGTCATTTGCCGCAGACGGCTCGCTCACGCTCGCCGCCGCACTCACGATCGGTAACGGTGGCACGGGATCGACGACGGCACCTGTTGGGCAAATTCTGTACGGTGGTGCTTCTGCGTATCAGTCGGTCGCGACGTCTTCTGTTAGCGCGGGTACCGCACTTTCTTTCACCGGTACTCCAGGCGCGCTCGTTGGCGGTTCTGCGCTCACGATCAACTTTGCTGCGCCCGCAGGAACAGGGCTTTCGATTCCGTTTGCATCGACAACGATGGTCTCTGCGACAACCGCGAGCTCGACGAATCTTTGGATTTCTGGAATCGCAAGCGGCTCATTACTTAAAACAACAACGGGAGGACAGGTGACTGCAGCAACTGCCGGTTCCGATTTTCTCTCGTCATACGATCCATTCACGCATCCTGCTGCGGGACAAAGCGCGACAACCTCGCTCCTATTGTTGAATGGTGCCGCATCCTCAACACTCTTTTCAAACACCGGCACGGCGTACTTTGGCGGTACGGCAACCTCATCGTTCTCTGCAACGGGTGCACTGACGCTCGCCACAGCACTGACGATTAGTAACGGTGGTACAGGAACTACGACCGCACCTTCCTCACAACTTTTGTACGGCGGAGGTGGTGGTGTGTATCAATCCGTCGCGACGTCATCTCCTGTTGCAGGAACTGCAATCTCACTTTCTGGTTCTGGCGCGCTTGTGGGTTCTGCACTCACGATTAACTTTGCTGCACCAGCGGGCACTGGTCTTTCGATTCCGTTTGCTTCAACGACGATGATTTCAGCAACAACAGCTTCATCAACGAATCTCATCGTCTCGTCCGCAGGAGGAACAGGAACGCGCTGCCTCCAAGTGGGAGCAGACGGCACGGTGTCCGCAAATGCAAGTGCATGTGCAACAAGCGGCATCACTACGTATGACGCCTTTACCCATCCGGCCGCAGGACAAAGCGCAACGACATCGACAATGTTCTTCACGGGCGGCGCTTCAACGACGCTCCTCTCCATCGTCGATCGCCTCTACGTCGGCGGCACGGCGACAACAACAATCTTTGGCTCGGCGACATCGACCTTTGGCGCGGGACTGCAAACAACCGCTCTCGACGTCACATCCAACAGCGCATCTTCGACATTCGCCAACGGCATCCAACTGTCCGCGGGTTGTTTCCGCGGTGCGAGTGGCACCTGTATCACGAACACCGACACCTCCTCCTTCGTGACCGGCAACGGCAGCGGCGCCAACACGCGCGTCGCCTACTGGACGTCATCGTCCAACCTCACGTCGAGCGCAAATCTCACGTTCGACGGCACGACACTCACGGCGAATGACCTCCTCATCTCAAAAACCGGTACCGCAATTCTCTCTATTAATGACACCGGATCGACCGGCACCGACTTCCGCATCGATGTCGCATCCGGCGTAACGACATTCCAAGCCGACGTCGGCGCGGCGCTCACCGGCGAATATTTTGCGTTCAACACCAACAACGACGAAAAGATGCGATTAACCGAGGGCGGTAGACTCGGTATCGGCACAACATCACCATGGGCTGCGCTCTCCGTAAATCCGACGGCGCTCGGCAGCAGTGTCCCCGAATTCGTCGTCGGCTCGTCGACCATGACACATTTCCTCGTCGATGGCTCGGGCAATACGGCGATCGGCACCACCTCTCCCTTTGCACTCCTCTCACTCCAAGCCACCTCCACTCTCACGAAGCTTAATCTCTTTGCGATCGGCTCGACGACCGCCGCCGGTGTCACCTCAACACTCTTCAAGATCGACAACACGGGTATTGCTTCCACCACCGGTCTCGTCGTTTCCAACACCGGAGGCACGGGCACCCGCTGCTTGCAAGTCGGAGCTGATGGCACGGTCTCTGCAAATGCTTCTGCGTGTGGTACAGGTAGTGGTGGTGATTCGTTCACGCATCCTGCGGCAGGACAGTCGGCAACAACCTCAACGATGCTCTTCTCCAACGGAGCAACGTCAACTTCAATCGGTGCATTCTCTGCTGCGTTTGGTGCCACCGCAACGACGACGTTCACCGCTGACGGCAAGGTTGGTATTGGTACCACGACACCGTTTGCTGCGCTGCAGGTTGGTACGACAACGGGAAAGAATCTCGTGCTCACCGATCTGAATGCAGGAAATGATCTAAAGCATTGGTTGTTGTCGGTCCTCGGTGGCAACTTCGTTCTCTCAACCACGACGGATGCATATGCAACATCCACTGCTCCTGCATTCCAGATCACGAAAGCTGGACTCGTGGGCATTGGTACTTCGACGCCTGGTTCCATTCTTGCTGTCCAAGGCGCTGCTAATTTCAATTCCACCGCAACCTCGACTATCTACAATGGTCTCGCAACTCCGCTTCTCAACCTCACTTCTTCAACAGCATCATCGACATTCGCGAATGGTGTGAACCTCACCGCAGGTTGCTTCTCACAAAACGGTGTGTGTGTCATTCCAGGTGGCGGTGGTGGCGTGCTCCTCGGCACCTTCTCTACTTCAACCGTCGGCACCAACGTGCAAGTGGTCTTCACCGGAGCTGCAGGATCACAGCCATCATTCTCTGCCGGAGTGCTGACGCTGCCGAGCAACACATCATATGTGGAGACGGAGGTGTGGGGGGGTGGTGGAGGTGGTAGCGGAGGCGGAAATGCTATGGGGAATGGTGGCGACGGCGGCAGCAGTTGCTTCGGCACTAACTCAACGGCCTGCACGAGCCCCTTGCTTTCAGCATCAAATGGTAGCGGAGGCGTGGGTGGCTCAAACGGTGGCGCGGGAGGTTCTGGCTCCGGCGGAGACATAAACATGACGGGTTCTGGCTCCGGTGGCATTACAGACACATCTGCATCGCTATCATATTTCTCTGGATTTCCCGGAGGTAGCGCCCCGCGCGGTGGAGGCGGCGGCGCTGCAAATCGCGCGGCTGCCGGAAGCAACGGTTCCGCCTTTGGCGGTGGAGGTGGAGGTGGAGCGTTAGAAGGAGGCAATTCTGTCGCATTTCAAGGTGGCTCAGGCGGTGGAGGCGGAGGATATTCTCAAAAGCGCATTAGCCCGCTATCGGGCACGTACTACTACACCGTTGGTGCGGGAGGCTCCGCGGGTACTGCGGGAACAAGCGGCTATGCCGGAGGCACAGGAGGCGCAGGGGGTTTTGTCATCCGCGTGTATACATCTATATCAGCCAATGGCACATCAGGCGGGCAGCTCCTCGGCATCTACTCGACTTCGACTGTCGGCACGAACGTGACGGTGAATTTGAATGGTACGGCTGGTAGTGCGCCGAGTTTCTCTGGCGGTGTCCTTACACTTCCGTCAAACACGTCGCACATGGTGATTCAAACTTGGGGCGCGGGTGGTGGAGGTGGTGGTACAGTTACAGCAACAGATGGTGGCACCGGTGGCTCGACTTGCTTTGGAACTAATTCCACCGCTTGTACAAGCCCGGCTCTAAGTGCGACGGGGGGATCAGGAGGTAAAGCCGGTGCCGGAAGCAATGATGGTGTTTCCGGAGGCGCTGGCGGTGCAGGTTCCAGCGGCGACGTAAATATCACAGGTGGTGGTGGGGACGGCGGCCAGCCAGGAGTCGGCTCATCTTTTAATGGTAGCGGCGGTGCCGGAGGAAATGCTCCGGCGGGTGGAGGAGGAGGCAAAGGAATTATCAGTGGTGGAATCGCAGGCAGCGCGTTTGGTGGTGGAGGTTCGGGTGGCGGAGGTGGTGGTGGTGGTGGAGTTGGTGGAGGTGGCGGTGGTGGTGGTGGTGGATACTCCGAGAAATTGATTACGAGTCCTTCGGGAACCTACTACTACACAGTCGGTTCAAGCGGTACCGCTGGTACCGGTGGAAATTCTGGCGGCGCCGGTGGCGCCGGAGGCCTCGTCATCGAAGTATACGCAACCGGATTAACGTCAGGCACGAACGGCAGCGGTACTACCGGTCAAGTCGCATACTACGCATCATCAGGAACAAACCAGACAGCAACGTCATCGCTGTTCATTGATACCAGCAGCAACATCGGTATCGGTTCAACCACACCCTGGGGCACACTCTCCATCACGAATGTGGGTACGAACCCATCGTTGGTGGTGGAAGATGCTGCATCACCGGATGCTTCCCTGTTCATCATTGATGCAACAGGCATGACGGGTATTGGTACGAGTACCCCATGGGGACAGTTGAGTGTGAATCCGAATGCACTGGGGAGTGGCGTACCAGAGTTTGTGATCGGATCGTCAACGCGTACACACTTCCTTGTAGATGGTAGTGGCAATGTTGGTATTGGCACCACGTCACCATTCGCGCTTCTTTCACTCCAAGCAACCTCTACTCTCACGAAGCTCAATCTCTTCTCCATTGGTTCAACTACTGCAGCTGGTGTGACTCGCACGCTCTTCAACATCGACAACACGGGTGTTGCAAGCACAACGGGACTGGTGATCTCGAATACTGGTGGCACCGGCACCCGCTGTCTCCAAGTGGGAGCAGATGGCACGGTGTCTGCGAATGCTGCTGCGTGTGGTACCGGTAGCGGTGGTGATTCGTTCACGCATCCTGCGGCAGGGTTTAGTGCGACGACATCAACGATGGTGTTCAACAGTTCTGTTGGTGTAGGTGGTACGACGACGCCATATGCACTGCTCTCGGTTGTTGCGACTTCGACAAACGGTACAGGTGCGCCGGTTACTCTCTTTGCAATCGCATCGACGACAGCTGGTACTGCAACGTCCACACTGCTCGTCGTGAAGAATGACGGGAATGTGGGGATTGGCACTTCGACACCGTATGCCCTCCTCTCCATACAAGCAACCAGCACCATCAACACCCGCACACTGCTCTCCGTTGCTTCTACGTCTGCTGCCGGAGTGGTGACGACACTCTTTAATATTGCGAATGATGGGGTGATTACTTCGAGCGCACTTGCTACTTCTACGTTTGCTGCGGGGATACAAGCAACCAACCTTAATCTCACCTCGACGACTGCCACAAGTACTGCTGCAAATGGCATTAATCTTTCTGGAGGCTGCTTCTCTATTAATGGTACGTGTACCGTCGGGTCTGGTGGTGGGGTGCTGCTCGGTGTCTTCTCTACTTCAACCGTGGGCACTAACGTGCAAGTGGTGTTTACTGGTGCTGCGGGATCGCAACCGTCGTTCTCCGCGGGAGTGCTGACGCTTCCATCAAACACGAGCTATATGGAGACGGAGGTGTGGGGTGGTGGTGGTGGTGGACGTGGTGGTGGCGATGGGGGAAACGGTGGCAGTGGCGGACAAAGTTGCTTCAGCAATAGTTCAACGAGTACTGCGTGCTCGGGAGTTAGTGGACCACTCTTGAGTGCAACAGGTGGTGGCGGGGGCGCACTTACGCCGCCCGCGGGCGGCACGGGATCAAGTGGAGATCTAAATCTCACCGGTGAAGCTCCCACGTCCGGTTCGGGCGCATTTACTCCCGCAGGAGGTGCCAACAATGGAGGCACCGCGGGCGGTAGCGCACCACGCGGAGGTGGCGGTGGTGCTGGTGGATATTACGCAGGCGCTGGAACTGCCGGCAGTCCTTTCGGTGGTGGTGGTGGCGGCGGCGGAATGAATGGCGACACGGTTTCCCACATCAGCGGTACAGGCGGTGCAGGCGGTGGATATTCTGGAAAACTTATTACAAGCCCGTCAGGAAGTTATTATTATACGATTGGAAGTGGCGGTACTGCTGGAACTGCGGGCACAAACGGACTTGCCGGCGCAGCAGGAGGCGCCGGAGGATTCGTGGTGCGCGTGTACACCACCATTTCTGCAAACGGCACATCAGGCGGACAGCTCCTCGGCATCTACTCGACTTCGACGCCGGGCACGAACGTGACGGTGAATTTGAATGGTGTTGCAGGAAGTGCTCCGAGTTTCTCTGGTGGTGTCCTGACGCTTCCGTCAAATGCTTCGACGATGATCGCGCATACGTGGGGGGCGGGGGGTGGTGGGGGTGGGGGTGGTTTTGGAAGTACTGGCGGAACAGGTGGAACTTCGAGTTTTGGAAATGGTACAGGCTCAGGTCTCGCGACGACATCTGCAACTGGCGGCGCTGGCGGCGCATCCACTGGGGTTAGTGCTGGCGGAGCGGGGTCAGGAGGTGATGTTAATTTGACGGGTGGTGGTGCTTCTGCAGGTGGTTCATCTAATGCCTCTACAAATTATTACGCGGGCACGACTGGTGGGGCTGCTCCCCGTGGAGGTGAAGGGGGCACCGGCGACACAGGTACGAATGGTAACGCGGGGAAATCGTTCGGTGGCGGTGGCGGTGGCGGTGGCGTGGGTGCATCTAATTCGACTGCGCCAGCTGGAACAGGAGGAGGTGGCGGTGGATATGCGCAAAAACTTATCACCAGTCCATCAGGAACATATTATTACAATGTCGGTGCGAGCGGCGCGGGGGGTGCTGCAGGTGCGACATGCGGCGGTGGAACGTGTTACGCCGGCGGCGCCGGCGGCGCCGGCGGCCTCGTCATCGAAGTGTATGCGACGGGACTCACTTCAGGATCGGCGGGTACTGGAACCGCGGGACAAGTTTCTTTCTACAGCACGGCGGGAAATCAATTGACGGCAACATCAAGTATTTTTGTAAACACGACGAACAGCTTTGTGGGTATTGGTTCGACGTCGCCGACATCGATGCTCTCGGTAGGCGGCGATGTAAACATCGCCGCCGGTAGTTGCTACCGTGTGAACGGCGTGTGTATCGGATACACAGTCAAGCTCTCACGAATTTACGCGACGACGACAACCGGTACGTATGTCACACCCGCAAATCTCTCACATGCGGTAATCGAATGTGTTGGCGGTGGCGGTGGCGGTGGCGGTGCATCCGGATCGGTAGCTGCCGGAGCGGGTGGTGGTGCCGGAAGTTATTCTCGGACATACGCCACCTCCACGCGGATAGGTACTACGCAGACGGTCACTATTGGTGCGGGCGGAGCTGCGGGAACTTCGGGAGGTGGCAACGGCGGCGCTGGTGGCGATACCAGTTTTGGATCACTCTGCGTAGGGAAAGCCGGCAGTGGCGGTGCTGGAAGCGCTACCGCAAGTAACATTACGGCACCGGGCGCTGGTGGTGTCGCGGGTACTGGAGATGTTACCGCGACCGGCGCTCCCGGCGGTGCGGGACAATCCTTAAATAACACTACGTATCCTGTCCCGGGTCACGGGGGTTCATCGCCCTTCGGCGGCGGCGGCGTTCCTGATGGGACCGTAAATGCCACAGGCTATGGCGCGGGCGGTGCAGGCGCATGGACTTTGGGGTCGTCTGTCGCCGGCGGCACGGGATCGGCTGGTCTGGTTGTCATTACAGAATACTCCACCTCGACACCGAATGCCGCTGGCAATGACTACGCAGAAATGTTCCCCGTGTCGAACCCGATGATCAATGCAGCGGATATCGTAGCAGTGGATGTGGGTGTTCCCGTATCAATGAAGCTCGCAAAGAAAGGAGATACTTTGGCTGGAGTGATTGCGACTGCGCCGGGACAAGTGCTCGGGGATATTAATGCGCTCGGGCAGCGGCCGGTGGCCCTTGCAGGACGCGTGCCGGTAAAGTTCTCTCTGGAAAATGGTCCGGTGAAATTGGGCGATCGCATTGCGCCGTCATCCATTCCCGGTGTTGGTATGAAAGCCGGCTACTTTGATGATTCGATCGGTATCGTGATCGGTGATGTCGAAGACGGCAAAGTCATGGTGTTCCTTGATTTGCAACAGGGGCTCGATATCAATCAGATTGCGATGGGACTGGTGAATTTGCCGGCAAATACAGCCGGCGCCGGAGGCGCCGGCCAAGGATTCGACTTCATCGGCGGGCTCATGCAGAAGATCTCGCAGCGCATGGCACAAAGCGCGCAGACGCTCCAGACCGCAAGCGCACTCAACGCGCTGAAGAGTTTGAGCCTTGCAAACGAAATCACGTACTCTGCAAACGCCCCGGAAGCAGACGCCTCATCAAAAGGTTTAACCTTTTCCGAGCCTCAACAGAGCCAAGATACAGCTAAATTCCTCGATTACTTCAGCGCTGTCCCCTATCTTGTCGGCGCAGTGACGGAACTGGACGCAAAAATGGAAAGCATCATCCCTGCGAACACGCTCTCCACTACAGATTCATCGACCACTGCCACATCAACCCCATCATTCGCCGATCGCTTCTGGAATACGCTGTACGATCGCGTCGCGGACAAATTCGCGATCGAACTCGTTGCGACTTCATCACCACGCGCGAACGTCGTCCGCTTTGCTGATCTCGACAGCGCAACGTCGTCGCTCTACGCACAGATTCAAAGCGACATCGCGACAGCAACATCGTCCCTCGACCTTTTAGGATATGCAAAAACAGAAGACGTCAGTCTCTTGCGACAAGCATTTGAAAATAATCTCGGCGCGACGGCAACCGCACAAGACCTTCTTGCCGCTACATCATCGGACGCGACGACAACGCCACTCGCCGCGAGCTCAAGCCCGTGGTTCGGATCGTTTGCAAACGCTTCGCAGCCACTCAAGGACGCACTTGCTTCCCTCTCTGATACCGTCATTCATGTCTTTGGCAACGCGATCTACGCCGTGACCGGTATTTTCGATCGCGTCCTTGCAAAAGAAATCACCGCACAAAATATCTATGCAGATTCGGTACATTCAAAAGAACTCTGTCTCGAAGACGTCTGCATCACGAAGAAAGAGTTGCAAGATCTGCTCGAGCGGCACCTCGGCGCCGTGTTGAGCGCGACGTCGACGCAAGCACTTTTCAACACGATCGCTGGAAATGCGACGTCGCACTTAGTCGATGACACCGCCGTAGCAACCACGAACGACACGGCAACATCTTCAACATTGGTAATTGGTGACCAACCTGCCACAACAGTAGCGCACGAAGTCCTCTCTCCCGATGTGAAAACAAACCACGCAACGACGACGCCCATAACGATTCCAGCGCAAGAACCATCAACGTCATCGACACCAGAAACTCCGCCTTCACCAGTACCCGCCCCATCTGCGGACTCCCCAACGCCCGACGCACCTACTCCCGAATCATCTACGACCACTTCAACAACCCAATCGGAATAACCAACGCTACTAATCTCTTAATCCCCAACGCAAATATCTACACAAAAAGGTTTAACCTTTTTGGGGCTTTAGATAAGCCATGGAAAAGGTTAAACCTTTTTTGTCATTATTTTAAGCCATCGACACTCGCAAAATCCAGCCATTCGTGCATCTCGTCTTTGAATGCTTTCGATTCATCGAAATAATCAGGGAATTCTTGGCGCGAAAGTAACACTTCTTCGGTACGTTTTTTCTTTAGGTAGTCCATATAACTTGAATGCGGATACGTTTCCACATATCGTCGGTCTTTCGCACTGATACCCTCTTCACGCCACCGCGCGTTGACAAGCTTCGCAGGATTTAGATGAATATACGCATAGAGATATTTCAAATAAATATCGTCTGAAGCATGTTGCGCTTTGAATGTCCCTTGAAAAAGTGAGCCCGTCCGATCGTTCATTTTATTAAAATACATAGTGTACCCTGTGGTAACTTTTTGCATGAATTTACTGACACCGTTTTTTGATTTTTCGCGCACCAGCACATGAAAGTGGTTCGGCATGAGGCAATACGCGCCGATCGCAACGAGCGGCTCACCTCGATCGATCGACAAAAGCCCGGATAGTAATTTCCCTTCTTCTTCCAAATTGACCGCGCGCGTTCCATTAGAAATGTAGAGCAGCGTTGTAAAACGAGCGTAATCGTACGCAGTCAAGAAAATCTTTCGCTTTTCTACGCCGCGATTATAGAGGTGGTAATACTCATCATATGCAAAATTGAACGACCGCATCTCCGAAGTATAAGCCTGAAAAAGGTTTAACCTTTTTCATCCCGTGGTTGAGCTGTGGAAAAGGTTAAACCTTTTGGATGGAGACTCTGGCTACGCTTCAAAGGTGACTTTGCCGAGGCCTCGGCATGACTAAAATGCGCAAGGCTTAGCCTTGCGCATTTAATCAGCCTCAACAACGTCATCGCAGGAGTAAAATCACTACGATGTTGACAAACGACGGTGTGCTCTTTTGACGTTCTATACTACAGATGTATGCACCTTCGTGTCAGGACATCGTTAGCGACACTCGCATTCCTTGTATCAGCTTTGATGCCTGCGCTCGCGAATGCGCAATCATGCTCTATATCCATTTCGCCGCAGACCGGCGCAACGGGTTCGGGAAGGACGCTGTCGTGGGCCGCGTCCGGTTCAACGATAAATATGTACATCAGCGGAATAGGATGGGTGATGGGGAGTGGCAATAATGGCAACGACGGCTGGTACTATTATATGTGCTCATGGGGCAATTCCGGTTATTGCAACACCCGTTCCGGTTCACTCACCATCTACCCTTCGTCGTCGTACACGTATACCGGAACCTCATACTATGACGCGGGCAACTCATTTTTATGCACCCCGGGCAATTGTTATGGCGGTGGCGGCACCGTCTCCTGCTCCGACACCGCCTACGCCTACCCACCTGCCTCCTGCTCCGTCTCCCTCTCTCCTGATCCCAAATCATACGCAGGAGCTTCGACGTTATCGTGGTCATCAAGTGACGCCCACTATTGGGTCTACATCAACAACGTGGGATATGTCGGTTCGTCGGGTTCAACATCAGTCTCGCCCACTTCCTCTACCGATTACTCGTGCTATGCATACGGATACGGAGGATCTGATGGCTGGCACAGTGCTGTTTTGAGTGTGAATCCACCGGCGAATTGTACGTTTAATGGAGCAACGGTTAACCACAGCTCAAGCGTGACGGCGTACCAGGCAAGCACGGTATCGTACGGCAACTCATGCGTCTCGCAAACACGCACCTGTTCAAACGGAACGCTCTCGGGATCGTACGCATACTCGACGTGTACCGTAGATAATCCACCACCGACATGTTCATTATCCGCTTCCCCGACTTCAGTCGCACAAGGTAATTCTTCAACGCTGTCGTGGTCGTCTTCCAATGCAACTTCGTGCACTGGCACCAATTTCTCAACCGGTGGTGCGACGTCGGGATCGGTGTCTGTCTCTCCTTCATCATCTACCACCTATCTCGCATCATGTACGGGCGCAGGAGGCACCGCATCATGCATCGGTACTGGTTCGGGCGGCATTGGTGCTGCACTCTCGATTTCGTGCACGCAAGCTTGGGCATGCACGGGAACGGGCAGTGCGACGATCACACGCACGAATACAGATTGTTCAACAACGAACATCGATACTTGTGTCTCGCCGCTGTTCTGTTCTCCTGGCTCGGCCACCTGCCTCTACAACGCAATCACGGGCTCGATTTCTGCATCGCCGCGCATCGTTCCATCGGGGCGCACCACGACTATCTCATGGTCGACTTCCAATGCTGTGGCTTGTACCGTGACCGGAAACGGTGATACGTGGACGGGCACATCAGGTTCACATACTTCAAGTCCGATTACACAGCTCTCACGCTATACCATCGTCTGTGATGACGCTGACGCTGATACGACGCAGGATGATTACTCGTCGTCGGTGACGGTGGTGCGGGTGCCGTCGTGGCTTGAGCTCTAGCTACCGAACAATCCCCAGAGACACGTTGCGCCTCCCGGGACTTTGAAAAAACGCCGTATACTAGAGTTGTATGCACCTTCGTGTCCGAACCACCCTTGCGACACTCGCGTTTCTTGCATCTGCGTTGATGCCTGCGCTTGCAAATGCGCAATGGGGACAAGACTGTTCTCTCACGCCTTCAAGTTCTTCAATTATTGCAGGACAAAGCACGACACTGACATGGTCAGCGACTGACGGGTGGGGCGTTGCTGATGATTATGGCACCGTGTTCATGTACGACTCGGGATACATAACCAATTACGGGAGCACGGGAGGATTTCCCGGATCGTACGGCGGACGAGTGAGCGGCTCCGTTACTGTCTCGCCTTCTGTTTCTACAACATACACCTTTACGGCGCATTACGGAGTAAACACTATTTTCTATTCCCCCGTAACTGCAGATTGTGCGACAACAATCTCCGTCACTCCCGCATACGCACAGGGTTCATACTATGCCCAAGGCGCATACTATTCCCCTGCATCGTGTTCGGTTTCGTTGAGTCCCAATCCGAAATCATACGCAGGGAGTGCAACACTGTCATGGTCATCAAGTAGTGCGCACTACTGGGTGTATCTGAATAATGTGGGATATGTCGGTTCGTCGGGTTCAACATCAGTCTCACCGACTGCTTCTACTGATTACTCGTGCTATGCATACGGATACGGCGGATCTGATGGATGGCACAGTGCTGTTTTGAGCGTGAATCCTCCTGCCAATTGTACGTTTAATGGAGCAACCGTGACTCATGGATCCAGTGTGACGGCGTATCAAGCGTCGAGTGTTGCGTATGGTTCGAGTTGTGTGTCAGAGACGCGGAGTTGCTCCAATGGCACGCTCTCGGGCACGTATGCATATTCCACCTGTAGTGTGCTTCCTGCACCACCGACGTGTGCGGTATCCGTTTCCCCGACGTCCGTCGTGCAAGGAAATTCGTCGACGCTTTCGTGGTCGTCGACGGGTGCGACGAGTTGTACAGGCACTAATTTTTCAACCGGTGGTGCGACATCAGGATCAACGTCGGTGTCACCTTCTTCAAGCACAACCTACACCGCAAGCTGCACGGGCGCAGGAGGCACCGCATCGTGTACCGGCACGGGATCTGGTGGTGTTGGCGCGCTGCTCACGGTATCGTGCACGCCCGCAACCAGCTATTCGTGCTCTGGCAGCACTGTCGTTCAAACCTCGACAAGTTCAGCGTGCGCGGTCACAACAAATGCATCCTACGCAACCTGCAACACGCCAACATTCTGCTCATCAGGTTCGGCCACGTGCCTCTACAATGCGATCACGGGCTCGATTTCTGCTTCACCTCGCATTGTTCCGTCAGGAAGGACAACAACGGTGACGTGGTCAACCTCAAACGCTGTTGCGTGCACCGTGACCGGCAACGGCGATACATGGACAGGCACTTCCGGTTCGCATACCTCAAGTCCGATCACGCAGCTCGTCCGCTACACGATCGCCTGCGATGATGCGGATGCTGATACGGCGCAAGATGATTATTCGTCGTCGGTGACGGTGGTGCGGGTGCCGAGCTGGCTTGAGATTTAATCGGTTATACTTATACGCATGGATGTAAAAGAATTTGAGTACCGCCTCTATATGGTTCGCCGACAACTCATACTTCTCGCGCTCCTCCTCGCCTTCGTGGGGATTGTGTACCTGCTCTCCCCCGGAAAAATGCAGTCCAAGATGCCAGCACTCATCCCACAACAGCACACAATCGCCGACCAAATTCGCACCGGAAAAATGGATCGGCCGATTTTTGCATCCTCGACCGAAGAAAAATTAAAGGCGAGTCATGGATTCCAGCATCTCGTCTCGTACACCGACGCCGGGTTTGAACCGGTAGAACTTGTCGCAAAGGTGGGCGAGACCGTTCGCTTCACCAACAACTCTTCGAACGACACATGGATCGCGGCTGATGGCACCGGTGCGCAAATCTATCCACGCACCAAATCAGTCTGCGGCTCGAGCGATCTTGATTCGTGCGATCCGTTTGCTCCGCAAGATTTCTGGGAATTTACCTTTTCCGCTACCGGTGATTGGCAGGTGGTAAACAATTTGGATAAATCGAAAGGAATGACCGTGCACGTGCAATAAGCCTTCCTCCCCCTCCACATACAAAGGTTTAACCTTTTTCAGGCCTCTGTAGAGCCACGAAAAAGGTTAAACCTTTTGTAAGTCCTTATTCGAGGATTTTCCAGACGCCTGTCGCGAGGAGTGGTTCTGCTTTCTTGAATTTCATCTCCTGCGTCTCGGTGCCGTCGGTGATGGTGATTTTGTCGTTGCGGCCGTATTTTTTTGCGCCGGAGTTTGCGGAAAACGTAATGGCGCGCGCCGCTTGCTGGACGCTTGCTGCCGCTCTTTGGCGACTCACTTCTTCTTGCGGCGCCTGTGCAACGCCAAGCGAGATCGGCAGCGTCGTTGCGACATGCGCTTCGTAATTGCGCTCCATGCCATTAAAGAGCTTGAGTCCTTCGCGTTTGTATTCGACAAGTGGATCACGCTGGCCATACGCACGCAGATTCACGCTTGAGCGCAAGTATTCCATCGCCTCCAAGTGCTCGACCCACAAAAGATCGATCGTCTGCAAGAGGAAGCGACGCGTGATGACGAAGAAGTTTTCAGATTGTTTTTCTCGTGCTTCTGCGATTTTCACCGCGAAATCCGATTTGTGCACTTCGCCGTCTTCGGTGACGAGATCCATATTGAGTGCTTCAATGCGTTTGATTTCTGCATCCACTGCCTCAACATCGCCAATAAGGAGCTTGCGACGACGCTCATACACGCTCTTTCTCTGGATATTTAGAATATCGTCGTACGCGAGCACGTGTTTGCGCGAATCAAAATTCAATTCTTCTATTTTCGTCTGCGCCCGCTCGAGTGATTTCGTGATCATTGAGTTGTAGATTGGTTCGTCTTCGGGAATGCCGAAGGTGCCCATTACGCGCTTAATGACGTCGTTTGCAAAAATACGCATGAGACTATCTTCGAGCGACACAAAAAACTGCGTTTCGCCGCTGTCCCCTTGGCGGCCGGCGCGGCCGCGCAGCTGATTGTCGATGCGTCGCGCATCGTGGCGCTCGGTGCCAAGGACAAAGAGGCCTCCCGCGTCTTTGACTGCGGCAAACTCCTCCGACGTCGCGGGATTCCCTCCAAGTTTGATGTCGACACCGCGACCGGCCATGTTGGTCGCGATCGTGACAGCACCACGACGTCCTGCCTGCGCGATAATCTCGCCTTCGCGTTCGTGGTTTTTCGCGTTCAAGACTTCGTGCGGAATACCTTCTTGTTTGAAATGCGCAGAAAGCACCTCGTTCTTTTCAACGGAAACAGTGCCCACCAATACCGGCTGCCCTTTTTCGTGCAGCACTTTCACGTGCTTTGCGATCGCGCGCATTTTCCCTTCTTCGGTCTGGAACATCATGTCGTCATGGTCGAGACGTTTCGGCGGGATGTTTGTCGGAATCGCGACGGTATTCAGTCCGTAGACTTTGTAAAACTCTTCTGCCGATGTTGCCGCAGTACCGGTCATGCCGGCGAGTTTTCTATACAAACGGAAGTAATTTTGGAACGTAATCGATGCAAACGTGCGGCTCTCCTTTTGTATCGCGACGCCTTCTTTCGCTTCAATTGCCTGGTGCAAACCATCAGACCAACGTCTACCGGGCTGCAGACGGCCGGTAAATTCATCGACGATCACAACTTCGCCACCACGCACGACATAATCCTTGTCGCGGCGATAAATCGCTTTTGCACGCACGGCGGTCTCCAGATGATGCACGTACTTAATTCCGGCGTCGGTATAGATAGAACCAATACCAAGCGCTTGTTCGGCTTTTTCAATGCCTGCGTCGGAAAGCTGGATCGAACGATGCTTCTCGTCTATTTCATAGTCAGCGCCTTCGTGGAGCGTCGCCGCGATTGCGGTAAATTTCTGGTACAGGCCTTCGGCATCTGCAACGGGCGCGGAAATAATCAACGGTGTACGCGCCTCATCGATAAGGATCGAGTCGATTTCATCAACGATCGCAAAGTGGTGGTTTTTCTGACGGATTTTATCGGGTTCGTATTCAAGATTGTCGCGCAAATAATCGAAACCGAATTCGTTGTTCGTGCCGTACGTAATATCCGCCGCATATGCCTCGGTGCGCGTGCACGGGCGCAAGAATTCGTGCACGACATGGAACGAACCAATTTCATCGCGCTTTGCATCCAATGAATCTTTTGTGTCATTGGAATTTTGGGTTTCTTTGGAAATTGCAAATTGAGAATTGAAAATTTCACCTGCTTCTGCACGACCATGAGTTGGATCATACATAAAAGAACTCTCATGGTTCAGAACTGCAGTGCGTAAGCCAAGTAGGTGATATATTTGCCCCATCCAGACCGCGTCGCGGCGAGAGAGGTAGTCGTTGACGGTCACAACATGTACGCCGTTCCCTTCGAGCGCATTTAAATACGCGGGAAGTGTTGCAACGAGCGTTTTTCCTTCGCCAGTACGCATCTCCGCAATACCGCCCTGATGCAAGACGGCGCCGCCGATAAGTTGGACATCGAAATGACGCTGGCCGAGCGTGCGACGCGATGCTTCGCGAACCGCTGCGAAAGCTTCAGGCATCAAACTATCGAGTGTCTCCCCATCGGAGAGACGCCGCTTAAATTCGACAGTTTTTGCCTTCAAATCGTCGTCAGAGAGCGCTTTCTGGGCATCTTCAAGCGCATTGACCTGTGCAACAATGGGCTCCGCGCGCTTGAGAGCGGCAGCGTTTTCATCGCCAAAAAATCGCTTCAAAAAAGACATACTAATCGGCTCATCCTACAACAAATTCACTTCGAACGCGATCATAAACTCGCAAAAGAAAAAGTCTCCGGAAGGGAGACTTTTTCAAGACAAGCTTCGTTACGAAGCGCCCTACTAGCGGCGTCTCGACTTCTTTGCCTTCTTTGCCTTCTTTTTCTTTGCCATATGATTTGTATAGTTTTCCCTAGGGACTAACAATATCGACCACACATTCGCAAAAAATAAGTGCGCATGCGTTTTATGAATTATTACACTCATTGCGCACAAAAGATTTTTTTATCACGCGCACTGTGGATAACTGCCCGCGGTGATCGCGGGAAATTTTCAATGCGCAATTTTCAATTTTCAGAGAAATGCAACGCAGTGTTGTTTAAAAATTATTTCATTGATCCTTGATTGAAAATTGTAAATTGATAATTGAAAATTATCGGTGTTGCTTTTTTCCTCGCTGTTGTTATTATCATGTCGTGAGTGTCACAAAGTTTGTGAGACTTCCAAGAAAATCGCGTAGAACCCGCCTTTGGCGGGTTTTGCGTTTATAGCATGCGACCTGTGATACACTATTTTTGGAAGGACATACCGTGGAGGGCGGCGGCACTCACAGATTTTCACTTTGGAGCTCGCACCCGCCTTCCACCGTAGGCCTTTCTACTTCCCCCCGTTTTTAACCTGTTCAATAAGCTGGTCAGCTTGCGCCGCAGATGCCGGAGATTCTTTTTTTGCATCCTCAAGTGCTTGAATAGCATCCGCCTTGTCGCCTGCGGAATAGTACGCGCCAGCGAGGACGAATCGCGCTTCGACGTCACTCGGAGTCTTCTGGAGGTGTGCTTTCCAGATCGTGATGATCTTGTCGTAACGACCACGAGCAGCATACGCGGACGCGATGCGCGCATCAGTCGCTTTGTTCGCCGCCATCAATGTCTGGAGCATGGTATCCGCATCAGCTTCTTTCCCCGCACGGATCAAGGCTGCCGTGTAATACGCCCTCCCATCGTCGAATTCTGGCGCACTGTCATACGCCTGTTTGAAATAGCCGAGCGCCTCGTCGGCCTGATTGCGTGCAAGCGCGTTGAGTCCCATTTCAAAGAGAATCGCTTGTTTCCCTGGTGAAAGCTTGTGCGCCATCTGCAATGCTGTGTTCGCCTGATCGTACGCACCAACATGATCGAACAGGATTCCCAAAAAGAACGGAAAGCGGGCATAGTACGGCGCGTCTTTTTCTTGCACATGCATCGCCGCAACCGAATCATTGATGAACTGTTTCTTTTGGTCGTCCGTCACACCCTGCGCATCCGCGATCGAGATTGCCGCCTGCGAGAATTGTTCGCGCGCCTCTTGATTGCCAACACTATTGTACGCAACCGCCGTGTTGAGGTAGGCAAGATTCTTCATGACGCCGCCTTGTTGCGGCGAAATACCCTGTATGATCGCGTGGTTCTGCGCAATTGCATTCGCATTCACGTACCACGCGCTGCCCCAGACGAGCACGGTGACGGCGGCGGAAATATACGGTAGCGATTGCTGTGAGACATTTCCGAGTGGGACCGACCGCGCGTCTTTGTAGGCGTGGAATGCGAGGTAGGCGAGCAGTGCAATGAAGACCAAGTAGCTCGTAATGTTGTCGAAGGTAAAGATGAGATAAAAGAAATATCCGGCAAGGAGTCCCGTGAGGAGCGCGCGCTCATACGACGGAAATACACCCCGACGCCAAATAGCGGCAAATGAAAACAGGAAGAGCGATAGATACGCAACAAGGCCAAGGATGCCGCCCGCGATCAACCAATCAAAAATAATATCGTGGACGCGATCAAACCACGGTTCCTGCCCATACATTTCGGGGTTGTAATATTTGTCAAAGACGGCGGCATAATTTTCCTGACCCCAGCCGAGAAGTGGCCGCTCTTGAAATCCCTGCCACGCCATGCCCCAGTTCATGCGGCGTGCGCCGGGGACGCCTTCGTCGGCGATCGATGCGAGGCGATGCAAGGGCTCGATGCGCTGGACCCACGCCTCATTGCGCACCATCCAAAAGGCACCCGCAAGCACGATGCACGCCGCGATTACCGATCCCGCGCGCCATGCGACGCGTGAGCGAGGAGCGAGCGCGATCAAGATGCATGCCGAAAGCGCCGCACCGCCGAGAAGTCCCAGAATCGCACCGCGTGTCGAGGTAAAGAAGAGGACAAACGTATCCAGCGCAATCAGGGCGCCATAGAGAGACGCATATTGAAACCGCTTGTTCGGTTCTTCAACCCATGCGCGCGACAGGTACAGCGCCGCGATAAAGACATGGAAAAGCATGTACACGCCGAGGTACGTCGAATTGCCGAACGTTGCATCGAGGCGGATGCCGCCTTGATTGATCGTGATGAAGCCCATCAATTGAAAGAGGGCATAGATGCCAACAAGACCCGAAACCGAAAGCGACGTGTGCCACCATTGTTTCCAGAGCTTCTCTGTATTTAAGAGAGATTGCGCGACGATGAAATACGCGAGCAAGTGGATGAGGGTGATCCATCCGTCCATACGCTCGTAGTTACTCCAGATACTTTTGTGCGGATAGACGCCGGAAATATCGGCGACAAACATAATTGCAACGAATGCCGCGAAAGCGTACAGGAGCCAGGTGCGCTTCGGGCGGTACGCAGAATTGACGAGGGCGAGCGCGAGCCACGCTCCCGAGATAATCTCGACGATGATGCGGAACGCGAAATTTTTCCCCGTGATGAACGGGAAGAAGAGCGATTTCGAAACGTAGAGGACGATAAACGGAAGAATGAAGATACCGGCGAGGCATACGTACCGCAAGGCCTTTTCCAATGTCATGGCGAGGATTGTACCACGGGCTTTACACAATACGCACCTGCGGCACGGGAATGATGAATTGCGTGCCCTTTTCGCGCAGTTCCTTTTCTTTCTCGAGGATTTGCGGCGCATAATTCCATGCGAGGAGCAGTGCATAGTCCGGCACATCCGCACGGATTCTTTCGACGGGAACAATGGGAATATGCATCCCCGGAGAGTAGCGTCCATGCTTGAGGGGCGTCGCATCACCAATGTACTCGATGCTCTCCGTGCCGATTCCGCAGTAATTCAACAGTGTGTTCCCTTTTGCGGGTGCGCCGTATCCGACGATGCGCGCGCCCTGTGCTTTCAGTCTGCGAATGGTCTCGATAATCTCCTCTTTATTGCGCGCAACACGCTCGCTAAAAAGCTGGAATGTTGCGAGCGAGTCCAGCCCCAACTCTTTTTCACTCGCTAAGATTGTCCCGACGGATGCTTTGATGTCGCCGCCCTTTCTGACATACACGCGGAGCGACTGTCCATGCGTCGAGATATATTCAACATCAACGATATGGAGATTGAATCGTTTGAAGAGCGTGATGAGCGCGGTGAGCGAGTAGTAGCAGAGGTGCTCGTGGTAGATTTGGTCAAAGCCGCCTTCGCCGATAAGATTCCCCACCCAGTGCGCTTCCATGACGAAGACGCCATCGTCGCGGAGGAGAAGCTCAATCCCTGTGCAGACATCCTGTAGATTTTCGAGATGCGCAAAAACGTTAGCCGCGAGAATGATCCGCGCTTTTCCGTACTTTTCTCGCAGCGTCTCGGCGACCTGCGCATTAAAAAAGACTTCTTCGGTTTGTACGCCGCTTTTTCTGCTCATCTCTGCAAGGCCGTGCGCCGGCTCAATACCGACAACGGTGCAATCGTCTTTGAGAGCCGCCGGAAACGTTCCATCATTCGATCCTATTTCCATGACAACATCACTCTTCACGAGGGAGAAGTCCTTTTTCAGTTTTTCCGCAAGATCGACGAAATGTTGTACTAAGGGCGGACTTCCCGATGTCATGTACACGTAGTCTTTAAAGAGAATTGCCGGATCGACGACATCCTGTGTCTGCACCAGCGCGCAGTCCGTGCAAAATGAGACGGTGAGAGGAAAACGCTCTTCGGGTTTCTGTAATTCTTCACTCGTTAAAAATGCGTTTGCCGGCGGCATCGCGCCGAGATCAAGAAATTGCACGAGCGCATCGCTTTCGCACACGAGGCAGTTCTTTCGACGAGCGTATGGTGCCATAGTCAAACATTTGTACCATGCGAGTGCGACAACTTCCACTCCCCCTCGAGATATTCGGCAAGTGCTTCTCGCCACGGACGCATCCCACTCGAGGAGATCATCGATTCATTCTTCAAACGCTCGGCCGCAAGTTCGAAATAATCGCCCTGCACAGGAAAAACGTTCGCCCGAGATTTGCTCTTCTCAACAACGTACTTTGCGACATCGAAGCGCGTCGCCACGCCGTCGTTCACAAGATGAAAAATGCCGTGCTTTCCGCTTTGCATAAGCGCGACGAGTCCTGCAACAAAATCCTTCGCGTAAGTCGGCGAGCCGCGCACGTCATCAAGTCCGGGAATTTCCGCGTCTGACAATTTCTTCATAATCGCGCCGATAAATTTACGATCATGCTCCGGTCCGCCGCCAAAAATCCAGCAGGTACGTACGATAAGGAAATTGGTGAGCATGCTCTGTACAATGAGTTCTCCCATGTATTTTGAATGTGCGTATGCATTCTGTGGATTCGGTATATCCGTCTCGATGTACGAAGCATCTTTCGCGCCATCAAATATGCCGGAGGTGGACACATAGATGAACGTTGCACCGACAGCGCGTGCGGCGAGAGCGACGTTGTAGGTGCCGACGGCATTCATCATTACGGCATACTGCGGATCCTTCTCGCAGCGATCCATGTCGGTCGCGGCGGCGAGATGAATGATCGCCTGCGGTTGTATTTCATTCACGCGACGCGCGAGCGCCTCGCGATCAAGAATATCAAGATCGTTGCGATCAGTGCGCACGCCAAAATCGATGTATCGTCCGATCATGCCATCGGCGCCGGTCACGAGAACTCTCGAAAGGTCGATCATGCAGCTTTGCGCGCGATCTCGTTGCTCACGCGCAAGAGCGAGTCGAATGTTCCTGCGTCATACCACGACCCGGTGACGATCGAAAACGAGAGCTTCCCTTTTTTGAGGTACGCGTTGTTCACATCGGTAATTTCCAATTCACCGCGTTTGGAAGGCTTCAGGTTTTTGATGTACGAAAACACCTCGTTGTCGAAAATATAAAACCCGACTTGTGCGAAATTCGATTTCGGCTGCTGTGGCTTTTCTTCGATCATCGTGATTTTCTTTCCGCTTTTGTCGAAAACTGGTACCCCAAAGCGCCTCGGATCTTCAACGTCTTTGAAAAAAACCTGCACGCCTTTTTTGAACGCCCTCACCTCTTTTTTGAAATCTTGGTCAAAAATATTGTCGCCGAGAATGACGGCAACCGAATCACCTTCCGCAAAATCTTCCGCGTATCGCAGTGCATCCGCGATGCCACCGTTGTTCGTATCCTGAAGCGCATACGAGAGCTTGAGGCCGAATTCCTTTCCCGAGCCGAGGAAGTTCATAAAGTGGCCTGCGTGCTCGCGGCCGCAAACGATCATGACTTCCGTGAGGCCCGATTTCTTCAACGTATCCATCGCGTACAAAATCATCGGCTTGTTGTAGACCGGGAGGAGGTGCTTATTCGTGATACGCGTGAGCGGATACAGCCGTGTGCCGAGT
>JAHFMV010000026.1 GCA_023267655.1 Candidatus Kaiserbacteria bacterium
TTTCCCTCACGGTACTAGTTCACTATCGATCTGAAGAAATATGTAGCCTTACCAGTTAGTTCTGGCAAATTCACCCGAGCTATTCATGTCTCGAGTTACTCAAGAACTACAGCCATAGAGATGCTTCGTTTTCGAATACAGGGCTATAACCTGCTAGGGCTCAGCTTCTCAGCTGATTCTTCTAACTAAGCACTTTGTAACTCCACTCGTGGATTTCATTTAGGTGGCGAGCCGCACGCGGCTCGCCAAAAAGGTCATTTGGTTGCTCGCCAATCTACCTGTCGTGGTTCGATCGGCTTCTCTGTCAACTTGAAGCTTCTTAGCTCGATTATATCAAGCCCCAGCTTCTCATGCGTTATCCTGGCGACCTGCCTGTCTGCTTCTGCCTTGGCATCGCCGTCGTTACTACAACTGAATTCAAGACGCCTTTTTTCTGGATGCGTATCTTGATCGCCGTAACCGATTGGCGTCGCCGAATAAGTCAACAGGTAGTCTGTCATGACTTTCTCCTTCTTTCTTCCTCAAAACCTAAATGAAATCCACGAACGCTGTAGCCTTATAACCCCCATCCATTTAGGCAGCTTCGAATCTTTCGAATCGAAACTATCTAAGTGGCTGAGTTTGGGCTCCTCCCTTTTCGCTCGCCGCTACTAAGGGAATAACTATTGTTCTCTTTTCCTCACGGTACTGAGATGTTTCACTTCCCGTGGTCTGCTCTCAAGGCTGTTTATGCCAAGAGTCAGTATGGTTTACATACTGGGGTTACCCCATTCGGAAATCTCCGGATCGAAGGTTGCTGGGCACCTCCCCGAAGCGTATCGTCGCCAAACTACGTCCTTCATCGCTTTCTTCAGTCTAGGCATCCACCGCACGCCCTTATCCAGAATCTCGTTAGAAATTCTGGGAACCGCGTGTTTGATTTTTCTCTTGCGAGAAAAATCCTGCCACACCCTGTCTAGAGGTGTGGACTTTTTTGTGTCTTTACAATTTCCAATACCACATTCAACTCTCGAAAATAATGGGGTGAGCGATCGCGATAGTTTGCGATCGCTCACCACCGAGCCCTCGTCATCACGGATTGAACCGTGCTCACGCAGACAAGAGCTGAACGTGGTATTGGAATTCCTGCATCCTGCCCGGTAAGACTTGTAACCGGAACAGAATGTTTGATTCTTTTGATTTCATTCCGGACGCATCGCGCTACACGCGAAGCGTCAGGTTCCAGGTTCTAGGGGCTAGGTTCTAGGGAATTCCGAATTGGAATTTCCCTGTCACCTGATCCCTGGCACCTGACACCTGCGCTCACATGCAATGTGATGCGCCCAGATATTGTGTCGCTCTTCAGTTGTCAACGAGCAGCACATAGGTATGAAAAAAGCCGCTCAGAAGCGGCATCAGGTAGCATCAAGAAAATGAGCTACGTAAGCCACTTCATTGCTTGTTTTTCCGAACACATATGTAGAGAGGAGTATAAGGGCGCGCTTCTATGAAGTCAAGCGGAGTAGAAAATGGCTTAAATGGTGGATATTGTGGGGATAACAGACGCAGCCGCGGCCTGTAGGCCGCGGCTGCTCTGTCCCAAAAACCCCTGGAAACTAGCGCTCGTGCGACATTTCGTCTTGCAAGCGATCGATGGTGCGTGCCGCTGCTTCCTTTCCGCCAAGCCCGAAGGCGAGGCCGAATGCAAGCGAGAGTGCTACCACGATGCCCGTGAAGAGCGTCTGCCAGAGTGCGGATGCAACACCCAATTGATTGAGCGCAGCAAGAACCGCAAAAATCCAGATCGCCCACTTTGCTACGGCGCCGGCCATGTTCGCTTGGCGAACACCCGCTGCGCGCGCAGAACCCATCACGATATTCTTAACCACATCCGCGACAATAGCCGCGAGGATGATGATAAGGACCGCGACGATAACTTGCGGGAGGTACAAGAGTACCACCTGCTGGAGGAAGGTCGTCACGCGAACCAACCCCAAGACTTCGAGCGAAGCCACGAGGAAGACCAGAATGACAAACCATTTCACGAGTGCGCCGAGAAGACGGCCTGCGTTCAGATGAAAGCCCGCGTCTTTCACGGCTTCCGTTACGCCGGATGCTTTGAGCGCATCGTCGATGCGCAACACATCCACCACCTGCTCAATCACCCGCGCGAGAATCATGCCGATAATCCAACCGATGATGAAAATCACCGCGGCTGCGATTATCGCCGGCACGAACTGCACGATGGTGAACCACACGTCGTTGAACGAGGCCTGCAGGACACTCGCCGATTGTGCAACTATCATATATGCCTAGGCAAAATAAAAACAGTTAATAAGCTTAAAAACGGATCGACCCCTGAACCGCCTAAATGGCGGTCGGGCGACGTCCGGCAAGCCGGACGTTTAGCCGTTACCCCATCATGATACCAACCAGCGGGCGGGCTTTGCCCGCCCGCCCCCTCTCCTGTGGACAGACAACATCTCGCAAAAAAAGACCCAAGTCCGAGATCGTCTACTTGTTTATAAACTCACGACCGTCTATTCATAAACAAGTGGCACGCTACTCAGATAAGATTGTTTTTGTTCAACAGCAACCGATGCGGATAGTCGAGCGTGTCGCGCAACAGCTTGTCATTGATCGTCATGCGATAGCGGAATTCCGGCGTCGAAAAAATAGTGTATCGGATCTCACGGCCATACTTCGGCTCGAAAGCACGCAAGACTTTCTCGAGCCTTTTTTCATTGACAGAATCGGCAACCAGTAATAAGTCAGCCGGCCGCTTCAAATCGCCGATAAAAACGCCGGAGAGTACGATCGTGTTCAATTTCCCGGTACCACGCAATGCCTTTTCAACCTCATTGAATTGTTCGGGCGAGACTTCGTGAATGAATGCCGAAAGTGCGTTCGCGTATTTAAAACGATCATTGTACGCATAGCGCGTCCCCTTTTTTCTGTCATGCGCATTTTTCCCTTCGCCTTCGGATGACTTCACGACCCCCATTTCCCCAAGCGCCTTCAGTTCTTTCTGCGCCGCTGACGCCGAAATACCCGCACGTTTTGCAATATCGGGGATGAGAAAGCTCTCCGTATCACAGAGCGCAATGAGGCGGAGGATTTTCGCGCGCGTAGGTTCGATGAGTTGAGTGAGCAAGTCGTTTTTCTGCATATCCGTCATTCGGTGTGAGCGGATTGTAGCAAGACTTGTGCCATGTTGAAAATTTTGCTTAACTGCATGCGGACTACACCACAAACGATGAGGAAAAGCCATGCTTGTAACCGGAGAACTGCGGGTCAACGATGTGTTATATGCAGCTCTCGTGCGCTGGCCTCATGAACTTTCCCACTGCTGGGATAAGTTCCCAGCTCAAATAACGAAGATACACGAGGGGATATTCACGTTTTTCCCTCTCAGTGGGTCTGAGGAAGTCGAATTGACGACTAGACAGGTGGAGATCTTGCTCCGCCAGAAAGATGTTGGCCCGTGGACGCGGCGACAAGCAGTATCTCATCTAGAATATTTTGCGGCGCGTCTCGAAAGCGAGATTGCTTCTGCTACAGATGCGATCCAGATCAAGGTTCGACAGCGAGCGGCTGCCCTCAAGAGAATTGCCTTGTTCCCTCAAGAGAAATGATCGAAAAGCGCCCCAAGCCTTCCGGCTTGGGGCGCCCTTCTTTTCCATAACAGAACCACCGGCGTCAGCCGGTGCGGTCGTTTGCATGCGTAGCTCTCGAATCCCTCGTACAATCGTCGGTATTATCAGCTTTACGTGAATACAGCACGTATGATGTACCGACGATTGTACCAAGGTGCGCATTGCACCTGGCACTGCCAATACCACATTGTGTGGTGTCCCAAATACCGTGGCAAGGTGTTGGGAGATTTATTCATTAAACAAACGCTGAAGCGTATCTTCAAGCAGATCGCACGGTGGAAAGGGTTCTTCATCCACCAGTGGCATGTGGGAGACGAACACATCCATTTGTCCATCTCGATACCACCCGCCTACTCTGCAGCGTACGCTATCGGCATACTGAAGGGGAAATCCTCCACCTGGCTCAAGAAGCACACGAAGAAGTTTCCCACCGGAACCTTGTGGGCACGAGGGTACTTTGTCTCCACCGTTGGGGTGAATGAGCACGTGATCACAAACTACATACAGAACCAGCAGGGACGTCAGAGTGATCTCCTGCAGACAAAGTTACCGCTTTAGCCGAGCGGGCGTCAGCCCGCATGATACAAGCCACCAGTTTTACTGGTGGCTTGCTGACTCGCGTGTGCGCAAAACTACTTAAGCGTAACCTTCGCACCTGCTGCTTCCAATTTTGCCTTCAGTGCTTCCGCGTCCTCTTTCTTCATATCTTCCTTGAGGACTTTCGGAGCGGAGTCGACGAAACCTTTCGCTTCGGCGAGGCCGAGCGCCAGAGCTTCCTTCACGACTTTGATAACCGCAACTTTCTGTTCACCTGCTGCCGTAAGTTCGACAGTGAACGAAGTCTTCTCTTCCGCTGCTGCAGCCGCTGGGCCCGCTGCTGCAACTGCTGTTGCCGAGACTCCCCACTTCTCTTCAATTGCTTTGACGAGCGTATTGAGCTCGAGCACGGTCATCTTTTCAACTGCTTCGATGATTTTTTCTTGATCCATAATTTTTAATTTACAATTTTCCATTTCCAATGAATTTTCAATGTCACATTGATACATTGAGCCTTGATTGAATGGCGAAATTTATAATTGATAATTTTATGCACTCTTAGTTTTTGCAACTTCACTCATCGCGATTGCAAAGCGCTGGCGCGGCGAGTTGATGATGTTTGCAAACATGCCGCGAAGTCCCTGCATCGACGGGATGAGTGCGATCGACTGCATCATCGCCTGATCGACGAGCTTGCCCTCGAAAAGGCCGCCGATGATCGAGATTTTCACTTCCTTTGCAGGTCCGAGGAATTTCTTCCCGTACTCGTGCATGAGACGTGCTGCAGCGGTCACATCATCGCCTCCGCCGTGGGCGATTGCGACTTCGCCATCCATCGGCACATCGTCGGCTTTGTGGCCGAGTGCCTCGAGCGCACGCTTGATGAGTGTCTTTTTTGCGACTGTGTATTTCACGTTCGCTTGGCGAAGATCGCGTCGCATCTCGGTTTCTTCCTTGATGTTGACGCCCTTGAAGTGCACGAATACGGTCGATGCCGCATTCTTGAATGCATCCTCAAGTTTCTTCACGATTTCTATTTTTTGCTGTTTTGTCTGCATAGCTAATGAGCTATGGTTACTAAAAGGGCGAGTGGTTCGACCTCGGCGAGACCTACGGATGGTTTCCCACCCCGCTCGCTTTCTCTGGCCCCTTACAAAGCACTCTACCCTATCAAAAGATAGTTGTCCACCAAGCGTCACGTTCGGCCTCTTTCCCAATCATTGTTTGAAATGCCGCGCCGACTTGCTTCTGTTTTTCTTGCGCGACGGAATACGTGCTCACCGCGTACGTAATGCAAAAGCTCAAGCTGATGAAGAGTGTAAATCCGAGAACAAATCGGAAAAATGAGTTAGCGCCTCCCTGCCGCATATCGATGCAGTATACACCACGCTAATGTTGCTCCTGCACGACTTCGACCGATGCATGCGTCTCGGCGGTTGTGCGGATGATGTCAAAATACACGACGCCAAAGAGCGCGATAATGCCGGCAAAGGCCGCGTATACTTTCCAACTTGAAAATCCATCTTGTGGATCCATTCCCGCTAGTATACCGCGATCCGGAAGCCTTACCCTTCTATGAGGCAGCGAATGCAGGTTTTCTGTCCTTTGCGGGTCGAGACGTATTTGTTGCCGCATGCGCAGACGATGACTACGCTTAAGAGCGGTTTATAGACGTACTTGCCGCGCTGCGAATGTTTCGCAACAGGAGTCGTTGGTGCCGGGGTTGAGACTGTTTTTTTCATATACCAAATCGTCACCGGCAAATGCCTGCTTCTCGTGAGTGCCCGAAGGCATGGGTGCATCGAGACTGAAAACCCGAGATTTTTGCGACCTTCGTATAGTATCTTAAAAACCACCTCTCGTCAAATTTTGACGACACCCAAAAACGCCGGTCATACCGGCGTTTTTTTGCACCTATTCTTCTGATTTACTTCATTCCGTTGATGAATGCACGGGTTTTCGGTCCAAAGAATCCTACCGAAGGAGTTATGCCGTTCGCTGCCTGGAACTTCGCGAGTGCCGCGCGTGTCGCCGCGCCGAATCGCGTCGTCTCATTACCCGTAGATCCTGGCCCACTCTTCATGACCGTAAAGCCGTGGCTGTTAAGAAATTTCTGCAATCCTTTTACCTCACTTCCCGTCGAGCCGACTTGAAGGGTTTTGGTAAAAGAACCTCCTCCACCTCCCGTGAGAGCGCCTATTTGATTCGTGAGTGCCTGCAATTGAGCATTGAGGTCTGCGGCATTCGGCGTTGTTGGTGTCGTCGGCGTTGTTGGTGTGGTTACGACTGCAGAAGACGAGCTTCCACCGCCGCCTCCGCCACCTCCTCCCCCGCCGCCACTACCGCCGCCGCCCCCACTACCGCCCCCACTTCCGCCACCGCCGGAAGAGTTCGGGCAAATCGAGGTCGATGGGGTTACCTGGACGACTGCTTGCTCCGTAAGTGCCTTCAGCACCATGTACGAGTACTGCGAGTTACAGTCATACGAGCGGTAATAGCTCCCACCACTTACCTTCGAATCAGAGAGCACGTTGAGATTGTTTGCCTGAATGGTCGTCGTCGCTCCCGGCGAGAGCGTGAACGTCAAACTCGTGCCGTCGACCGTCACGGAATCAACGACTGACGAGGAATCAATCACACTGATATTGATGCCATTCACGGTGTACATTGCGTCCGTCGTGAGTGTGACGTCGTTATAGGCCGCAAACGCCGCAAGTGGTGTGAGAAGCGCGAGCGTACTTATTGTAGCTAGAATTTTTTTCATGAGCAGTTGCTTAGCTGTTAATGCTGCTCATTGTTTAGTACGCGGCCCAGAAGTGCAGTACACGAGCACCCGTCACGTCTGCTCCACTATCACTGGTTGTCGTAGGCATGTTGTACACGCGTATCTGGATTGTGTCTGCGGCACTTGATGACGCCGCCTGGATGACGAAGTTGTCAGGGAGCGTGTTAATGGACTGGACGAATACGTTATCAGACGTGAGCACTCCTGTTGCAGAGCTACAGGTCACCATGTTGCTCGAGCTCGCGGTCACGCTGACGGAGTTTGTCGTGCAGGTACCCACGGCTATGTGGGTCATCGTCGAGCCGCCGTTGCCTACAATGAGGTTGGTCGAACTCGCGGTACCTACCGCTACCACATTCCCCGCGGTGGTAAAGGTACCAGTTGATGCCGTCGTCGTTGCGGTGCCGTTGACCCAGAAGCCGCCCGTCGTAGTGAGGCCGGTCGAAGAGGCAGTCGCCAGCGTCGATTGACCCGTAACTGCCAGCGTGCCACCCGTGGTAATACTGGTACTAATAGTGGTCGATGCTTGCACAAGCCCAACGACCGCAAAGACACCAACGACAACGGCAATCGTCATTGTCAACCATCCATGTACGTTAGCATCGAGTTGTTGACAGTTCGTGGTGTCAACAAAGCTCTTTGAAATGGCAAAAGGCGCCGTACGATTGTGGTGTTCAGACCATTAATCGTTAGCGCCTTTTGTATGCACA
>JAHFMV010000013.1 GCA_023267655.1 Candidatus Kaiserbacteria bacterium
AACTGGTGCATGTTGTCAGACGGCTCAACAACCGAGAACGAAAACGCCTCGGCTTTGTGAGTCCGAGGAGCATGTTCTGGCGGAAGCGCAAAGGTTGCAATTAGAGTGCTAATTCAGGGACGGCTTCGCCGCCAGATGCTTGTTTTAAGCCATTTTTTACAGATCGTAACTGCCGACGAGTTCGGCTTCGGCTACAAACCGTGCTGACTTTCCCGTGAGCGTGTCGCACGTCACGATAGTGAGTTTGTTGCCGGTTTTTGAGAGGTCGATGACCGCATTGGCATCCGTAGTTTCGACGCTTTTTACGTCGATGACGTTGTATTCATACGCTTTGCCGTTGCCTTCGACAATGATCGTCGCGCCTGCTTTCAAATCAGGAATTTTGTTGAACGCCTTGTACATTTGGTTGTGCACGATCGGCAAGTGCGACGAATGGCCGAAAATGAGCACGTTCCCCTTCTCACCGAGTTTGGCTGAATCGACATAGCGTGCGGGACCGTTTTGGAGAATGGTGTCGAGTTTCGTCGTATCGCGTGTGTCAGGATTTGAAATCGGGAGATCGAGATCGATCGACGGAATGCGAATGTGCGTCGGAAGGATTCCTGTGTCTGAATTTGCTGCAGGCTCCTGGCTAGTGGCTACTGGCTGTTCTCCAAGTTCCGGAAGATCTTTGATGGCGACGCGTGATGGCGCGGGATCGGTGCCGTCGATATAATACGGGACAAATCCGACGGAATCGGCGGCAGAAAGGGACAACACGAAAATCACCACCGAGGCGGCAACAAACACAGATGCAGGTGGTTTGGTGGAGTTTTCGGACATGGTCGATATTCTACACCACATAAGCCTATTTGTCAAATAGCAAAAGTATGGTATATATGCGCGCATATTCTAACCGAAACAGCCCAGCATACCTATGGCCGATTCTAATCAGCAATCCCCGGGTCTCCTTGCAAACATCCTCGCCGTTGCGGGGTTTATCATCCTCATCGTCATCATCGTCTGGGGCGCGTATCACCTCTTGCGCCTCACCGGATCAGGCGTGACTTCCCTGTTCTCGAAATTCGGTGGGAAGAGCGACGCGATCGCGCTCACGGCACCGGCTTCGGCGCAATCAGGAAAATCGTTCCCACTCTCGTGGAAATTCACACCAACAGAAAATGGCACGTACGCGTTTTTGTACCAGTGCAAATCTGGTTTCCGTTTTGACCTCGCGACTGCCGCGGGCACGAATGCGGCGATTCCGTGCGGCAACGCGTTTACGATCGGTGCCAACACGAGCCTTACACTTCTTCCGACGTTGAGCGGGACGTCCAGCATCGACATTCCGGTTTCGGTAGTCTTTATGCCGAGCGCGACGTCTTCGTCGGCGCGCCCACAAGGCACAGCGACTATCCGCGTGACCGCAGGAACAGGAACTACGCCAGCAACAACCGTGACGCCAACGAAGCCGGCGACAAGCGGCAGCACGAATACAGGAAGCACGGGCGCGCATGTCGCAGGACCAGCTGACCTCGCGGTACACATCATCGGCGTCGGCGTTGTTGATCCATACGGCAATTTCGTGCAGCGCGCACCAGTGAATCCGAATGAAATCGCAGCGGTGAAATTCGATATCGGTAACAACGGCGGTGCATCAACCGGCGTCTGGTTCTTTACGGTGCAACTTCCGACCGATCCGATGTACACGTACCAATCCCCTGCGCAAATGTCGCTCGCGCCGGGCGCACATATCGAAAACATCCTTCGTTTCCGCCCGATGAACGCAGGCGGCGGACAAGTGAGTGTGTGGGTTGATCCGCAGAATCTCGTGCGCGAATCGAATGAGAGCAACAACAACGCTACGCAGTGGGCCGCAGCACAGGTGTGGTCCGGATATCCGTATCAGCAACCGTACGTGTACTAATTTCTGATAACGCGCGTGACGAATCCGCCACCGCGTGGGTTCGTTTCCGTTTCGCGTGCATCTTTTGCGCTGTCGCAAAGTGCTTTCAGTGCGTCAATACCGGAAACGTGACCAATCGGAGCACACAGCCCCTCCTCCGAGTCGACACAATCTATGCCAGATTTTCGCATGCCGAAAAAAGTAGTTGCTGCTTGATAACCACCCTCTTCTGGTGTCCCCATCCATGCCAAGACTGGTGTGCCGGATTGCCCCTCTGGCGGCACGGCGCCATGCTCGTCAGAAGTGGAATCACCGCTGCGCATGATAAAGATAAAACCGCTCGAGAACCGATCATCTTTTGACTGACCTGCGCGCGGTTTCCTCTTATAGATTTTTTCGTAGAGTGCCGGATTTATCTTAATGAGAAACGATGAGCGCCAAACATCTTTGCCGAACCGGTCGAGGCTCCGCATCATGATCATGCGCCCTTGGAGATCAAGATCGATCAGTTCGCGATTCATCATTAATGCCGGACCACGGTACTCGGGCTCGTATCGTACAGCGAGGTCATCGCCATGTTCCCCGAGTGACTTGTATTGTGATTCTTCCTTGGTCCCTTCGACGCAATGCCAATTGGTCACGAAAAAGTTGTCGGTTCCACCAAACGTAATGTAGTAGCCAGTCCCACGGCGCGTCATTTCGCGCCCATCGGGCCCCTTTTTCCGTTCAGTGAAATTCTTCGGCTGCACACCGTGGAGATGCGCGAGCGGAGCGGATCCGCGCCGCCGTGCGCGCGGATCGATGCCCGGATGTTCGGGAAAGGCAGCGACAAGTTCCATGCGCTCTTGCACCGTTTGTAGGTAGTCAAAAATCCACGCGACCTGTTCCGGTGGGGTATCTGCACTTTCAAGTTTCTTCGCAAAGGATCCACCCGGCCCGAGCTTCATTTCGATGTCTGCGATTGATACCCAGAGGTTCTCCAAACGCTTTGCCGCTTGAACTTCCCGCGCTTCCGCTGAATCATGTTTCGATCCATAAAAAGAAGCTACCACTGCCAGTAACCCATCACGGGTAAATTTCCTTCGAGACATTTCAGAACCTGTCGATGGTTCCTTCTTGGGAAACTTATCAATCACCCCCCAATTATATATCAAGCGTTGCTTCCTTTGCGTGCGATTGGATGAAGGTTTTGCGTGAAGGCACATCGGTGCCCATGAGCATGTCGAAGATCTGATCAGCTTCGGCCGCGTCTTCGATGGTGACTAATTTGAGGACGCGGCGGGCGGGATCCATCGTCGTCTCCCACAATTCTTCGGGATTCATCTCGCCGAGACCTTTGTAGCGCTGGACGGATATTTTTGGCGCTTTCTTCGCTTTCACTCCATCTTCTGATTCTTCTTCACTTTCACCTTGACCCTCATCCCTTTCACCTTCTTCTATCGGTGTGTCTTTGCCGGCGATGGCGATTTTCTCGGCTTCGTTGTAGGCGTAGGCGACTTCTTTGCCTTTGCGGATTTTAAACAAGGGCGGCTGCGCGATGTAGAGATAGCCGCCGTCGATCACCGGACGGAAATGACGGAAGAACAGCGTGAGGAGCAGTGTGCGAATGTGTGCGCCATCCACGTCGGCATCGGTTGCGATGATGATTTTGTGGTACCGGAGTTTCGTGACATCGAACACGTCGCCAATTGCGGTCCCGAGTGCGATCACAAGATTCTTTATCTGTTCCGATGCAAGCATTTTGTCGAGGCGTGCGCGTTCGATGTTGAGGATTTTACCGCGCAGAGGAAGCACGGCCTGTATGCGGCGATCACGTCCCATTTTGCCAGAGCCCCCTGCACTGTCGCCCTCGACCACGAACAACTCACTCTCCGATGCATCCTTCGACTGACAATCGGCGAGTTTGCCCGGCAATTGCATACCATCGAGCGCGCCTTTGCGCATGATCGAGTCCTTGGCGGCTTTCGCGGCTTTGCGAGCTTTCATCGCGAGCGTTGCCTTGCCGATGATGTTGCGCATGTCGTCCGGATTTTCTTCAAGAAATGCTGAAAACGCTTCGGCAAAGACCGTATCTACTGCACCGCGTGCTTCGACAGAACCAAGTTTGCCTTTCGTCTGGCCTTCGAACTGCACTTCGCGCATTTTGACCGACACGACTGCGGTAAGGCCTTCGAGAACATCGTCGCCGGTAAATGAATCTTCGCCTTTCCCGTTGCTGCCCTTGCTTGCGGTATTGAGCGTGCGGGTGAGTGCGGTCTTAAAACCAGTCACATGCATGCCGCCCTCCGCGTTGTAGATGTTGTTCGCAAACGCCGAGAGGCGCTGCGAAATATCGTCGACGTATTGGAGCGCAATTTCGACGTTGACGCCGTCTTGTTCTTTCTCGATGTAGAAAATGTGTTTGTGGATCGGCGTTTGGTGACGATTTTGGAAGGAGACGAGCGACTTCAGTCCCCCTTCGAAATAGAATGAGGTCGATGGCGCATCGAGACCGAGGTCGCGCAGATAGAAAACACTTTCGTCGTCGACTTTTTCAACCTTTCGCATGTCGATAATCGCGATGCGCAGGCCTTTGACGAGGTACGCCTGCTGGCGGAGGTGCGAAACGATAAGGTCGAAGTCGAATTCGATGGTGCTGAAGATTTCCGGATCCGGTTCGAACACCGTGATCGTGCCGTGCGCTTTTGAAGCGCCTACTTTTTTAGTTTTCCCAACCGGTTTGCCACCTTTTTTATATTCCTGCACGTGTCTGCCTCCATCGCGATGGACTTCCACGCGCAGGTGCGTTGAGAGTGCGTTGACAACCGCGGCACCGACGCCATGGAGGCCGCCGGAGACTTTGTAACCTTCGCCGCCAAATTTTCCGCCGGCGTGGAGGATGGTCATGACGGTTTCGAGTGTCGAGACTTTTGTTTTCGGATGAATTTCGACGGGAATGCCGCGGCCGTTGTCCGCGACACGGATGCGATTGCCTGGGAGGAGCGCAACTTCAATGTCGTCACTGAATCCGCCCATCGCTTCGTCGCGCGAGTTGTCGAAAATTTCCCAAATGAGGTGATGAAGGCCGGATTTATCCGTCGTGCCGATGTACATGCCGGGACGGCGCCGGACGGCCTCCAGGCCTTCCAAAACTGTGATATCTTCGGCTCCATACGAGCCTTCTTTTCGTTTCTTTTCTGCCATAGTCTTACCGTCGAATTATAGCAGATTTTGCCTGTTTTTCCTAGCGAGTTATCCCCAATCTAGCGGCTCAATAGAGCCATATTATGGCCATTTATTTCCACCAATCACGACCAATTACCAAACACACTCATTCAATGCTATAGCATGATATTAGTGTAGGGTTTATACCAATTTAAAATGCTTTTTAAGAGTAAAATCCCCTTCGACAGCGTCCGCGATCAGATACAAAACATCCTGGCCGATTTGGAAATCAATTTTAATCAGCGCTATAAGATCTTCGCAGTCGTATGGATAGACCCAAACACTATCCTGCATCCGAATGAAGCCGATTTCTTGGAGGGTTTGCCGTACTTTTTCCCGCGTAACCTTCCGCCTTTCCGGAATGTCGAACATTAACACCCTCCACTTCCCGTCCCATCGTTTTGGTTTACGGAGGCGGTATTCATGCAATTCAAGACGGCGAAGGACCGCCTCGCCTTTTTCCGTAAGTTCGTATCCTGAATCGCGGCGGACTAGTAGCCCAGATGCGACATGCTTATCGAAAGATCGACGAATTACTTCACCTTGTCGTTTGGAAGGAATCAAGCCCAGTTTACTCATCGCCCCGATAACATTCGGCGCTGCTAGCGCGACCGCCAGAAGCCCGGTTGTTTTTACTGTACCCAAGATTATTTTCTTCAACTGATCTTTTTTAGTTCTCTTTCTGATCTCTTGCTCCATTTTTCCCATACACTAATTCTATGCTATAGCATAGAATTAGTGTATGTCCGGTATGTGTATAAATATGGTGGAGACTCGGGTGTAAGAGGAGTGAAGTTTTCTCAGCGGACTTCCCAGCCTTTTGACTTAACCGCTTCGTAGACAGAATTCATGGCCGAATTTGCCTCGTCGTCCGTGAGGGTTTTTTCGAATGATTGGAAGACAAGGCGGAAAGCGTAGGAAGTCTTGTCGGCTTTTTTGAATTCGTCGAACTGATCGATACGGATCATTAAGTCGCCCGCTGATTTTGAAATAACATTTTGCACTTCTTCTGATTGCGCGTCGAACGGAACCCACAATGCGATGTCGCGGGTGATGGATGGATAGCGAGAGAACGACTGGTATCTTTCTGTAGCAGAAACAGGAAGCGATTCATATTCTGGTGTTTCTTTTACATACATCGAAAGCGGATCTTCTTTCGCTGCTTCTTTTTCTGTCACGATGCCGGCCATGATTTCTTCTTTTCCGCCTTTCCACACGGTGCCAACTTCAAAGAGTTTCACTTCTTTGAGACCGAGGAGATCTTTGTTTTTGACGTTCCTCTTAAGCGCGTCGTTGAGTCCGTCTGTGAGTGTCGCGCGCAGGAATGGTTTTACGCTGTCGATCTTGTTCGCAACCGCAACTTCACCTTTATCGGCGAAGACCGACGTAAAGACTTCCGAGTAACCCATTTCGGTCAGTTGTTTGCGCACACTCTCGGCGGCCGCGAAGTTCTGGTTTATTTCCGGCTGCTTATCGAATGTTGGCAATTCCTGCGCTGGAATGCGCTCGTAGCCGATCATGCGGCCGACTTCTTCGATGAGATCTTCGGGGATGGTGAGATCGAGGCGCTCAAACGGAATGTCGACGAGGAATTCCCCGTCTTTATCCTCTTTGAATGAAAATCCGAGATGCGTGAGCGAGGTGCGGATTTCTTCGGGAGAAATATCGATGCCAAGGAGCTTTGCGGTGTGTACGGCAGTGAATTTCACTTGCCATGGTGTAGCGGGCTTCGGGTATGCATCCGCAAAGCCAATAAGTTCCCCGCCGGCGATTTTGAGGATCATGTCAACGACGCTTTTCATGCCGTAGCCGGCGAGCTCTGGCGAAATGACCTGTTGGAAACGTTGCGACGCGTCAGTCGTGAGATTCAGCGCTTTTGCAGTCTGACGCACGCTAACGCCATTGAAATTCGCACTTTCGATGATGATGTCTTTCGTCGATTCGCTAATCCCCGCGGGCTTGCCACCTTTGACGCCGGCAATGCCGATGCCTTTGCCGGAATTCTTGTCGGCGATGACGAGATTGGATTCTGAGAGTTTGTATTCCTTATCATCGAGCGCAAGAAGTACTTCTCCAGATGCAGCTTTACGAACCTCGATTGCATATTTGCCGTCTTTTACTTCGAGCTGTCCTGCATCAAAGGCATGGAGCGGCTGGCCTATGTTGAACATGACGAAGTTCGTCGCATCCACAACGTTATTAATCGAACGCTGCCCCACTGCTTCGAGACGCTCCTTGAGCCATACGGGAGATGGGCCGACTTTGATGCCTTTGATGTAGCCAGCGATATAGCGCGGACAGAGTTCGGTGTCTTCGATAATGACGGATACCTGGTCGGTCGTCGGATCGAAATTCGGAACTTCTTTGAGGGGATCGCTCGCGAGCGGGATATTCAAAATCGCGGAAATTTCTTTTGCGATGCCGCGGTGCGAGAGCGCGTCATGACCGCGATTGGGCGTTATTTTGACATCGAGCACGTCGTCGTCCCCAACCTTATCCATTCCATCAATTTCGAAGGCATGAAAAGTGAGTGCATCGGCAAGTTTCTCCACCGGTGGGAGCGGAGCCTGGAAATATTTCTGCAACCATTCGCGTGAGATTTTCATACGTATAAAGGGGTGAGACCGAGATTATGAAGCGCCCATTGCGCTTTTTCGGCAGATTCCTTCTTGATCAGAATGTAATCTTTTGAATATGTAGAAATAATCAATATATTCATGCCTTGCTCAGCAATTACCGAACTTATAGCGGCTAAAAATCCCACCGCATAAAAGGGCACCGATACGTTCAACATTACCAGTGTGTAAATCTCCTTATTGCGTTCAATCAAATCAAGTTCGCTGAGCTGTTCTTCTTTTGTAACTACAGTGATTTCACTTTCGTCTTCCGTAACAAGAAAATGTTTATCTACAGGTCGGGTTTTTACTTTCGCATACACAAAATCACCCGTAACGACTTGAAAAGAGCTCGCTCGAATGACTTCTTTTAATTTCGCGTCCATATCAAAATTGATTCACGAACCGCAGATCGGCCGAGTGCATGAGGCGGATGTCGTCGATGCCCCAGCGGAGCATGGCGAGGCGATCGAGCCCCATGCCGAAGGCGAAGCCTTGGTATTTTGTCGGATCTACTCCCGCGTTCTTCAAAACATTCGGATGCACCATGCCGGCGCCCATCATTTCGATCCATTTTCCCTGCAATTTTTCCGGCACATGTGCACCGCTCACACGCGCATCGACTTCCACACCCGGTTCGACGAATGGAAAGAACGACGGACGAAATCGGACTTCTACGTCAGCGCCCTTAAATATTTCGCGATAGAAGCGTTCAATCGTGCCCTTGAGATGTGCGAGGGTGTAATCTTCGCCGACTGCGAGGCCTTCAAGTTGGTAGAACTCCGCCTCGTGCGTCATGTCGGTCGCTTCGTTGCGGAAGACTTTGCCGGGGACGATAACGCGATATGGCGGCTGCACTCCTTTTTTTATTTGCTCTTCCATGTAGCGGCCTTGCACATTTGAGGTGTGCGTTCGCAGAACCATGCCCGGCATGTCTTTCATAAAAAAAGTATCTTGCATGTCGCGTGCCGGGTGATCTTTCGGGAAATTGAGCACGTCGAAGTTATAGTGTTCGCTTTCCAAAAGTGGCCCTTCCGCGAGCGTAAAGCCCATTCTGCTGAATATCTGATTTGCCTCACGAATGAGGCTGGAAATGGGGTGAATATGACCCTTTGGCATTGGGTGAGTATATCCTTTCTGTCGCGCGTTTTAAAGCGCTATTTCGTAGAACGTTGTGCCGCTTTTCACGATGAGCGAATCATCGATGATGCGGATGTCGGGGTTTTTTGTGGTGAAAAGCAATGCGGAAACGGGCGCATCGCGGACGTCGACTTCTTTGAAGTACACGTCGCCGGCTTTGGTGGCATAGACTGCGCCGCCGCGGAAAAAGAATGCACGAGAAACGGCTCGATCTTTTTCGAGCGCAATTTCATCAGTGCACACGCTTGGCCGCGCGCAGAATTGCGACGGCGGGAATGCGTTTTCTTGAATCCAGCGCGCGAGGAGCTCACCTTTTTCGATAAAAAGACCGACGCCGTTTTGTTCGTCGACGGGGATGGTGGATGAAGCCGTTGTCGTTGCGGCAAAGATCGTTGCGTATTCGGTCAGCGTCGCGCGTGGGACGATACGCGTGCTGGTCGCCGTGGATTGTGATGCAGATGAAGTGACTGCGATAAGTCGCACTGCAGGGGTTTCTTTCGGAATAAGCACGGCTTTTGCGTCAGTGACGAGTTGTTCATCGACGGTCAGCAATTTATCCCACGAAAGATAGCCGTTTTTCTCGACATGCACGATGTACGATGATGGCGCGAGGTCGCCAATATAAAAGGTGTGATCGAGGAATCCGCTCGTGCCAATGACCGCACCGTTGAAGTACACGCTCGCATCCGGATACGCGACGGAAATATAAATGCCACCGGTGCGAACGAATCCATAATTACTCTTGTAACGCCACCCGTCGGCATAAAAAATGACGGCCGGAATGACGGCCGCGAAGAGGAACATGAAGAGTGCGAGGTAGAGGCGGCGGATGTTTGGGGAGAGGGGCTGCATGGGCACAGGGTATAGCCACTAGCCACTAGTGTCTAGGGAGATGCGCACACAAAATGCGAATCGTATTTCCCCTAATGGCTAGTCGCTAGTGGCTAACTCCCTACTCTTGGGTGTTACCCAAAATCCCAGATACCTCCCTATCGCGAGGCGCGTTTGCGATTCGAGGCCGGGAATCGAACTGAAGATGACCATTGTCGCGGGGACAAGAATCCACTGCGCGAGCATCATCACTTTGCGGAAACGGCCGGCTCCCGCCGGCGCTTCTGGAATGAGATACATACAGATAGCCGCAGAAACGATGAGACCGAACATCGCAGCGGTCATGAAGCTTTTTGCGATGAGCGGCAGGTTGTATGAGAGCACCGTCGCATTGAAAGCGGATCCGCCGACGAAAATAGGAAGCCACCCGATCGCAAAGAGGATAAGTGGGTGCGTCGCGAGCGACCAAAAGCCTTCGATCTGGAAGAAAATCGCGCGCGCTTTTTTTGCAAACGGAATGCGCGGATTTTTGAGGCACGTAAAGAGGATATACGGGACATTCTCGACGCCGTAGGTCCAGCGGCGGTGTTGTTTGTAAATATTTTGTGCGGTTTTGAGAAACGTCGGCGCGACGTTGGCATCCATCGAGACCGGATACGCCATCGGGACGACTTTGTAATCGCCGTCGTAGCGTGCAAACAGATTCCAATAGATGCGCGAGTCTTCCGAGACGACATTGCGCTGCCAGTAATCGGCTTCGTAGAGCGATTTGAAAATCACTGCGTGCGAAGAAAATGTTGCCAATTTTTCCGGGCGCTCTTGCTGAATCATCTGCCAAAATGATGATGAGTACGCGATGACGCGAGAAAGCATGGGCGCTTCCCAGATGTTGTTGTTGTACAGCGGCACCGGCTGGAACGACGTGCGCTCGGGATACGGCTCGGTCATCACGTGGTACGTGAGGCAGGCGAAATACTGCGGATAGACAACCGTGTCGGAATCAAAGGCAGAAACGATCACGTGTTCGTAGGGGATCTCGCGCGCGTCGAGGATACGACGGCGCGCCTCTTCCGCGGCGTATGCGAGATTTGAGCCTTTGCCAGGGATGTCGCCTTCGATGCCTTCCGGATGCAGCGTGATGATGCAATCAAGGAATTGGTCACCGTAGATGGATTTTAATTTTTCTGCGGTCATGCGCGCGGTTTCGCCCGCTTTTGATTCGCCCGCAATGCAGAGCGCCATCGTTTTTGGATCCCATTCAGAATGCAAGTATGACTGAACACTTTCTTCTAAGACCTCGTACGGTTCGTCGTAAAACGGCAGCATCACGAGGTGCACGAAATGGCTCTCTGCCTTTGCGGGAGCGCCGGGGATGTCATGCAGCTTTTCGCGCCAATTGACGCGCATGTTGTGACGCATGCGTTTGAAGTTGTAGCGGAGGTGGATCGAAAGGTACGCGGTTTTGAAAAACCAATACGCGGAGAAAATGATCGTGAGGTACGCAGCCCAGACTGGCTTTTTGAAGGCGAGAAAGACGAAGCCGCCAAGTGTGCCGAATGAGAGGACAGCGGGCAGCATTTCAAATGCACGGTAGAGGTAGTAGTCGCGACCAGTGAGATCGCGAGCGCGTGCTGTGTGGAGGTACCAGTATTGTTGGGGTAGGTTCATACTCGGGAGCCGCCTCCCAGACTCGAACTGGGGACCCTTTCTTTACAAAAGAAGCGCTCTACCAACTGAGCTAAGGCGGCGTAACGACACTATAACTGACCTTGCGAATCGTTGCTACTGCCGTTTCCATTTTTATATTCACTCACATCCTTCAAGAACTGCGACTTGGTCTCACGGCGCTCGAAGTTGCGTTTGTGAGAGGCAACATCGGCGAGACGATGCGCTTGTTCTGCTGATGTGCGTGCAAGGCGAGCGAACGCGAGTGCGCCAACATGGATGCCGTAGCGCGCGAGCGCGGCGATGTAGAATGGCGTCCGCTCGAGATACGATTCGCTCATTTCGAGCCATGCCTTTACTCGCAGAGCTCCGTGATCCGCGCTAGTGCGCATGCCTTCTGCAAAACGTTGCTCGCGACCTGCTTCGATTTTTTTGAGTGAAAAAAGGAGGATGATACCCACGAGCGAAACAAAAAAGACGATCATCGCTGGCGCCGACATAGTTATTTGACGGACAAACGCTCCATCCGCACTACTTCGATCTTCTCGCCGAATTTCTGGACGCCGCCCTCGATGAGCTGACGCACGGTGATGTCGCCGTTTTTCACAAATGGTTGGTCGAGGAGGACTTTTTCTTTAAGATAACTTTCGAGCTTGCCTTCGACGACTTTCGCACGCATTTCTTCTTTCACGTTTGCCGCTTCTTCGGTGAAGACTTCGCGCGCTTTTGCGATGTCACTTTCTTTCACTTGGTCTTTGGAGATGAATTGCGGCTGCATCGCAGCGACGTGCATTGCGATGTCGTACGCTATTTTCTGAAATTCAGGATTGCGCGAAACGAAGTCAGTCTCGCAGCCAAGCACTACTGCTGCGACGACTTGTCCGCCTGCGTGTGTGTACGCGACAGCAACGCCCGCGCCGAGGACGCGATCGGATTTCTTGCCCGCGCCTGCAGCCGCGATTTTGCGGAGGATGACAATCGCCTTCTCCATATCGCCGCCCGCTTCTTCGAGCGCTTTTTTGCACTGCATCACGGAGACGCCGGTTGCGTCGCGGAGTTGTTTGATGGTGTCAGTTGTGATGGCCATAGTTGAAGTATACAACAAGATAATTTTAAATTCTAAATTTCAAATCAATGTTTTAAACATTCGAATTTCGAATTTGATTTAAAATTTCAAATTTAAAATTCGAATTTACTTCGTCGTCGTCGCCTTCTTCCCTTTCATATACGCTTCTGCAATCTCGTCCACAATCAGGCGTACCGATTTTACCGATGTATCGTTTGCCGGAATTGGATACTGGATGACCGCGAAGTCACCATCAGACGATGAAAGGCCAATGACGGGAATTTTGAGCTGGTTTGCTTCCTGTACTGCCGTGTGTTCGTGGCGCGTGTCGACGACGAAGAGTGCTGCCGGAAGTTCTTTGACGGAAACGATGCCGCCGAATCGTGCGAGGAGTTCGTCGATCTCGCGGTCGATCATGAGGCGTTCTTTCTTTGTGTACTTTGCGAGTTCTCCCGCTTCGCGCTCCGCCATCAATTTTTCGAGGCGATCAATGCGCTTGCGGATGATCTTGAAATTCGTGAGAGTTCCCCCGATCCAGCGTCCCGCGACGTATGGAAGGCCCGCACGCATCGCGGCTGCCTTCACGACTTCCTGCGCTTCGTGTTTTCCGCCGACGAAGATGATTTGTTTACCAGCTGCGGCAAGAGACGCCGCGAATTCAGTCGCCTTGGTGAGACGTGCAGTCGTCAATTCGAGGTTGAAAATGTCGGTGCGGTCTTTGGTTGCGTAGAGAAATGGGTCGGCCGAAGGATGGCGGCGCGTGCGGGCATAGCCGACATGCGCTCCTGCGTCGAAAAGGGTCTTGATATCTGCGGTCGCCGTGTTTGACATGTAGCGAGGATACTAGCAGAATTGGCCGTTTTTGGCAACTTTCGGTGGTATACTTTCAGACATACAAGTTAGCTCTTATTTTGTATGTCAAATGAGGCAACGCCAGGGCAAGGAAATCAGAACGAGGGTCAAGAAGGTGAGAAAGTGACTCGACGGAAAGTCTTACAGGGCTTGGGAATCCTAGGCGGGGTAGCAGCAACTGGGCTGGCAGCCCCGAAGATTGATAAACTCTTAAATCCCGACTTGGAAAGACAGCAGCGCAATGAAGAAATGGAAAGATTGACGAAATTCAGACTGGAAACGAGGGACCGTGTTTACAGAATTGGTGAAAAAAGAAATCGCGTCGGAAATGGAGAGCCGGTAATTGATAACCTTTTCAAGAAAACGCGAGGTGATAGTGCAAAAGTCACCGATCAAATGATAGTTGATGAATTTGAGATTGCGGACAAACAATAATCACTCTGCAGTTCGCACTTCCCCACCCTCCGCTTTATCCAATGCTTCGAAAATCGGCGCGAGACGGCCGTTCATGATACCTTCGATGTTTGACCATGATTCTTTAATGCGATGATCGGTGACACGATCTTGCGGGAAATTGTAGGTGCGGATTTTTTCCGAGCGATCGCCGGTGCCAACTTGTGATTTCCTGTCTGCCGCACGTGCCCGATCTTCCTCTTCGTCTTTTTTCTGCTGGAGGCGGCTCATGAGCAGCGCCATTGCCTTTTCACGGTTTTGTTTTTGGCTGCGCTCTGATGTACAACGCACGTCGATGCCAGTTGGTTTGTGGATGAGGCGCACAGCTGTTTCCACCTTATTCACATTCTGTCCCCCAGCCCCGCCGGAGCGGGAAAATTCGACTTCTATATCGCTCTCGGGAACCTCGATCTGGATGCGCTTGTAGATCGGCATGATCGCGACGGACACGGTCGACGTATGAATGCGCCCCTGTTTTTCCGTCGCTGGGATACGCTGCACGCGATGTACGCCGGTTTCGAATCGCAATTCGCGATAGACGCCTTCCCCTTTAATCTCGATCTGAGTCTCTTTTACTCCGCCAACATCGGCGCGGCTTTCGTCGAGTGGTTTTGTTTTCCAGCCTTTTATCGCGGCGTACTTGATATAAGCGCCCGCTAGCTCTTCGGCAAAGAGCGCCGCTTCATCGCCACCGACGCCGGCACGAACTTCGAGGACGATCTCGTTCGGCCACTCGCGCTCATTCGGATTCCCGACGATCTGCATCATTTGATCGACGAGTCGGTCTTTGGCAGTCTCGATTTCCTCGATTTCTTTTTCCGCGAGCTCTTTCATTGATGGATCGACTTCGAGAAGTTCTTGTGCATCTTTTTCCGCTTGCAAAAGGCGTTGCCATTCCGGCATGAGAAACGAGACGCGGTGGTCGTCGGCGTAGTCTTGAGGATTAAGGGGAGAGTTCATAGCCACTAGGGTTTAGCCAATAGGGTAATTATACAGACAGCGCGACCCGCTTCGCGGGTCGCGCTGCGCTAACGTAGTTACTTGGACTTCTTCGCGAAGCGCGCCTTGAACTTCTCGACGCGGCCGGCGGTGTCAATGGTCTTGTGCTGGCCGGTATAAAACGGATGTGATGCGGATGAAATTTCAACAGAGTAGACCGGATATTCCTTGCCGTCGTCCCACTTGTCGGTCTTTTCGGTACGGACCGTCGAGCCAATGAGAAAACGGGCTCCAGAAGAGGAGTCTTCAAAAATCACCATGCGGTAATCTGCCGGATGAAGGTCTTTTTTCATGAGTCGCTACTATACATAAAAAGAAAGCGCCCCGCAAGCTTTCGCTGCAGGGCGTTCCGAATTCTCTCGCACCTTCGACTATCGCGGCAATGAATTCACCGGTTCATCGGCCATCCAAGCCAGCAAGCCAAAACTGCCCACCAAAAGCCCGAAAACGAACCAGAGTACTCCGGCAGCAAGACATGCGACCGGAAGCTGTATTCCCTGGAGAGCAAACGATGTCGGGGTCTTCCAGAAACCGACGAAAAAGAATGTGCCTCCGAAGAGCAAAGGTCCCGCGACAATTCCGATAAGAAGCGGGTAGAACGACACTTCATATATCGTCTCGAGAGGGTCGAGAACGAAACGCTCGTAAGCAAGTCGACCGAGTGTATCTGTCCGCATGTACCTCACTCCCATCTCAATTAACGCAACGTCCCACAAAACCCTACCACAACCACGAAGGTCGGGCGAGGCCGTAAGAATTGCTTCCAGAGAACATCGCGCAGCAAATAATAATACGTGATGTCATACAGTAGTAGATGTGACGTCAAAGCCACTGATCAGTTCGTGTTCGGGTGGAAGCAATTCTTACGGCCTCGCCTAACGCCCTTCCAGCACATCAATCTCCTTCTGGAATTTGTCCGCGAGGTTCATCACATCGTCGCCATAGAATGCGTAGGCTGACTTTTTAGCATTCGCCCAACCAGCGAGGTACCGCAGAGCCGCGAGACGCTCGGTGGCACGTGTCTGGCTATCCGCACCGTTATCCATCATGAGGATTGCCGTCGCGAAAATAGCAGTGCGCGAATCCCACGGATTCGGTGGCGAATTCCCCGTCATGTCCGCGATCCGCGATTCATATTGCACCCACGTCGAAGGAATAAATTGCGCCGGACCCATCGCGCCGCCCCACCCATACCACGGCTTTTTCGACACTTTCATCTGATCCGGATCGAGTCCCAATTCCGCGCAAATTTGCGCAAAAACCGGTTGGTCGCGCGTCGGATGCATGTCGACGCGCCAATTGCCGGTCCCAACGTTTTCGCCCAAGTTCGATTCCTCGGCGATGATCCCGAGAATGACCGCCGGTCGGACACCAGTGCGCGACGAAGCATCCTTCGCATATTCATACGCCTTCCCAAACGGAATCGCGCCCGAGTCGCGCAAATTAAACAGCTTGGCGCGGATTTCTCCCGCGGTCTGCGTCTGCGCGGCGATCACTTTTTGGTAGATCGACTCCTGCCCTTTTGCTTCGGTAACCAAGGTCTTTTTGTCGTTTTCGGATTGTTGCAAGGATTTCTGCTGGAGAACTTGGATTTGCTTCAGATCCTGTTCTTCTTGCTGCTGATCGAGAAGCGCTGCCTTGCGTTCCGAGAGGTCGTCGCGCACAGCGGCCATCACTTGAAATGCTTCGTCAAGCGCTTGTTGCACCGTTTCGAATTCGTCGATTTCCGTAAAAATGTCGGAGATGCTGTTGCCGAGCGTGAGTTCCACCATCGACGTGTCGTCAATCTCACGCGTACGACGGATCATCTGGGCGATAGAATCTTGACCCTTCGCGACTTTGCCATCGAGAACCACGATCGCCGCTTGCTTGTCGCCGATGTCGCTAGTGAGTTTTTTGATCGTGAGGTTGCGCTGCTTGATGGCGAGTTGCGCGTCTTTGATCTGCCCGTCGATAATCGAGACGTCGCGTTCGAGCGATTGGCGCTGCGTTTGTTTTTGCCCGAGCTGCGTTTTATTTGCAGAAATCTGGTTTTCAAGATCGGCGAGTTGCTGTTCCAGCTGTGCGCGCTCTTCGGGGGAGAGAGAGTCAGCGTAGGCGACACCGGCGCACAAGAGGAGCGCAGCCGTACACACAAAAAAGACTGGTGCCCGAACCATCGGGACAGTATACCGTGTTGGGTATGAAGACGAAAAGCGGGCGCGGCCTGAAGGCCGCGCCCGCTTTCGAATTGCATGATTATTCTTTCTTCGCCGTGTCCGCCGCGGGTGCACCACCTTCTGCCGCAGCAGCCGCTGCCTTTTCTGCATCTCCAGGGACTTCCGCAAGTTTGACTTCCGTTGTCTCTTCGATCTTCTCTTCGACGAACGCCGTTACCGATGCAACGATTTCATCGGCATCCGTTTTCAATTCCGCTGACGGCGGGAGTTTAATTTCTTTCGCCGTAATATGATCGCCCACATTTTCCAATTTTGAAATATCGACATCGAGGTGCTGCGGCAATTCTGCCGGCAAGACTTCGATCTCGACTTCGTGGAGTGCCTTCACGAGAATGTGACCAGCTTTTTCCGCAGGAGCAACGCCGACGAATTCGAGCGGGATCTTGATTTCGATCTTCTTGCCTTTCTCGAGGACATAGAAATCAGCGTGGAGCGGAACGTCGGTTACGGGATGAAGCTGCACGTCATGAATGAGCGTGTCTTTATCCTCGCCAACGCCCTTCAATTTGATGATGGTCGTTTCCCCCGCTTCCTTGAAAAGCTTGCCAAAAACCTTGGAATCAATCGCGATCGGCGTCGAATCCTCTTTGGGACCGTAGAGAATAGCAGGAATAGAGCCGCCCGCGCGCAGCGAGTCATTGGATTCCTTCGAATCCCGTGCCTTTATTTCAAGCTCTAACATGCGCGGAAGTATACGGATTTTCTATTAAAAAGCAAAGGGTGCCCACCGGACACCCTTCCTCTATCTGACTGACTTCAGTAGCGACGGAACAAATAACGAGTGTAGTCGGTTGCCTTGAGCATTCGGATGCCGAAGATCAATGCAGTGACGAGGATGGCGATCCGGAGCGAATCTTCGACCTCGAAGTTCCATCCGTTCGCGATCATCCGATAACACATCCGCCAAGTAGCCACGAATACGAATGCGCAGAACAACGACCCGAAAAACAGAGCCGCCGCTTGCTTCAGGTGATCCCACAGCCATGACAGGAAGTCGAGAGCCTCTTCCTTCATCTCAGAAGTACGTGCCATCTCACAGTCCTCCGTAACCGGTTATGACTGCTTCAAGAGCAGTCCGAAAATATAATACCCCATATTTATAGAATTGCAAATTGTGTGTTGTCCCCTACATTTTCTGTCATCGGTAAACAGTCTGCTGTAAACTATTGTGATGAAATACGATTTCGTCGCGATCGGGGACATTACCACGGATGCCTTTATCAAACTGAAAGATGCCGAAGAGCTGCTGAACCATGGGACGCGCGAGCTGTGCGTGCGATTTGCCGACAAAGTGCCCTTTGAGGAAGTCATCGAATGCGTTGCGGTCGGAAATGCCGGGAATGCCGCGGTCGCCGCAGCAAAAGTCGGCCTTCCATCGGCTTTGATCACGCGTATCGGCGACGACCAAAACGGCAAAAATTGCATGGAAGAATTGAGGAAAAAAAATGTCGCAGGGGACTACATCGGCGTCGAGCCAGGGCATCCGACGAACTACCACTATGTTTTATGGTTCGGCGCGGAGCGCACGATTCTCGTTAAGCAGAATAAATTTTCGTATGCCTTGCCGAAGGATTTCGAAGCGCCGAAATGGATCTATCTCACAAGCTTAGGCGAATATGCAAAAGACTTCCATCATGAAATCGCGGCGTTCTGTAAAGCGCATCCGGAGACCAAGCTTGCGTTCCAGCCCGGCACATTCCAGATCAAAATCGGCGCTGATGAATTGAAGGACTTGTATGCGGTCACCGAAATATTCTTTTGCAATAAGGAAGAGGCGCAGAAGATTTTGAATTCGACGGAAGAGGACGTGAAGAAATTGATGGAAGGAATTCGTGCGCTCGGACCAAAGATCGTCGTCGTGACCGACGGGCCAAACGGCTCGAATATTCTCGATGAGACAGGAGCGTGGCACGTCCCAATGTATCCAGATCCGGCGCCGCCCGTGTCGCGTACCGGCGCAGGCGATGCAACTGCTTCAACAACGGTCGCCTACATCATCAAAGGAATGACGGCACACGACGCTCTGATGCGCGGCACCATAAACGCCGCATCGGTCGTGCAAGGCGTCGGCGCGCAAACGAAACTTCTCTCCGACACAGAGATTGAAGAGTGGTACGCAAAACGCCCAGCGGATTTCGTGGCAACTCCCCTTTGAGTCAAATGCCGAATCGCCTCAATGTATACGTTTGAGGCGATTCGGCAAAAGAAAGAGGCTCCAAATCCGGAGCCTCAATGGCAGCTACACGTGCAGGTATCGTCTCGCGTAGAAGATAAACCGGACTCCCCGTGTCGTGTGCACGCGATATATCGTTACTAAATGACTAGACGTCGCATACGATTTGATACGTACGAATTTCGTGATGTCCAAATAAAGTGGTTCGCAGAGCCGTACCTGCTGTGGCGCATTCACTTGCATCGCCGCCTCCTCAATGGAATTACCGACGAGTGACAGACGTACGACTTCCTGTATCTGCTTGATCGAGTGGCAAAATACGTTGCGATACCGGGGGGCAGACTGCGGCATCGGCGGTACGATCACTCCGTTGTGCGCTTCCTTTGCGCAGAGGCGGAAGCTGTCGATGGGCAGAATGATTATGGCGGCGACGATGACGAGCAGTACCTTTTTGTACATGACATCTCTCCCTTTTGTGTCACATTCGACACTTCCTGTATTCACGATACCCCACTTTGCAAAGTGCGCAATGTTGATAGGATGCACAGATGCCCGCGATCGTCATTAACCTGATGCGCGCCGCAGCTCTGCTCACGGCCGAGTTGCTCGCCTTTTTCCATTTCTACAATAATCCGAGCGGTAAAAAAGCAGTGTATTTTTCTTGGTATGCGTGGATCATCGATACGCTCGCGATTCTCTCCGGTACATCCATCATGTGGGCGAGTATCTACGCCCTGCATCACCCGTTGCTCTTCACGATTCATATTTCCAGTGCAATTTTCTGGATCGGCTTTTTGATTGGCAGCTGGCAGGCGGGGATTCATGCGGTGAAATTTTTAATTCGTATTTTTGTGCGGCTTCACACATAAGAAATGCCGCCCGAGCTGTGAACTCGGGCGGCGCAATGAACAGAGATCATTTCTTCTTCTCTTCAAGTCGGACGCGGACCCGCTCAGCGTCCTCTGGTGTGCAGTAGAACTTAGTCCGATACCGCTTTGGGTCTATCGCAGGATCGAGCTTGTAGTGCTCCGGAATATACTTGCGTGCACTCCGTTCTCCGGAATCATCTGTAAACGGGTGGTCAATGGCACGGATGAGGATAATTGCACATTCATTCGGCTCCGGTTTATTGTTCCGGACCTCCTTCCAAATTTTACGCGCTCGTTCAAGAACGTTGGTCGTGATTCCTTTTTTTGTCGTCTCGAGATCACGATCTTTCCAACCGCCGACAAGTTTTGCCTTCCACGAGACTTGTTTCTGGTGCTCCCACGTAAATGGAAGCCACATAAACGCTTTCTCGAAATGTACTTCGTCGCTCACCCCCTGTTCGCGGGCACGCAAGATGATGTTCGCGGCCTTGCGCATCGCTTCGTCGCGGCGATTTTCTTGTGTCGGCTGCTTTGGATCTTTGTTCTCGAACTCGCCTTCTGTGTCTTTCGCGAGTGCAACGGCGTCTTTTTCGTCAGCTTCTGTCCAATTCTCGTTATCTACTTTCTGTGGAGATGGCTGATGTTTGTGCCTACGAAATACAACACGCTGCGTCCATTCGTAGTTGTCATTGACCACGTCGCCGACACCTTGGCCGGTCTTGAGCATCTGCCACGCAACAAACGCGGAGAATGCAATCGCACCGGCGAAGCTAACGAGACCGAGGGCTCCGAAGAACTTACCCGACGCGCGAAAAAGTTCTTTTGTCGTACCTCTGCGAGGATCATGTTGGTTCGCCATGGCGAAACCTCCGTTGTTTGCCTTATTAACCCGATCAATCTGTACCACGAGATATGCCCTATTGTCAACTCTTTCTGGCAATCGCTTTTTTAGCTGCTGCCAGGATATGCGAGACACCCATGCCGTAGTGCTCGATGAGTTCCGCCGGTTGTCCTGACTGGCCGAATTGGTTTTGGACGCCGATCATTTCGATTGGTAGTGGTGCGTTTTTGGAAAGGAGTTCCGCAATTGCGCTTCCCAACCCCCCGTTCACTTGATGCTCTTCGACAGTGACGACAGCACCCGCTTGTTTTGCGATTTCAATTATTTTTTCATCAAGCGGTTTAATTGTCGCTACATTGACGACCATGACTTCGATGTTCTCTTTTTCCAGTTGTTGCGCAGCAAGGAGTGCATTATGTGTGAGCGGTCCAGTACCGAAAATAACCACGCGAGAAAAGGTTAAACCTTTTTCATGGCTTTGTTGGGGCTCGGAAAAGGTTAAACCTTTTGGTTGCCAAAAGATTTGCGATTTTCCGATTTCAAACGGCGTATCAGCCGTCGTCATGACCGGCGTTTTTTCGCGGCCGAAACGCATATAGACGGGCTTCCCGACTTTCGCGGCGGCGATCGTTGCTTTACGGGCTTCTTCCGCATCGCACGGCGAAATCACGATCATGTTTGGCATGGAGCGCATGAGAGCCATGTCTTCGAGCATCTGGTGCGTCGCGCCGTCAGGGCCAACGGAAACGCCCGCATGCATGCCGCAGATAATGACGGGCACGTTATTGAGTGCGATCGTCGTGCGGATTTGTTCCCAATTTCTTCCTGGTGAAAACGCAGCATACGACGTGATGAAGGGAATTTTTCCGTAATTCGCCATGCCAGCCGCAACGGTCGCCATGTTCTGCTCTGCGACGCCCATTTCTATGTAGCGATCGGGAAATTCTTTGTGAAACCATTCGGCGCGGGTGCTTTCTTCCAAATCGGCCGACAAAACAACAACGCGCAGATCTGCCTTCCCTGCCTCAACAGACCCTTTCCCAAACCCATCACGCGTCGGCGCCATCTCGGGTTTCTCGAAAATATTTGCTACAAGTTTTGCGTCAGGATTAAGCATAGAGAAAAGATGCAGCAAACATAGTAATAATGGAGATAATGGAAACGAAATAGAGACAAGATCGGATAAAGACTAGGGGGCTTGTAGAAAATCTTTTTGTTTTAAGAATTGGCCAGTCGCGTTCGATAAGCACTGGGACTATTAGAAAATCCAGAACAAATAACGGAACGAAAAATATCAAGATCACCGCTCCGTCTGGTTCGCCGCTCGTAAAGGCCAAAAAGATGGCAGCAAGCATGAGTACGTTATAAAGCGCAAAGGCAATTTCAAATCCGATCTTGACAACGTATCTTACAGAGTATCGGGACATATTATTGATGCTCGCTCGAGATTTTTCCGCCCATGGTGCGGAGTTCGTCGAGGAATTTTTTACCTTCTTCGGGCTTCGGCGGCTTGCCGTGCCAGCGGAAATCGCGTTCGATTTCTTTTATGCCTTTGCCCGGAATCGTGTGCGCAATGATTACGGTGGGTTTTTCGTAAATGGCGTCTGCTTCGTCGCACGCAGCGATGAATTGGGCAATGTTGTGACCATCCACTTCGAGGACATGCCAATTGAACGCTTCGTATTTCTCACGCAGCGGCTCCAGCGGCATGATGTTTTCCGTCATGCCGTCGATTTGGATGTTGTTGCGATCAATGATCGCGGTCAGATTCGAAAGTTTATTCTTCCCCGCAAAGAGCATTGCTTCCCACAGATTTCCCTCTTGATGCTCGCCATCAGACATAACGCAGAAAACTCGAAAGGTATTTTTTTTGCCGCCTGCCCCGTTAGAGGCCGAAGGCTCTCTAATGGGGTCCATCCGTGCAGCGTACGCATAGCCACTTGCTTGCGAGAGGCCGCTTCCGAGCGGTCCCGATGTCGTCTCAACGCCCGGCAGCTTCTCGCGCTCGGGATGCCCTTGTAGACGCGATCCGAATTTACGCAGCGTGAGGCATTCTTCGATAGGAAAATATCCCGCGTGCGCCATTGCGGCATAGCGCACCGGCACGATATGCCCGTTCGAGAGCATCACACGATCGCGATCTTCCCAATTCGGGTTTTTCGGATCATGCTTCAAGACATGAAAGTAGAGTGCCGTAAAAATATCGGCCATGCCGAGTGGTCCCGCCGTGTGTCCTGATCCCGCAGCAACCAGCATTTCGATGATCGTCGAACGAATTGCCACAGCTTTTTGTTCTAAATCACGAATTTCGGAGTCGGAGAGCATGACGCTATTATAGCGTAATTTTCAATTACCAATTTACAATTTTCAATGAATTTTCAAGGTTCCAAGTATCCATGAAAATGCGGGTTTGAAAATTAAATCATTGGAAATTTGATTGAAAATTGAGAATTGTAAATTCTTTGCGCCTATAAGTCCAGAAGTTTCAAGCCAATCCCGCCATCCAACGTACGCGCGATGTTCTCATTAAAAGCTACTAGGTGCACTTCGAGCGTAACGGCAACTTTCGCTTCGAAGACATGACCGCCTACGGGTTGGTTTTCAGTGCCTGGCGCGATACCGGAGAGGACGGCGTGGCAATGAACAAATGGCTGTCCATCGACTTGTGCGATGTTGCCCGTCATCGAGGCAACTTCCATCGCGCCGGGATAGTCTCTGTTACCATATGCTTTTTTCGAAAGATCGTAGTAGCCGATTTTAGAGTGCTCGAGAGCGCCGATTGCGCGGAAACTGCCGCTCAAGATCCCCTTTCGTTTACAAAAGTCCGTAATTGACGAAAGTACGTCCTCGCCGCGCTCAAGGCGCAGGAAGTATTCGCCGCGCACTGTTACTTCCCGTTCATGCATATGAGTGAAATGCGCAAGGCTTAGCCTTGCGCATTTTGGGATGAGGCTGCCTTTACGAGTTGTGCGTACGTCTTTTCCGGATCTTTCGCTTTTGTGAGCGCGGAGCCGATGCAAAAACGAGACGCGCCCGCTCGTGACAAATCGTCGACGACGTCTTTGGTTTCTCCACCATCGACGGAGATGACGGTCTCTGGATACCTCTCGTGCAATTCCGCAACGCGCGCGATGCTCCGCTCGTCAAATTTGTAGCCCTGTTTCCCCACTTTCGCGATCGTCATCATGTGCACAAAATCGCAGAGTTGCATGTACGCCATCAAATCTTCAAGCGGCGTATCGAGGAGGATTGCAACGCCGACTTCGCGGGCGCCGGCTTTCGTCCACATATCAAAAGCTTCCTGCGCGTTCTCTGCATTACTAAACGCCTCGATATGGCCGATGATGCGCGTCGCACCTGCGCGGGCAAACGCGACGCCGATTGAGAGCGGATTGTCGATCATGAGGTGTGCTTCGTAGCGCGTCGTTCCCTGCTCGGGCAGTTTTTCGCCGCTCAATGGCAGCCACGTGCGATTCGGCGCAAAGACTCCGTCGGTTGCATCGATGTGGAGTGCGGGCGAAAAAGCGCCGTAGCGCTTTTTCGCCGCTGCAATGTCTTCAAGTGAGGTCGGTACAACAGTAGGTATTATTTCTCTAGGCATCGAGTTTTGCAATGCGGCGGGAATGCCGCTCATCTCCAGAAAACGGAGTAGCAAGGAACACATCGACGGCGTTTTTCGCTGCCGCTTCGGTCACAAATCGCGCACCGATTGAGAGAATATTTGCGCCATTGTGTGCGCGTGCTGATTGGATAAGGTTGAGAATATTTCCTGATTCATCTGTTTGAGAAATTGGTGCATCGCCATAGTACACAGCCGCCCGCGCGCCTTTCACGCGATTCGCGGCAATTGCTTCGCCTTGCCCCGATGCGCCGATCACGATTCCAAGAGAACCAGTGTCATGTGCAACTTTTTGGGCGCAGGGGATTACGTAGTCGGGAAAATCATCGCCGTCATCGAGCGCTGTCGGTCCGCAATCTTCTATCTCGTGACCTAAGGATTGCACGAATGGAATTAGGATCGATTTCAGCTTGAACCCCGCGTGATCACTGGCAAAATAGATTCGCATATAATTTTCAATTTACAATTCTCAATTTTCAGTGAATTTTCAATGTTCCAACGTTTGAAAATTGATTCATTGATCCTTGATTGAAAATTGTAAATTGATAATTGGAAATTCCTCAAAGCTGCTCGCCGGCTTTGATCACATGCTGCACCAAGGTGTGTGCATATCCCATTTCATTGTCGTACCACGCCATCACTTTCACCAAATTCCCGCCGACGACACGAGTAAGATTCAAATCGGCGATTGAGCCGTACGGCTCGCCCTGGATATCACTCGAGACCAATTCTTCTTCGGTGACAGTAAACACTTTTTTCCACTGGTCGGATGCGGCAGCTTTTTTGAGCGCGGCATTTACTTCCTCGACCGTCGTCGGCTTTTTTGCAATAAAAGTAACATCCACCATCGAGCCCGCTGGCACCGGAACGCGGAGTGAAATGCCATCGAATTTGTCTTTCAATTGTGGATACGCAAGTGCCGTCGCTTTTGCGGCACCGGTCGAGGTCGGGACGATGTTTTGCGCTGCGGCGCGACCTTCTTTCCAATCCTTATCTTTCGGACCATCAACGATCGACTGCGATGCGGTGTAGCCGTGCGTCGTATTGAGAAGCGCTTTTTCAATCCCAATCGCTTCGTCGAGAATCCCGATAAGCGGCGATGCGGCGTTTGTGGTGCATGATGCATTCGACGTAATTTGGCAACCTTTGAATTTTTCATCATTAGCGCCGAGAAGAATCGTCTCCGCGCCCTCGCCTTTTGCGGGCGCAGAAATCACGACGCGCTTTGCACCAGCATCGATATGCGCCTTAGCTTTTGTAGGATCGGTAAAAAATCCGGTCGACTCGACGACGATGTCAATTCCCATCGCTTTCCACGGCAGCGCCGCAGGATCTTTTTCTTGCGTGAGTACAATCTCCTTTCCATCGACGACAAGTTTCCCGCCCTTTACCTCAATCGATCCTTGGAATTTTTTATACACCGTGTCGTATTTCAAAAGGTACGCGAGATTTTCAACCGATCCGAGATCATTGAGTGCGACAATTTCGAACGGCGCTTTCGCCGCATGCGCCGCTCTAAAAAAACACCTGCCAATCCTGCCGAATCCGTTGATCGCGATTTTTGTCATACCGGACATTGTACCGCACATTTCTGCGGATGCCTGTTGAAAAACATTACTGCGTGACGTGTACTATGCCCGTATTCGCTGGCTGCACATGGTCATGGAATTTCCAATCGCCCGCGTACGTAAAGGTGAATTCCCACGTCCCACCTCGCGGAATGCGACGACAGGCGTCGAAGGAGCTGCCGAGGCAGTCATTCGCGCTCTTCTGTGGGTAAATAGAATGTGTGGGATGCACCGCGGATGCCGGCCACATTTCTGCACCGGAATCATTGACCCATCGCACGGCTTCGCCCCTGCGCACCGTCACTTCTGTTGGTCGGAAGCCATCGTCGGTGAGCGTGATGGTTGCCGTTACGACGCCTTTGTTAGGTGAGACCGCATTGGTATGCAACCAGAGAGATGCGCCAAGTGCGACACCACTAACAATCACAAGGGCGAGAACGTATTTCATGCCATTCATTATACTTCTTGTTTCCGGTGAGTCACGAAAATATACATGATCAAAATTGCAAGGGCGGCGCCGATAAGTATAGTGCTCGCAAGGGAAACCAGCTCCACAAAACTGCGAGCGCGCGACGCCACGGGAATGGTGAATTCAGTCTCCGCGAGCGCTTGGTCGCCTTTTTGGTAGCGAACATTGACGGTGAGATCACCGTGCAGATCGTTCGGCACTTGATACAGAAGCGACGTCGGTCCAAAATCCGCGCGCGCGATCCCGGTCGCGAGCAGCGTTGATTTGTCTTTTTCGAGCCGCACCCAGACATAGTCGAAATCCTCCGGCGTCTTATCGACTTTTGATTTCAAATTGAAATCGAAGACGATGCGCTCGCCGCCTTGCGGCTGCGGCGGGTCATAGCCGATATCAACAAAATACGCGCCGATCTCTTTTTCAAATGATACGCCTGTTTGATGGGCAAAAACCGCCCCCGGAATGACGAGTGCAAGGCACGTCGCGCCAATGAGCGCGCAGTCGACGACAGAGCGAGATGTTACCGATTGGTGGTGCATGGTGTGTGGTACTCTGCCGAGGCGAGCGCGCAAAACGCGTCTTGATCGGGAGAGTCGGGCGGGAAGTACGATGATGAACGCTCCACGAGCGTCTGTACGCATTGCGACGCGATATCCCCTGGTGCGCGGCTGCAAAACGCAAGCGCATCTGCACCCTTCTCGCGATCTTCTTCGATCTGTGCCTGCGCGACGGAAATAAAGCAGACCGATTGGCGTGATTGCGGAAGAGCCGTGCATGCGGTGGCAGCTCCATCAGGATCAGCGAGATGCATTCTTCCGATGATTGCCGTTGCCGTGTCGTAGCAATCGCTTTCCTGTTCGGCATTCGGCTGCTTGCTACAGAATTTCGCGACGCCAGTTCCTGACGTAACTCCTTCTCTCGCGAGCGGCCACGCTTCGCGCAGGCATGCTCCTTGGACTGCAGGATCGGTGTAGGCACTACAAAGACGGCGATAATTTTCTGCGGTCGGTTTTTCGGGAAGTAAATTGAGGAGTGCGAAATCATCAGGTTCGAGCGGCTGGTAGATCTGCATAAACACGCCCTCGCTACACACGCGCAGGAAATTTCCTGTCGGACTTTTGCCGACAACGCCGCACACATCGATCGATTTTTTGATATCGGCGTTTGTAATGAACATAAACAGGTGCCCCATGCCGTGATAGCAGATTGCTTGGTCCAACGACGACGGATGCCAGTTTGCCCGCGGCTCGCACGCGCTCTGGAAATCCTTGACGGTTTTTTGAAGCGTTGCGTCATCAAGGACATCATTGCGAAACCGGCCGACGATCACGCCGTGGATAAATCCGTTCGAGCACATGCCATCCGACGGATTGAGGGGAATGAGATCAAGCCAATGTGATGGATCGGCCGCAACTGCGTTTTCGCCGAGCTTGTGTGCGAGTACGTGGCAAAATTGGTACGAAGGATCACGGCGCCGGATATCGCGGACGATGTCGAAAATTTTCGGCAAGGGAAGCGCCGGATACAGGTTCGGGACTTCACGCTCGTAGCAACGTTCGTGATCGGGCTCCGACATGCACAAGCTCGAGATCTCTTGTGCCGTTGCTGTACTCGGGTGCGTCGTGAGAAACGCGAACAGACCGCCTCCGACAAAGAGGACGAGCACGCCCCCCGCTCCAATACCTATATACCACCGCGACATGCACCCAACCTATCACACGAGGGCATTCCTGCGAAACATCGCCCTTATTGAGGGGACGGCACCATGATCTCGCGACATCTCGTTCCAAATGTATCGCCAAGAGAATGCGCCATGTCGCTGCAGAGCTTTTGCTGGATAGCGGGGCTTAAACGGTCACGCACGGCGGTGGCAATGCCTTCCGCACACGCCATCATCTGTGCTCCGGCCACTGCGCACATAGGAAGCGCAACGTCGTATTCAGCTCCGGGTTTTCCGAATTCAACGAGGCCATTTGCGAATCCACGCGTGCAGGAATCCGCCAATTCTCCAGAGAGAGCCGCGCAGTCCTTGAGATAGTCTGCAGCAGGCCGCGTCGACTGAAGGACGCGTAGTACTTCGTAGCCGGCGACGCTCTCAACAGCATGCGGCACTGCGCCGGGATCTTTCGCCGCAGAGCGAGCGCTCGCCCGCAAGGCTTCGCCGAAATCGGCTGTCGATTCGACAAAGTACGAATTCATTTGGTCATAGCAGGCGATTTTGAAATACGATTTTGTCTGCGCACGGCAGATCGCGTACGCGTCCAGAGGGTCGATGTTCAGTTTATATTTAGGATCGCGCACATGGATCGCGAATGCATTGAACACGCCAGATCCGCACCAGTTTTTCTCCATGTCGGTACTCCCCAACTTCTCACACAGATCAAGTCCGGGTTGGATAAAACGCTTCGAGTCTCCCCAGAGGCTCGTGTCGCTGCCATCGATCACGCCGTGCCCCATGCCGTGGTAACACGCGAACGTGACGCCGCCGACGCTCGCCTTGAGCTTGTCATCGACATACGCGCAGAATTTCCGCGCCTCATCAATCGTGCCGCTATCTTGGAGGAGCGATTCCATGAACCCGTGGAAAAATCCGAATCCGCAGTACGAGGTTTTCGACGACAATTCGATATCCTTCCCCACTTTAAAATCTGCGTAGGCGATTTTGCCGAGCTCGTGCGTGCTCCCGTGGCAGAACGCGGCGAATTCGGCATCGTGGGCGTACGCAGCTGCGAGCGCGTCAAATCCTGCACCGATGCCACGATCATGTGCTTGCGCAAGCACGAGATCATTGAGACATTGCTGCGTTTGCGCTCCTTGTTTCTCACACGCGGCGACAAGCGCAGGGATATCAGTCGCTTGTGCGCGCGTGAAAAACGCAAGACTGCCGACGATCGCGGCGCATACAACGATGCTACCGATGATCCAGAAACGATACTGCAAGAGAATGCGCATATGGATTATTTAATCGTAAACAGATACTGCGCCTTACATGCTGTCGCATCTGCAGTGGAAAGTCCTTCGGTGCATGCAGTATCCGCACCGCTGCGGTACTGCGGATCCGCCCAGAGCGCCCATGCGAGACCTTCGCGACATTGCAGCCGCTGCACGCTGTGTGCTTTTAGAATGTCGCACGAGACATCTCCGCGCGTAGGATCAAACGCTGCACCCGGCGCGATCGCGTAGCCGATGCCGCGGAAACACGCTTCTCGCGACGCAGGAGCTCTCACCTCCGCACAATACGACTGCATGCGCTCGTATTTCGTCGGATCAGTCGGAAACGAATTTTCCCACCACGTCGGCAGCTCGAAATAACACGCAACGCGTGCGTCCTCAGGAACAGTAGTGCACGGCACGAGGCGCTCATCTATGGAAAATGGTCGGCCTTTCTGGCTCTCATTGCTCGCCATGAGACGCGCGTTAAATTCCATAAAAACACCGTCGCGACATCCGCCGTACGGTTTTTTCCATGAAAGGGTATCGCAGAGTGCGAGTGCTTTCGAGAGGCCATCCGTGCTGTAGCCGAAATTTGCGCCGAGGCCGTGTCCGATGCCATGGAAACAACCGAGGCTCTCCGAACCGAACGCCTGCACGCACGCGGCGTCGAATTTCCCTACCGCATCCACACCATGGTCAAAAAGCGCAAGCGGGATAAACGTGTGTGCGCATCCAAATCCAAAACTGCCGTCGCAAATTGAAAATCCCTGTATGCCCTCTTTCGCGTACAGCAGTTCGCCGAACATGTGGGCGGCATTGTGCTGGTCGGCGGTCGACGCGGACGTAAACTTCTTTTTAAACGCGGCGTAGGCTTCTGTTGACGTGCGACCCTTAAAAAGCGCGGCGATTCCCGCGCGTTCATCCACGCTCTCGCCTGCACCACGACTTCTGTGGTAGACAAACGCAGCGAGCACAACAAGGAGCACCACACACACGAAAGTCGCGATCGGTTTCCACGTCATGATGATGTACGGCATGACGCCGCAAACGGCGCCGGCATCGCGGAACAAAAGGCTTCGTGCGCCTGCGGATCTTTGAGATAATAGTGCGCGATGCCGGTGAGGTACTGGAAGCATTCCTTCGCATCCGCGCCGCTTGCGAGCGCGCAGTATTTAATGGATACATGCGCGTTATTTTCGCCGCCCCAGAACAGCGAATCAACGATCGAATTGGTGCAGTCGTTGTACGCTTCCGAATGCGGCGCAAGCGTGCACCATGTCCGCATCTGCGAAAGGTTCGCATCGCTCGCAGCACTCAAGGCGCGTGTATCGCGCGCGACCGCAAGCAGTGGAAATTCTTTTCCAATTCCGGCAAAGCACGAACGACGCTGATCGGGTGTACTTTTTGAGATTGTGTCGCAATAGCCAAAGGACGCTTTGAAATCCGCCGGCTGCGGGTTGCCGAGGTTGCCGCCCGCGAACTCGAACAGATGCGGCGTGATGTAGGTGTAGCAAAATCCTTTCGATTCGGAAGGAATGACGGACGTGGAACATGGCGCAAGCGGATCAGTCTTCGAAAGATATTTGTCGCGGCTCACGAGCCATGCATCGTGATCGTGTCCACCGCCTCCCATGAGTTCCATGATCGCGCCGCCGACGCACTGCACGTATTCTTCATCATGATGGTCGGCAGTGCCGGTTTTCTTGCAAAACGCGATTGTTTTCGGGAGATCGTATTCAAAATATGCAAACACACCATGCCCGAGCCCGTGGTAACACATCGTGTAGGCGCCACTCCCGCCCGGAGCTTTCAAACATGCATCATGGATTTTCGGCAACGCTGCCTCGCCAAAATCTTGGAGTGCGCCGATCACAATCGTGTGCGAACAGGCATTTCGAAATTCTTGTGTGCAATCCGCGATTCCTGCGACACCTGTTTGCTGATACAACACGTCGCCGATCGTATGGCCGAGAAGGTGCACGTCGGTCCCCGGAGGAAGCTGTGCATGCCGAAGAACGTCGTACGCATAGAGCGCCCCCTTATCTTTCGCCAGCTTCTCAAACCGCGCAGAAAGTTCCTTGAAATCTGCAGCGCCCTGGGCGATCGTGTTTGCATCGTGCAGTACGTCCGCGGGAGACGATGCGCCGGTATGAGAGATAGCAATATATGCCCCTCCGAGGAGGAGAATCGCTACCGCACCACCTATTCCGATGTATGTCCATTTCACCCGGCCACTCTATCAGCCTTCGTCTTGAATGTCTAAACTGTGTACGAGACGACCACATCGGTGACACTCTGGCAGCAGATTGATAATACGCCCATGGCGTGAGGTAGCCAAGTGATTGATGCGGACGAACGAAGGTGTACTCGATGAGCCAGTCGGTC
>JAHFMV010000014.1 GCA_023267655.1 Candidatus Kaiserbacteria bacterium
CCCGGTGATCAGAAGATAACACTCGAGGGTTTCCGCTATGGCGCGTGGATGTTTGATTCAAACCATCAGTGCATCGCGACACTGACCATGCATTACCCCGCCGCGACACCTCATCTCTCCGAAAGTGTATGGCGACTCCCCATAGGAAGTACGTGTGGAAACTTCGCGTGCCTCACTGAGCGCATCGTGCACCATATAGGAAGTGAATGGGTTGTACGCGAGCGATACGAATCGCCGAAAGCGTGGTCGCGCTGCTCCCCCTACGGACCGTTCCAGCAATATAAAAAGGTCTGTGCCAGCGGCGCAGATCGCGTAGCGATGCAATTCGATCATTCGATCAATGGCGGTCCGTTCTACCGTATCGTCGATGAACAAAATATATGCACGCTCTCGTACTCGGCATTTTGGCACAACGATTGGATTAAAGAGCCACCGGAAGCGCCGGCAATCGGGTATCCGGTCCAAAACAACTATTCGGAATTCATTGATTAACTATGAACGACCTCCCCATCATCGCGCTCACAGAACTCGTCGGCAATAGCCCGCCGCACCTTACTGCCCTCCAAGCATTCCTGTTACCCTTTCTCTCATACCTCGTTTCTTTCTGGTGGTTTGTATGGATACTGACTCTTTTTGCCCTCGTGCGTTATGTTATCGTCCACGGCGACCGCACCGCAGTACCATCAACCGATAACGAGCCCATAGACGACTGATTCGTTGATGCCATCGATGTCGAGTAACTTTTCGATGTTCTCATCAAGCGTGCCTCCAAGTCCGGAGCATTTGAGGTCAAGTGCCATACTCGCGAGATATACATTCTGCCCGATATGCCCAGCTTCGAGCATCGCATACCGATAGCCGCGCTCGCCATACTTACGTTGCGTCCTCCAGAAGACAGCGGTTATAACAAGGAGACATGAGGCATTCTGAACCCACTCGTACGATGAAAGTGGTGCGATGTCGTTGCTTGCAAACGAACGTTGTGCGAGCACGTCGAGTGCATGCGCTTTCACGTCGTAGTGGTACATGCCCGCAGGAATGTCGCCGGCGGGCGAAAAGAGTATCGGATACACTTCGAGCGGGTATCGCGCGCCACCAGACGGTTGTGCGCGCCGCGGGTTCCACTCCTCGTGCTCGGCAGTAATTCCGCATGAGTATTTGATAAGTGTTGAGAGCTTTTCGGACGTCAGTGCATTCTTCGCAAATCGACGGTCAGTCCTCCTGCCGCGTATCAGATCAAAAAAGTCTGCGGTCGGCGTAGTTACGGGCAGTGCAATTTTCTCAAAGCGTGGGTAGGTCTTGTAGTAGATGGTCTTCCATTCCTCGGGCCAAAGACTCTCGTCGCGCGGTATACGAACACTTCCGCCGCCCTGAAGGTCTTTCGACGACTGGTGGAAAAGCTTCGAAAAATCCGGCATGTAAAGCCATAATACCGCTCACTCGAACATTGGGCAAAAGAGGCTATACTTGCTTCGATGCGAAGAGAAGAATTTCATTCATCAGGGTTGCAAGCGCTCTACCCCGTAAACCGCCTTCGTTCGCGAGAGGAAATTCTCCGTGAATTCAATACGCCATGCAGCAGGTTCAAATCTATAGCAACAACTGAAGAAACATTGCGTTCGTTTATCGGTGAGCGGATGCTCGATGTTGATGGATTCCCTTCGCCGTCACTTGTCATTGACGACGGTATCCCCGCGAACTGGCGGCGCCTCTTGTCATTCCTCCATGAAAACGGCGTCACAGACGCCCCACGTTTCTCGGAGCGGTACCGGCGCAATGATCGCCCCTACATTCCTAATTTTGAACTGCTTCCTCCTCGCGATTCTTCTTCTGATGGTGAACCTGTCGCGTATGGAGGCTTCGGCGGCTCCTTCGATCCGGAAGAAGCCATGTCAAAAGCCGTCGGTGAAATGCTTGAGCGTTTCTTCCTCTCGACCTACCAGCGCGAATCATTCCGAGCCGCATCATTTGCAGAACTACAGAACAATGGCGAAAACGTCATCGACCTCATGCAGTTCGACTTCTTTCACGATTGGCAGAAACGCCTCTTCCCTGGCCTGCGATGGGACGAAACGTCCGTTTTCCGGTGGGTCAAAGGTTACGCACTCGAAAGTTCACAGACACTTCTTATACCAGCTCAGATCGTATTCTGGAATTACCATCATGGTGCACAACGAAACCTTGCGAGCGAGCGCATGATTTTCTTCCAGACAACGAGCGGCAGCGCCGGTCATTTCACCAAAGACGAGGCGATTCTCTCAGCACTTCTCGAGGCTATCCAACGCGACGGCTTTCTCATCTACTGGCTTAATTCCCTCGCGCCAAAAATAATTGATATTGACACCGTAGAGGATCCAGACGTACTGCGCCTTGTCGCGTATATTCGCCGCTTTGGAATTGACATTGTTTTTCTCGATACGACGAGTGATTTTGGAGTACCAAGCGCAACATGCGCCATCATCGATCCGCACGAGAAGAATGGACCTGTCATATCAATCGGAAGCAGTGCTGGTTTCGACGTGAGGGGAACGCTCATGCAAAGCGCCATCGAATCCATGGTCGTGAATAACTATGTCGCAACGAATGAGAAATTTGAGTTGCCGACGGGTTATCGCGCTTTTTCGCATTTTGGCATCGGAAGAATGGAAAGACTTTTCTCGTGGCGAGGACCTGAAATGATGGACCGCTTCCGATTTTTTATCTCTGGTGAAAAAGAAAGTGTGGGAACATTTATGCGTAATGCGAGTACGTATGACTCCGTCGCATCACAACTCGCGCACATTCGCGCACTCTGTGCAAAACGTGGCCCTGGATATGAGATTTACCTGTATGAAATACATAATGCGGTCTTGGACCAGCTGGGGTATCACGTCGTCCGCACCATTGTCCCACAACTGATCCCTCTCTATCTCGGTGAGTTCGCGGCAACGCTCAACGCGCGGCGCTTGAAGGAAGTGCCTGAAAAAATTGGCTACAAAGCTGCAAAAGAATTTAACCCGTGGCCACATCCGTTCCCATAACAAAAGGGCCCGATCTTACTTAATCGGACCCCCTCTTTACGCCATTGCGTTACTCGGGCTTTTTTCGCCGAGGATTGCTGCCGTACTGACGCGGTTCTACGGTCGGTTGCGCTCGCTGTGCGCGTGACTCGCCCCTTCGGGAATAGCCGTCTCGATTCAGCTTGTTGCACAACCTCACTTCCCACTCAATCGAGTACTGCTGCTCGCACGTCTTTCTCGCCGCCGCCGTTTGTGAAAACGTGCACAGTGCTACAATCGCCGTGCCTACAGCAAAAATCCTTTTCATGGCTGTTCTCCATGTTGGTTCGCAGTCGCTGGTCATGGGCACACCCACCCAACTGACTCAATGGTAGGACATGAATGATTGTTTGTCAATTAATATTGACGGAAACACCACGACTCCTTCTGAAGTCAGCTTCTGCTGACGAAATTCTGTATACTGGCGTCATGGGCGCGATCACGTTTAAAACCGAAAAAGATGGTTCGTTCTCGGCCGCCGTTTCCCGGTGCATGCGGGAGCCGAATAGTTGGAAGAAGGAAGTGTATGCGACCGCACGTTTCGTCGCGGGTCGCGCAAAAAAACCCCTCCTCCTCTTCTTTTCCGGAGGCCTCGACAGCGAGATCATGTGCCGTTCCTTTTTTGACCAAGGCATCACATTTACCGCAACAACGTTCGAACACGAAGGTGGCGCAAATCGACGTGACGTTGAGCATGCGAAGAAATGGTGCTGGGATCGTAACGTTACGCACCATGTTGTCCCTTTCGAAACACCAGGGTTTTTCGGACAGCCACCCGCCACATTTGCGGAGAGTGGCTTCATCTCCAGCAACATCATGCGGTATTTTCAAGCGGCACTCCTTGCATACGCGGAGGACGCAGGATTTTTCTCGGTCATCGGTGACGGCGGACAATTGTACCGAAGCGACCCTGGGACACAAAAGATCCAATTGCGATTCGGGCCCGGTGACTATGGTCTCGCACAATGGTCTGAAGAACATGACACAGATCACGAACCATTCTTTTTCCGCGCTACCCCAGAACTGTATGCGGCATATTTGCACATCCCGATCGTTGTGTTCGGAACCGCAAACCCTCCATTGTTTTATCCTGAATATAACAAGCATGTGTTCAAGAGACTCGTGTACCAATCCGAATGGCCTGATACTGCTTCACGCCCTTATGCGACACCGTTCGGTCATTTCAGACCCGACCGTCTCAAAAAAGAGGCCGAACTCAAGGTCTTCTTTGGAAACAAACTTTCATACATTGACATCCCAATCGACAACCTCGCGCGCTCGTACTCGCCAACATTGACCATGCCGATCACTCTATGAACCCAACAGACATACTTATGCACCGTGGCTGGAGGAACGATAGTTTTTGGACGCACCCGTGGATTTACCGCACTTTCCTCAAAAGGATCCCGGTTTTTTTCGACACGCGCGCACTCATAAAAAGTCAGTACTGGCAGCGCACAATGCACGATTCGCTCGCAGCGCAAAAAATCCGCCGTACTGCCGAGCATGCGGCGCATATCCCCCTCTGGGAAAACGTGATGCGTGAAAATGAAATTAGGCCTGAAGACCTCTCCATTGATTCGCTTGCAACCCTCCCGATAATATCCAAGAAGACTTTTGCATCGCTCTCTCCCGAGCAGTATTGCGACATGCGACGTGCGAGACAAAGCGTCTACGACCACACATCCGGTTCAACCGGCCGTCCGCTGAATTTTTGGTTTGACTGGATGTCCGAATTACGAAGCTTCGCCATTACCGAGCGGATCATGCGATCTGTGGGCACCGCACGTTTGCCTGTCGTCTACATGCGCAGCAGATACCGGCAAGGCTTTACATTCCGCAAGCACATCTGGTTCTTCTTGCGCGGTTTTGGGAGCGTCCAGTATCGGCTTCGTGATCTTCTCGACATTGGGAAGCGGTTGCATGGAAAATTCATTCTGTATGGATACACCTCTTCAGTCGTTGAAGTAGCGCGACAACTTCGTGACGCGGAGGAATCCATGCCTGTTGCGGCGGTGATGGCGACTGGAGAAAACATCTCTCCCACATCGCGTGCGCTTGTGGAAGAAACCCTGAGCTCGGATTTCAGGATGGTCTACGCATCGCGCGAGGCCGGTTGGCTCGCCTTCGAATGCGAATATAAGACGATGCATATCAACGAGGAATGGGCCTATATCGAGATCGTCGACAGCGAGGGGAAGCGCATCCCCGACGGCGAAGAGGGCCGTATTATAGTGACCTGCTTCGAAGCACGCGCTATGCCGCTTATCCGTTATGACATTGGCGACCGCGGCGTACGCAATCGCAGTACCTGCGCATGTAAGAGGACACTCGATACTCTCCACATGAGCGGTAGAGAGGCCGAATACATTCGCTTCTCCAACGGATACGTCGTCTCCCTTCTTGACATCTCCGCGGCGGTGGACAGCTTCGCTGGCGCCGTCCAGCAATTCCAGATAATCCTCCGGGGAGAGGCTGATTTCCTGATACGGGTTATACCGGGACCACTCTTCGACGAGGTACTGGACACCTTGTCCGAGCTGCTCACGAGGACAATCCATCCTTCAGCCCAAATATCCTGGGAAAAAGTAGAATCGATTTCCGAAGCAGAGAGCGGTAAAGCACGATATTTTATCCGAGAAACCACGAATACTCATGCGGATATTTGATACCCTAGGACCGCAGTTGTATGTTGCATATCTTCGGTGGATCGAGCAGTTGCCCCCAGTGCTCCTACGAAAATGGCATGGGAGACGTCTGCATGAGCTTGTTGCGCATGCGGAACACAACATACAGATGTATCGAGAGCGACTGGCTGATATTGGCGTGCGAGCACGCGATATTCGCATTGCGGATGATCTTGAACGCCTCCCGATTCTTACCAAAAACACGTTCACCGGACGTCCGGTTGAAGAAGTGATTGACGTGAGTCGGCCGCATGGTGTGTGGTGGAACAGGACGTCAGGGACCAGTGGTAAACCGTTTACCTTCCTTCCCAACCAATTGTCCGCTGCAACGGCGTTCAATGACTACATGTGTACACGATTCCTCTACTGGGGGATGTCGTTGCAGCCCTTGCGGAACGCGCGAATCGCGAAAATAAAGATCCGTTCGGGACAGAGAGAAAACAAACTGTTTATTCCTGTCAAAGAATTCCTCTCTGACACGGAGAAAGTCTACACGGCACTTGTCGAATTCAAACCGACTATTATCGAAAGTTACCAATCAATACTTGGTGAGCTTGCGCGGTACATGACAGACCGACGGGGAGCAGCCCGGCTCGCTGTCCCCCATATAATCTCCTTTGGGGAAATGCTTTCTCGACCGACGCGTGATCGTATCGAGCAGGCTCTCATGGGAGTCGTCTTTGACCGATACGGCGTTGAGGAAATCGGTGTCATCGGGACTGAATGCGCCGTACACGACGGTTTTCATGTCCACGTCGAATCAGTGATCGTCGAGGTCGTCGATGCACATGGGACGAGAGTTCCTGATGGTCAGAACGGAAAAATTCTCGCAACCGACCTTCACAACTTCAATATGCCTTTTATCCGGTATGCAACTGGTGATCGCGGATATATATCGAGGATTCCTTGCGCATGTGGCCTTATGACGCCTCGCATCTGGATCGAGGGGAGATACGCGAGTTTTATCGAGCTTGGAGAACGTCGTATCCATCACCTTGAATTTGATGGCGCGATGGACGGGTTCATGCAATATGTGCATCAATACCAGATCGCCAAAACAGGTCCGCGAGAAATCGTCGCTCGGATTGTGAGCGGCTCCGGGTTTGGCGAGCATTCGGCGTCTGATATTGAACGGTCGTTGCGTGCCGTCGTTGGTGGTAACGTCGCCATAAAGGTGCAGACCCTTGCATCAATCCCCATAACACCCCGCGGTAAGACACAAATACTCGTCGATGAGACGATGTCAGGAGCGGGATGACCTTGTTTTGAGTATCAGGTGCCTCGCCTTACACTGCATCCATGCGGCACGCGACACGGTTTATATTCGGCTCCTATTCAATAGATGCGACAACTTCAGTCGTTACTTTTTCGTATGTGACAGAGTTTGATGATGGCACACAGATTACGTTTACCGACCAATTATGGTTCGGGCAGACGACCACAGCAGAGTGGAGCGTAGCGGCCGATACAATGCGGCCTGCCTTTGAGAGCCTTTCGCTCATCTTAGGCGGTACGTATTGGAAATTGCACGCTGCGCCGGTACTGAATACTGAAGCATTTACACTGGATCACGATCAGGCTCAATTTTGGAATGACCTTTATACGAAAGGCTTTGGAGAATTCTTCTACCGATCACACATAGACTTTAGGGGCTTGGTATCATTTCCCTTTTCTGAACATATACTGGCTCCGACCAAACCGCGCCCCGACGCTCACGGCATCCTCCTCGCACTCGGTGGCGGGAAGGACTCGATCGTTGTTGCCGAAGCGCTCAAAGGGGTATCGGTACCATTTGAGACACTCGTCCTCGGAAATACTGCGATTCAGCATAACGTCGCCCGTATCGTCGGCAAACCGTTGCGCTCGATCATACGCACACGTGATCCGCGTGCAGCACACATCACAAAGCAACAAAACGTACAGCCGGGATATCCATTCGTCTGCGCGGTCATTCTGGAAGCGGTCACGTATGCCATGTTGCATGGCCACCGATATATCATCCTCGCCAATGAGGGTAGTGCCGACAACGGCAACCTCGAGTATCGCGGCCTTACCGTCAATCACCAATGGAGTAAGTCGTCAGAATGCGAAGCGATGATGCAGCGGTATATTACGCAGTACATCAGACCAGACATCATTGTGTTTTCACCTATCCGGCAACTCTCTGAAATCGAAATGGTGCGCAGATTCGCAGGATACCGGGAATATTTTAATGCATTTTCAAGCTGTAATATGAACTTCTTTTCCCCACGATCCGTTCTCGAAACCGCACGACGAGGGCATGCGTATTGGTGCAACCGGTGTCCGAAATGCCTTTTTATGTTCGCGTGCCTCGCGGCTTTCCTGCCCAAAGAAGACGTCATCGACATCTTCGGGAAAAATCTCTTTGCTGACGCGACCTTTGAGCCACTTTTGCGTCGCCTTCTCGGACTTGAGGGGTTCAAGCCCTTCGAATGTGTGGGGACTCCCGACGAGCTGATCGTCGCAATGCATCGAGTACGAGAATCAAAATCATTTGCAAACGATTTTGCTATGAAGCTTTTTGAAAAGGCGTTCCCTCAGAATGCAGAATTTTTTTTGAACTTGGAACGTGGTGTGATCACTCCTGATGCATCACTGACGATGCCACATGCATTTACGCAATTTATGAAAACGCCGATGTAATGTTGCGATGTAAAAAAGGGGCCCCGCTTTCGGAGCCCCAACGCGACTTGCCTGCTGATTGTTCTCACTCGCAGCGAGCGCCGCAGACGCGACCCTTGGCGCCCCAGCAGCACTTCACCTTCTCCTTGATCATCGACTGTGTCGTCGGCTTCATGCTTTGCGCCTTGAGGGGCGCCGCCACTGCTGGCGTGGCCGAGACGACCGCAACTGCTACCAAACTTGCCAACAACGTCTTCATTTCACATCTCCTGAGATTGCCTATCCCGCTGAATGCACGTGTGACACCCAGCTATCACCGATCATAAAACTTCTACGCCATTACGTCAATGCATTTTAGTGGGGTGGGGATTGCGCGAAAAAAGCCCGCTGCGACACTATTCTACCGCCCAACATTGACACTTACCCCCTTTCTCCGTAGTCTGCGAAGAGGCTTCTGGATCTTTGGCCTGCTTGGTTCACCACTAAGGAGAACGACGATGCTTGAGACGACAGATACTACGGCGCAAGACTTCATGGCAATGGTGCTGCGCTGCTTGCCGCACCTCACGCACGCTGAGCAACAACGATTGCTCAAAGACGAAGACCGGGTCCGTGACTTTTTGACGGGCCTCGTGCCGGAGAGAAGCACGCTGGAACTGCCGGTGTGGATGACACTCAAGCTTGGACACCGCGAAAGCGCTGCCGAGTATGAGGCACTATTCTCGGTCGCCGGAAGCGGCTTTGATGTCACGCCATGGGCAACCGCGATGATGAAAAAGATCGTCGTGCCGGATCGCGAAGATGAGATCGTGGTCAAGCTCGGCAAAGTAACGCCGCGCATGCTCGGCTTTGAAAAGCCGGTAACGCGGAAAGTATTCTATGCCGCCGCAAAGAAGCGCGGCTATGAACGACTCACGGGCGAGATGGTGCTTGCACTGCGCGAAGAGTGCGCATATGTCGCAGGAGACTGGTGCTATGTCGCGATGCCGTCTGTCGCGACCAAGGGCGAGACGAAGAAATACCCGCGCGGTATTTTCCTGCTCGCCGCAAGCGACGGCCGACGGATACTAAGGGGGTATTCAGGAAAACTGGAAGAGGAAATCCATCCTGCTTCTCCCTATGTGTTTGTCATTCCGTAAGGACATGACGCGGCTCTCTCGATACTCGAGAGAGCCGTTCTTTTACATCATCTTCACCCCATGAGAGAACTGCGCCTCTAACGGGGCAGGCGTCGACGGAGACCAGAGCGCCAGAGCAAAGCACGGTGCTCGGCAGGCACCTGACGGGAGGTCGATATTGGTGAGCGCCCCGACGCAAAGAAAACGATGCGGATCTGTGGTATAATGCGCCGTATGTCGAATCCCGCCCTGGCCGATTTCATCCGTAAACGCCCGAGCCTAATCTGGTATTCCAAAGATTACGACAACCTCCCCGAAGAATCGATTGTGGAGCATGTGTTGAATTATGGCGATTGGGACGACTTTCAGGAAATGATCCGCATTATGGGGATCGACCGCGCGTCGCAGATTTTTAATGCGCACGCATTCCGTCCGCGGACAAACTACTTTCCCGAAGTGAGCCGCTACTTCAAGCTTTACTTTGACAAACATGTCCACGCTGCATAAAGAGATTTTGACGGAGGGGCAAGTGCAATTACTTCCGGTTCTCAAACGCTTTAAGGATGATTTTGGGCTGGTCGGAGGAACTGCGATCGCACTCCAGATTGGCCATCGCGAGTCGATCGATTTTGATTTGTTCACGAAAGACCCCGAGTATGACTTTAAAACCTCGTCGCTCTTGAATCACTTTCGGCGTGGTGCGCTCGTGGGCAGAGTGCTTCGCGATCGCGACGAAGAATTAACATTCAACGCACTCAACGTCCAGATTACATTTTTTCATTTCCCCCATCGGATTCCGTTTACGGAGAACGTGGACACCTTCATTGAGATGCCGACACTCCTTGTGCTTGCCGCAATGAAGGCGTATGCGCTCGGATACCGCTCAAAATGGAAAGATTATGTCGATCTCTTCTTTTTGATCCGTGATTATCATTCACTTCCGGAGATTATTGCGAAAACAAAGGAATTATTTCCAGAATTTAATGAGCGCCTATTCCGCCAGCAATTGCCGTTCTTCGAGGATGTCAGTTACAAGGAAGCAGTGGTATTCAAACCGGGATTCGAGGTTTCCGACGAGGAAATTAAAAAATCATTGATCGAGTGGGGTGCCGCGTAGCAGCGAGCTACATCATTTTGACATCAATGCTGACGCCGGAAGGCAAATCAATATTGGTCAAAGCTTCGATGACCTTCCCTTCCGGATTCACGATATCAATCATGCGCTTGTGGATGCGCATTTCAAATTGTTCGCGCGAATCCTTGTCGATAAAGGCAGCGCGGTTCACCGTGTACTTTTTGATGTCAATGGGGAGCGGGACGGGACCGATGACGGTCGCATTGTAGCGGGCGGCAGTGTCGATGATTTGCTTCACCGAGCGATCGAGGACAGCGTGCTCATAGGCGCGCACTTTAATGCGAAGGCGATGTGTCGCCTCTGCCTTCTTTGCCCGCGGGGTGCGGGGTTTTACTGTCTTTACCGCTGTCATAGTTCTTGACCGAGCACCTCTAAACTTGTTTTGAAGGTGCTTGGAACGCGTGGAGTATGCACTATCTTTCGGGAAAACGCAACTATGCTACTATGGGCGTTATGAGCACCGTTACCATACCAAAAACCAAGTACGAGAGCCTAAAAAGAGAGGCCGCGGCGTATAGAAAAATCGCTTCCGCCCATGGGACTAATGTGTTTAACTCGCCCCCTACCCGCGATGCAAAAAAAATAATCGCTGCCATGAAAGAAACGGGGCGCTATTCGAAAAAGTTCCTTGATAGTCTGGCAAAAGGACTTGCTCGTTCGTCGTATTTTTCGAAATAATCGAGAAAGCGCATGCAGATCCTACCTCTTCGTACGGATCAAGAGAGATTTTTGAAGAAACGCACCTTACTGCGCAAATACGAAAAGCAAAAGGGACTTTTTGAAGAAAATATATTCCATCCAAGCCTCAATTTTGAATTGCTCGAACCGAAACATCTGCAGGTATATAGTTTTAGAATTGACCGTAAATACCGCGCTCTGTTTATTTTCATCACTCCAGAGTTAGTCGAGATTATCGATGTAAACAACCACTATCGGTAACGTTCGCATACGGTTCATTAGGAATGCGCCGCTTTGTAGGCGCGGTGAACTTCGATAAGCGTGCCAATGGCGCGGCCAAAAAGCACGCCAAAGACGCCGGCGAGAATAAGTGTGGTCGCTGAGAGCGGGTAAAAATCCTTGAGAAAGGTGCGCAGGCCGATTTCGAGTGCGATATAGAGCACGAGGATGATATACCCCACCGTGTCCATGCGGCCGGTCTCGATGATTGCTTGTTCTTCGTTCCATTGCACAGGATTCATGCGCGAGAAGACGAAGAGGCCGAGGATAAGTCCTGCGAGCACGAGGCCACCTGCAAACATCCAATCCGCCCCGCGGTAGATAATATTAAAGATCGTGATGCCGCCGAGGACAAGTGAAATACCGAGAAGGATGCGCGTGCGAGTAATGAGGCGCGCGTGCAACTTGCCTTCATCGCGAAGGATCCGCACCTCATTGAGAAAATGCATCGTCTGATTATAGCAAAACGAACTACTACGGTGAGCAATCCTATTTACGCAAGTCGTCAGGACGGAAGAGCCACCACGACTGTGTCCATCCGTTTGTTTTCCAGCGCAACAGGAAGTGCACGATGATGCCGAAGATGGCGAGCGCAAGAAGCACTTTCCACGTCATCCCCCACCCGCTCCATAAGTAGAGCGCAATAAAGAGCGGAATAAGAATCGCATATTTCACGGCGCGGAAGCGCGCACTCTGTCCGTGTGCGACGACATGGAGTTCTTTTTTGACGATCGGATTGAATTCCATGCTAAACAAGCACGTGATACAGCACGTAGAGGATGATAAAGAGATTCATGTACGCGACAGACGAGAGGCCGGGGGCTCGGTAGAGAGGATTTTTGTGATAGCCCGCCCAAAAGAGAAAGCGGCCGAGGGCGAACGTGATCGCGCAGGCCCAGATGATTTGGAGGTATTGCACCGGCACGACGGTCGAGAGCGCGAGTGTGCCGATCAGAAAGAAGAAATTCTGCTCCAACGTGTTTTGCGAGACGCGAGCGTTGATTTCCATCGTGCGGTTTTCCGCGTGGCGCAAGGGATCAATCGCCTCCGAAAGGAACCGCTCGTTCCCTATCGTCGCGAACATGATAAAAAGCGGCAGCATCGCAAATACATTGGCTGCGAGCGCATACGTGAGGCGCGCTGCGATCGTGTCGGCAATTCCCGGCGTCGGAAGGATGTGGAAGGTCAAAAAAGTAACGAGCGCAAGCATTCCGATAACCCCACTTGCGGCGCCTGCCGCCACCACCTTCTGTTCGTGCTTCATGGGGGCATTATAGCGTCTTGCAGAGTACAACCCCACTATTTCTTCGCTCTCTTTTTCTTTGGCTTCGGTGTAGGAAGCCGCTCGGCGGTGATGCGGATTAATTCTTGAAGCCATTCCCTGTCGTCGATCAAATCTTCGTTGATTTCCATCGAGGGCTTTGCGCCCGGATAGGCAGCGCCCTCTTTGTAGTCTTTGCCGACAAATTTCTTCCCCGCATCCGTAATTTTCACAAACACTGTGTCGTCGCACACGAGTGCGACGACTTTTCCGTCGCAGTACATAGCATATTCGCCGAACATCTTCCGAGATGTGACGCCGACGTCCGTCAGCTGGTCTTCAATATATTCGATGGTGGAGGCCTTGGTGGACATGTATTGAGTGTAACAAATAAGAAAAAGGTACCTGATATAATATCCCCCGAAGAAAATTCATCCGCTCTTCATGTTGATTTGAGATCATTGTGCGATGGCAGATGAAAAATGCGCGAAGTGCGGGCACCCGAATCACTCGGGTAAATGTCCGCAGTGCTCGTGCGAAAATTAATTTTTGAGAGAGCATAAAGTGAGACCCGCGGCGTAAACGTCCGCGGGCCTCGAGTGCTTGAGATTCAGTCGGTACTCCATTTCTCCCATACGGTCGCTTTGTACGCGCCATCTTCAATGGCGACGGTGTAGGTCTTTCTCTCGATCAATTTTGCCCCCGACTTCTCGAGAAGATCGCGGAGCTTTCCACAATGCTTTTCCATCGCACCCTCCGCGATTTTAGCAGTCGCGCCGTGAGCACTGCGCTCAAATTTGATGTACGAGTCCATCGATTACTCCTTCAGAGCATCCTGCTTTGGAACGACTTTCTTGAATTTGCCGCGAATTCCAACTGCTCGCAGCAAACGGCGAGCCTGTTCTGACTTACCGATGAGTGCTTGCTTCTTGAGCAATTCGATGAGCTTTCCGGTCTCGCTTCTCTCTTTCTCGTCCGACATGACTATCTCCTTCAATCGGATTTCCCATCCCAGACTACCACAGGCGCATGAACTAGCTACTTGGGGTCATACGCGAAAACTACATCCCGATATGGGGGACTTCCATGATGTCGACATATGAAGTCGGGATGTCGAAATGCGGATTGTCTTTAAACATTTCGGCGACTTGGTCGGCGCTTTCCGCTTCGACGATGCGCAGATAGTTGAGGTCGTTGGTCTCGGGCTTTGCGCCGTCTTTTGTCATGCGGACATTTTTGCCGAGCGGCAAACCCTCACCGACAAACGCTTTCTCGTTCTTCTTCGTCCACGCCATCATCTTCTCGCCAATCTCTTTCCCCTGCTTCATCATCTCCTCCGGCGACGTAGTCTTTTTCCACTCATTCATAGTCTCTACCGGCACGCGATAGATAACGACAAATTTTTTCATATGTTTTTTACATTTACGAACTAATTACGGTGATTATAACAAATGCATAAAATCAAGCACCTTTGCAAAGCAAGGTGCTCGACAAGAGCGAGGCCCGCGAGTATTAACTCGACGGGCCTTTTTGATATCACTTGTTTGTTCGAAGATGCACGAGGACCGGATTGTGATCCGACGGATGACTCTCACCGAATCGGGCTTCTCCAACAAGCATGTCTTTCACGTCATGTGTTGCGAACGCATAATCGAGCCGGCGTGGAAACGCGAGTCGCTTCACCCACCTGCTCGTCGGATGGGACGGAAAGTGCAATGGCGGACCGAGGTGCGCGAGACGTGAACGTAATTTCTGCACGATCTTGAAATTCGGCAGAGCGTTCAAGTCCCCGAGGAACAAGAATCGTTCCGTATGCTTTGCAACTTCTCTGTAGAGCACATCGCACGCTCCGCTGAAGCCGACCTCAAACGGCAGCGAGTGATGTGTCATACCAACCGTAAGGCTGAAAGTGCTAGATACGCGCAACCGCGCTTCGATATAGTATCGCCGCACAGATAGCAGGCCATCGGCAATCGTCTCCACAATGCGGATATCTTCGATTGCAAAACGAGAAAACAGCGCAATGCCACCCCCGATCGGTATGAACACTCTGCGGTAATTCGCTTCGACGTATACGCCACCATACCCGAGAGCATGAATTCGCTCCGGTAATTTCAGATCGGCCCACAACTCGTACAAGAGCAGTACGTCACAATCGAACGATTGCAATGCCTTCATGATGTCGTCCCCGTGGCTTTCATCACTGCCATAGTGGACATTCCAGCTTATGACGCGCACCGCATCGGAAGTGCGCGGATGCAGTAACGGGTATTCTGTTGTGCGCAACTCCATTGCCGGTACTCCCTATAATGGCCGAGAGCAACTATAAGCAGCTCCTCTCACGGCGTCAATTGCTTGCCTCCACCTTCCTCGACAAGTTAGTTCACGATGCTATTACCGCGCCATGAGCTGAATATGCTACACTGCTTTCGTATGAGCACTATAACCATTCCAAAAAGAGAATACGAAGCGCTAAAAAAGGACGCTGGTGCGTGGCGTAAAACGATTCAAGGTCTACGCACGGATAAGAGGAAAGCATACACGGTGGGTGCGAAGCAAATATTCGACACTTTGGTAAACGGCAAGAAGGGCGTTGCGAAGAAAAAACTCCCTGCCGGATTGCAGCAAGCGCTTCGTGAAGTAGCGCAGGGAAAATTGAGTGGCCCATTTAATTCCGTCGATGATTTGATGGAGCACTTACGATGATGAACTATCGCACGACGACGCATTTTGATCGTGCGTTCAGCAAATTTCCCTCAAAAGTGCAAGCGGTATTTGATAAGCAAGTACGTCTCTTGATATCGAACATTCGCCATCCATCACTACGCGCGAAAAAGTATGACGAGGCGCGCGACATTTGGCAGGCACGCGTGACTAAAAACGTGCGGTTTTATTTCTCAATCGTACGCGACACGTACATTCTTCTCGATATCGAAAAACATCGAGATTAAGTTAATTACATCTTCGGAATCGGGAGTTCTTCCATGATTTCGACGCACTCGCCGGGGAAGATCATAAAATGCGGGTGGTTGAGGAACATTTTGGCAGCGTCCGCGTGCGATTCGGCTTTGACGACAATGAATGCGCCGATCGCATTGCGCGTATCCGAAATGCCGTTCTTATCAACCCTCTTGGTGACGCCAAGCGGCGCACCGGCATACACGATATTCGCCTTGTTATCTTCCATCCATTTCCCCCACGCCATCATGCCTTCTTGCATGCGCTCCTTCGCGCCTTCACTCGAGTCTTCGCGTATCTTCTTTCCCAGATCCGGTGATCCTAAATAAACTGCCATGTAGTTTTTCATATCATCAAATGTTACTTATATGCCGTGAGCATAGCATGAGGGAAAGAAGAAGTCCGCGGGCGCCGTAATTAGGTGTGCTACGATAATCGGAGAGATGCATTATTAAATACCTTGATCAAATATGATTGAAGAATTCAATGCTGACAAGTTTCGCCAATTTATTGGCTCTATTCAAAAACGCGTTGGTGAAATCCTTCTCGAAGAAGGATTCATAGCTGGTGCTGCAGCTATAATGGTGACGGAGAAACTTGCACAAGCAAGTGGAATGGATGCATCTAAAGTCAGTGACGATACAATTCGTGAAGAAATCCGTAAGATCGATGTAGAAGGTTTTAAAAAACAGTACGGACCGCTGTCGTACGTTGGGAAAAATATTAGTTAGAACGAAAAAATCCGCCTTTCGGCGGATTTTTTCGTGCCTCATGACCGAGGACTTATGACTTTGGACTGTTACTTGACGATCTTCGTCACAACCCCTGCACCCACCGTCTTACCACCCTCGCGGATAGCAAAACGCATCTGCTCTTCCATGGCGATAGGGCCGACGAGTTTGACCTTGAAGGTCACCGTGTCGCCCGGCATCACCATTTCAACGCCTTCGTTCAGCGTCACTTCGCCGGTTACGTCCGTTGTGCGGATGTAGAACTGCGGCTTGTACCCCGTGAAGAACGGCGTGTGGCGACCTCCCTCTTCCTTGGTCAGAATGTAGACTTCTGATTCGAAATCGGTGTGCGGCTTCACGCTACCCGGCTTGCAGAGAACCTGTCCGCGATGGACATCCTCTTTCTTTGCACCGCGCAGCAAGACGCCGGCGTTGTCGCCTGCCTGGCCTTCTTGCAATGACTTGTTGAACATTTCAACACCGGTCACGACGGTTTTCATCGTGTCTTTGATGCCGACGATTTCGACTTCCTCACCGACTTTGACGATACCGCGCTCGATGCGACCCGTCACGACCGTACCACGTCCTTCGATTGAGAAGACGTCTTCAATAGGCATGAGGAACGGCTTGTCGAGTTCGCGAACCGGCTGCGGAATGTATTCGTCAAGTGCTTTGACGAGTTCCATCACCTTGTCGCTCCATTCGTTGCCCGGCTCTGGCGCTTCGAGCGCTTTGAGACCCGAGCCGCGGATGATCGGCGCATTCTTGCCATCGAATCCCTGTTTGTCGAGAAGATCACGCACTTCTTCTTCGACGAGGTCGATGAGCTCTTTGTCATCCACCATGTCCACTTTGTTCAAGAAGACGACGATCTTTGGCACACCAACCTGACGCGCAAGCAAGATGTGCTCGCGTGTCTGTGGCATGACACCGTCGGTCGCGGCAACCACGAGGATTGCGCCGTCCATCTGGGCGGCACCCGTGATCATGTTCTTGATGTAGTCGGCGTGACCGGGAGCGTCGACGTGCGCGTAGTGACGATTCGGCGTCTCGTATTCAGAGTGCGAGAGCGAAATCGTAATACCGCGTGCCTTTTCTTCCGGTGCCTTGTCGATTTGGTCGACGCCCTTCACTTGTGCCGTGTATCCGTTCCCCGCCTTTGAAAGAACGTTGAGGATCGCAGCCGTGAGTGTCGTCTTGCCGTGGTCGACGTGACCGATCGTGCCGACGTTGACGTGCGGCTTTGTTCGTTGAAATTCTCCTGCCATATTTTAAATTAGGTGCTAGGGACAAGGGACTAGGTTTTAGGTTAGGCCCAAACCCCAACACAAATAAATTAATAATTCTAATAAGAAAGCTGAAGCTTTCTTCTCGTGTCTTCGCTCGGACGAAATGAAAGCGAGCTTTCATTTCGGATCCTCGCTAGCCACGATAAGCGGCTCCCGCCCATATTTGCCAACGCTTTTGAGTGCTCCGGTAGTTTCTTTGTCTGTCCCCCCTCGCTCTATCAGTTAAACTGGCAGGTCGCTAATCTGCACGAGGAAATGAGGCAAAGAAATACGCACAGAGCGTGCGTACCGGCATAGTATCAAAACGACTCGGGAGTGCAAGTTCACCGTGCGGCGGTTACCCCCCCCAAATACAATCGACTATTTCCCGAGAAGCTTCGCAAGCTCATCGCCCGTAACACACACATCGCTGCCATCGGATTTCTGGACGCACAATTCTTTGGTCTCAACGCGCCGGCTCGTCAGAGTATCAACGACAAGATGCGCCGTGTCGTCTACCTTCCTCGCAAGTTCCTGGATTGCGCTCACGATCAGGGGCGTGACGCGACCGTAGTCGACGCTCCATGGCATCAAATGTGCGCTAAGCGGTGCCATGCCATCATCGCCATTTGTCGTGACAGCCGCAGGAAATACTGGTTCGAGTTCCTGCGCGATGAATCCGGTCGTCGTAGTATGCGTCGGATCTTTGATGAATGAGAAGTCTCGGACGGGAATCTGCATGAGCTGCGCGAGGCCAAGCGTCGTTGGCCTGATATCCTCCTTGAGACGGCGGTCAGAACTGGTGTTGTAGACTGTCGCTGAACCTTGGCTATAGATATTCCCGACAAGACCGTTTGCATTTTGGAAGATGATCTGACTGTGAGCGTTGGTCCCGCCCACCTTGAGGTTGAGGGGCGTATCAGTCCCCCGCTCTTCAAGGATGGTTAATTGCGAGTTGTATGTCTGATCGGCCGTCGTCCCGATATAGACCTTGCCCACACCCGAGACCGTGAGACCGGCGAGTGTCCCGTATGATGCCGCCGCCGGCTGGAGCCTTATCCCTTGGGATTCGGTATCGGTCTTCAAGGTTATATTATTCGATCCGGTCTCACCGCCGATACGAAGTGTTGTGTCCACGTAATTTGAAAATATCGCGAAATTACGGCCGCTACTTTTTACTTGCAACGCATTGTTGTCTTGTGTCGTGCTTGGATCCACACCGACGCCGACCTGACCGATATAGTAGATTGCCGAGCCACTCGTCGCCCATTGACTCCCACAGGTGCCACCACATAGCGTGCTCACCGTCGATTGGATACTCGCCCAGCTCCCGCCCGAGTTTTTGAATTCGAGCGTACCGGCGTTGTCGCGGATGCCGTATCCTGATGAGCCGCTCGTGGTGCCCCAGTTGAGATAGCTCGAGGCTTGGAGAATCGAGTTGCCAAAGACCGCGAGGCCGTTCACGCCGAGTGATGCATCTTTTACCTGATTAGTAGTACCTACATTGACGGGGGCGGCAACATTGCCGCTGGGTGCAGCGGCGCTCGGGCCGGTCCAACTAAAAGCGACACCGGCAAAGAGAAGGAAGCCGATGAAAGCGGATGCGGATGTAAAGAATGTGAGACGCATATGGTGTATATAATAAAATAATAATAAAATTGATACCACGTTATCGCTCGTTCCAGCTCGGATTCAAGGTAACGGTCGCCGTGTCCGTAAAAGTCCCGCCCTCGCCGGTGCAGTGCAACGTGTAGGTCGTTTGTTCGGCAATCTCGCTCGATTTGCACCCATTGCCGAAAGCGGTGCAGGTCGCACTTTGGGATGTGATGCCCGACCATGAGTCGTTGATCGACGGATTGTTTTCGGTCACCGTGCAGGTATCCGCATGTTCGACGGCCCAGGAGACCTTCACCGTTTTCCCGTGGTTTACGATCCGTGGATCAATGCGCAGCGTGCCTCCGGAGACGTACGTCGGCGCAGGCGGCGGCACGCAAATGCCGATATCTTCCGCACACAAGTATGAGCATTGGGTGGCCGTAACGACGCACTGGCTGTCGCGATGTTTTGAGATACTGCCATCACAAAAATAACCTTGGGTCTCGGCACAGGCGAGGAAATCCGTCGTAGCATCAAAATTGAGCCACCCGACATTCGTCGCTCCCCATGCGTAGCCGGAAATGGTGGCGCCCGATTGCGTCACGCCGTAATTCGATCCCGAAAGCGAGATAAAACCATCCCAACCGCCGCTTTCGGTACTTCCTCCTGCAAGCGCCCGCAGCCAGCCGAGTATTCTTCCGTCTGCAATGCGTGCGGTGCAGGGCGACTCTGGACAGCCCGCAAGGTCGCTCGGATTTGCGGAAATCCAACCAAGATTGTCGCTCCATGCGTATCCGGAAAGGGCGCCGTTACTGGCGACGGCAAGACCGTATGTCGCGCCGCGAAGCGACACCCAGCCGATCGTGTCGGACCACGCGTAGCCACTGATCGTCCCCGAGGAACCTTCCGAGCGCGCAGGCGTCGGGCTCGCAAAAACAATGGAGAACGCGAGCCCGAGGAAAAGAAAAAAGAATGTGGCGCGCAAAGTACTGGTCATATTATTTATCGAGTGATTGCAGGATCTGTAACTTATCACTGTTTTTTGCCGCGACCGCGCTTTCTGATGCAGATGCGTCAGGGCCCATCGATTCCGTCGCGACGGCATTCACCATCGCGGCTTTTTCTCCCGCGGTCAGTACGCGTGAATCATTCGAAAGGGTTCCAACGATCACCATTTTTTCTTCCACGGTCAACGGCTGTGCACCGTTCCCAAAGAGAGCGCCGTGGCCACCATTCCAGAAAAAGAACGCGCCGATAATGATTGCAACGATGCCAAGAACGATGAGCGGATGAAAGGGGCGGACGATATTTTTCATGTATTCGTACGCAGCGAAGAAGAGCACGTGCACAGTATACCAACGCCGCAGCAGCACTGCGGCATATATCCACAATAATGCACCGTACACCTAGGGATAAAAACTTTCAGGCAGGACTTGCAGGGGGCCATCCACTTTCTTCGATTCGAATCCGGCGCCATCGAGTTTCCACCACCCGTCGCGTTTGCAGATGTAGTAGCCGCTGCAATAGGTCGATGTTGTGTCTTGTTCGGTACACGTGAGGCCGAGCACCTTCATGCCTCCCGGCACCCAGATCGGACCCGCAGCACCATACGGCGAGGCAAAGGTATTCGAACTCGTGCAGGCGACCGTGACGCCCTGCGGATTGATGTAGCCGCCACCCCAGAGGCCGCCGGTAAAGCCGTGGTTCGTACAAATCATCTGGCCTTGCTCCAATTGTTTGCACTGATTAGGTTGTTCCCCACCACCCCTTCCACCTGCGCCATCCCCGGATACATTTGTTGGCAGGCACGCGTCAATGCTGACAGCCGATTGCCCGACGCCGTTCAGTATGCAGTCGCCCGTTGGTCCGTTGTTATTGGACGATGACTGCGCCAGCTGCACCGAAATCCATCCGCTCCAATACAAAAGCGCGCTATCAACGCGATTCGTCACGTTGGATGTCGGCTTGATGACGACACCGGATGTGTTGCCACTAAAGGTCATGTCGTCGGGATAGATCCACAAATCGAGATTGCCACCGGATGCCGGAATGATGTCGGCGAAAATCGCAACACCGAGCGATTGCTTTGGCGCAAAGACCACGCCGGAGACCGATACGGTGCCCGTGTCGTAGATGCCGCTCTTTGAAACTGAAACCGGATACGATGCCGTGCCGATCGTGACGCGATAGTTGCTCACGGTTGCCGCGCCGGGCGCTGATGCTGCTGTCTGGTTGCGCAACGTAAATTTAAAGGATGTCATCGTCACGCTTTCCTGTGCGCCTGCGGTGAGCGTAAATTCGGCAATTTTGTAGGCACTCTGCCCTCCGGATGGCAGAGTCGCAACGGAACCGTTCGCAGTCGCATTCCCACTCGCGGTAATGGTTCCCGTCGGCGGCGGCGTCACCGTAAGTGTCACACTGCACGCTTTGGTGCCACCTTCACCGGTAAACGTAATCGTCTTGACGGTCGTCGCCGAAAGGCCAGTGAGCGTCGAACTACCTGATGCCCCCGCGCTCGAGCCGTCGGCCCACGTGCCACTCGTTGCATTCGTCGAGCTCCAGCTCAAGGTCACCGACTCGCTCGGTACAATCGTGTTCTTGCTCAAGGTCATCGTGCAGGTCGGTGCGATGAGAACTTTTGCGCCGACGGAGACGCCCGTCTGCGCGACGAGAGAGCGCACCACTTGGCCGTTCGATTGCACGTACCGATCAAGATGTGCGAGGTAATTCCCCTGCGTCGCATACGTGTGCTTCACGGTTTTTGCGCCGCAGAATGTCGAGAGCGCCTCGCTCGAGCCGTCGCCAAAATCAAGTACGTATGAATCACAATAATTAACGCTCGCCGCAAGCGAAAACGTGACCGCAAGCGGCGCTGTCCCACTCGTCGGCGCTAGCGACATCGAAACATTGGACGCAGGCGATGTGGGGCCGCCTCCGCCGCACACCCGTGCGATCGCCGCGCGAGTCTGTGGTCCCACGATGCCAATCGGTGAAATTCCCTGCGCTTTTTGGAATGACTGTACGGCCGCTTGCGTAAGGCCACCAAAATAGCCGGTGTTATTTCCCGCGGTTAAGTTACCGCGTGCGATGAGGAAATTCTGGAGTTGCACGACATCGGTGCCGCGCATACCAAAGGAGAGCGTGCGTGTGATGACGGGACATCCTCCGGTACCGCCGACATTCGGCACTTGCGCATACGCATCAAGTGGCGCAAAAAAAGGAACGAGGAAACTCATAAGGAGCAGCGTGACGCTGTAGCGTTGCACGTTCAACATCCCCTCACGATCGCATATCGGATGGGAAACGCAACGAATCGCTGGGGATACCTTCTGTAGATTTATTTTCGCGCCGCAATAACTTCGTCTGCAACGTTTCTGGGGACAACTGCATAGTGAGAAAATTCCAAGTTTGGAACCGCGCGGCCTTCGGTGAGAGAGCGGAGCTGCGTCGTGTAGCCGAAGAGTTCCGAGAGCGGCACCTTGGCGGTAACGACACGTGCCTGGCCACGCTCGCCCATTGCTTCAATGAGGCCGCGTTTCGAGTTGATCGAGCCCGTAACATCGCCGAGGAATTTCTCCGGCGTGACGACTTCCAATTTCATGACCGGTTCAAGAAGAACAGGCTTCGCTGCTTTCATCGCATCCTGCATTGCGTTGATCGCTGCAAGTTTGAAGGCGATTTCGGATGAGTCCACTTCGTGGAACGAACCATCGTAGAGATCAACAGAAATATCGACAACCGGGAATCCGGCCAAGACGCCGCGATCCATTGCTTCCTTGAGTCCCTTCTTGATCGGTGTGATGTATTCCGCCGGGATGACGCCACCTTTGATGTTGTTGATGAATTCGAAATGGTCTTCGCGATCGACGTTGGCTTTCACTTTCTTGTCCGGATCCACCGGCTCGAGCGGCTTCACGCGAATCTTCACGTGACCGTACTGGCCGCGACCGCCGGTTTGCTTGATGTGTTTGTATTCAACATCCGCTTCGCCCTGAATCGTCTCACGGAAGGCAACTTGCGGCTTACCGGTCGTCGCATCGACGCCGAATTCGCGCTTCATACGATCGACGAGAATTTCGAGATGCAATTCGCCCATGCCCGCGATGATCGTCTCGCCGGTTTCCGGATCAGAATTGACACGGAAGGTTGGATCTTCGTCGGAGAGGCGCGAAAGTGCGATGCCCAATTTCTCCTGATCGGCTTTTGTCTTCGGCTCGATGCGCATCGAGATAACCGGCTGCGGAAAGACTATTGATTCGAGCGCAATCGGATGTTCCGGATCGCACACCGTGTTGCCGATTTTGACTTCCTTCATGCCGACGAATGCCGCGATTTCTCCGGCGTACACCGTTTTCACTTCTTCGCGCTTGTCGGCCTGCAGTCGAACGATACGCCCGATGCGCTCCTTCTTGTTGTTTGCGGAATTGTAGACGGTATCGCCCGTATTAATGAATCCCGAGTAGACGCGGAAGAACGTGAGCGCGCCGACAAACGGGTCAACCTGCAATTTGAAAACGAGCGCCGCAAACGGTCCGTCATCGAGTGCCGGGCGGGTTTCCTCTGCGCCGGTATCGGTGTTGATGCCGCTTGCGGGAGGAAGGTCGAGTGGCGATGGGAGGTAATCAACGACCGCGTCGAGGACGAGCTGCACGCCTTTGTTCTTCAACGACGAGCCGGTAAGGACGGGGAAAATTTCGTTCTTGATGACTGCTTTTCGCAAGTTCGCCTTCAAGACATCGAGCGCGATCTCTTTCCCGTCGAGGTATTCGGTCATGAGCTTCTCGTCATTTTCGACAATGCGCTCCACCAATTCCGCGCGGTACTTTTTCGCATCGGCCATGAGATTTTCTGGAATATCGTAGGCGACGACTTGCTTCCCCATCTCGCCTTCGAATTTGTATGCCTTCATCGAGAGAAGATCGACGACACCGTCGAAATCCCCTTCCGCGCCGATTGGGATTTGCAAACGCACTGCTTTTGTCGAAAGTCGATCGAGAATCGAGGCGTATGATTTTTCAAACGACGCGCCCGTGCGGTCGAGTTTGTTGATGTAGCAAATGCGCGGCACTTCGGCTTCTTCGGCATAGCGCCAGTTGGTTTCTGATTGCGGTTCAACACCAGCGACGCCGTCGAAAACAACAACCGCGCCGTCGAGGACGCGCATCGAGCGCTTCACTTCCGACGTGAAGTCGATGTGTCCGGGAGTATCAATGACGTTGAAGCGGACCTTCTGCGAGAGATCAGTCCCCATGTACGACGGGTTCCAGAAACACGTAATGGCAGCGGCCGTAATCGTGATGCCGCGCTCACGTTCCTGTTCCATCCAGTCGGTGACGGTATTGCCATCGTGCACTTCGCCGATTTTGTGGCTCTCGCCGGTGTAGTAGAGAATGCGCTCGGACGTGGTCGTTTTGCCGGCGTCGACGTGCGCCACAATCCCGAAATTTCTCACTTTTTCCAACGGATAGTCTCGACTCATATTGTTTGATTAGGGTGATGGCGACGACCTGCCCCGTTAGAGGCCGCAGGCTCTCTATCTAATGGGGTGCCGAAGTATCAATAGTTTAAAAAGAAAAACGCCTAAGGCGTCCGCATAATGTAGCGTATTTCCACGGAATTGCAACATTTACTTCGCTTGCATTCGAAAAGTCCTGGGTATAGGGTGATTGTGGCGAAGGTCGGAAATGGCCGACCGAGCGGCATCTCAAGGAGCTTGCTTATGAGCGGCGAAATCGAGGTCCACACTGAAAGTGGAAAGGTCTATTTCATATATGAAGAAGGAGGGACGTACTACGTGCAGAAAACCGGTTGGATGGGTCGAGAAGATATCGGCACTGCCAGCTCGGCAGCAGAGGCGGGACTGCTCATTACGATCCACTCGGGTGAGGAAATCTCGTCTATGAACTAATGCGAACGGGCAGACAATGGTAGAGGCGCGGGCACATGAGGCCCGCGCCTTTTCTTTTCCACTTGACGAAAAATCCTCTCTTACTACAGCATCTTTTTAAAATCACTCATCGAAATATTCGCATCACGTAAAATCGTCTTCACGATTTTCGGGTGCAACATGGTTCCGCTGTGCACGGGAACGGTTGCGCGTAAACCATCAGCGTTTTTATAAATAGCATGACTTCCGCTCTGACGCGCCCATGCAAACCCGCATTGCTTGAGTACAGAAACCATCTGCTTTGCCGTAACACGCGGCAGTCGAGGCATAGATTAAACGGCAATAGCGACAGTCGAGAGTGTGACCGATTCTATTTCCGGCATCGTTTCTCCTTCCGCCCGGATGTCGGCGACATGGAGTTTAATAGCGTCTTTGATATTTGTAAGCGCGTCTTCGTGAGTCTTCCCCTGCGCGTAGCAGCCCTGCAATTCTGGACAAAACGCCACAAATCCGCTCTTGTCGCGCTCAATGACTACTGAAAATTGTTGCTCCTTTTTCATATTCGAAACTATAGCATATTTCAAATAAAAACGACCGGCACTAAGCCGATGGTTTTCATTTCACCTCCACCACCATCGTCTCTCGCAGTGGCAGCAGCAGCCCGAAAAGAACGCCGTAGCGGATTTTGCACGAGGTCAAATCCTCGCCACGTGCGGCTGCGTTTTGAATAGGCTCGACACCTTTCGGGATCGGGACAAGCGTCGTCCGGATCGGAATCGGTGTCCCGAGCGGGTGGTAGCAGAATCCGAAATGTGTCTGAATCGTGGTGCCGTCATCGAGCACCGTGCCATTGATAAACGACGGCCGGAGGAGAAAATAAAACGCGACCATGATGCACGCACAGGCGATCGCAAGCTGTTTCCACATGCAAAAAATACTAGCATGCGCGAGGCACTATGAGAGGAAATCGGGATGCTGGCAGTAGAGGTGCGCGCTACAATTTTTGGATCATACATTGTAAAAAATGATAGTATTCTGCTCATGGAGATCGGATCCCTCTTCTTCAAAAAACTTCCGACCCTCAAAGATGTCCCCCTCACCGATCGCCTCAGGATAGCAGTCGGCCCTGAACACCTCCATGATCCGATTACTCTCGACGAAGACGAGGTTCCTCTTGAAGTTGAACCGGGCGACCAGCCCGGCGTATTAACCGATGGCGAACACTACATGATCAGCGAAGCGGATGCGCGACCGAAATTCATTTCACAAGAGCGCCTCAAAGAGTGTACAGGCATTGTACTTTTTGGTATTCGAAAGGACCCGCCACACGATCCGGTCTCGCTCATGACTCATCAAGACAGTTTTGCCGTGCTTGGAGATCGGAGTGTATCTTCTCCGTTTTTCCGCGACCTCGAAGTTCGCATGAAGTCGTTTGTCGATATCACTCGACCATCGTCGCGCCAAGCGCTGATTGTGGGTGGGATGATCAATGATGTGCCGGAGGTAAAGGATGCACATACCAAAATCTATGTCGGTGCTGTCTCTGCACTCACCAAGATTGTTCGCAAAACGCTGCGGATCGAACCGTATGTACCACAAGGTCCATACCGCCCCCAATACGACACCATACGTGAGGAGAACGAGAAAGATGGAACTGCTCTCGCGTTGTATACGAAGCAAAAGCTTCTCCAACTTCAACGCAAAGCCTACGCCGCACCCTCTGATTTTGGATTTTTGGGCGCCGAAGTAAAGAAAGCGTCGTCGCGTTTCGGAGGGCCACCTGAACAGTACCAAAAGCCGATATTCATGACACAGTCGTCACAGTGGTGGAGCGATCAAGATGTGCGCGAGAATCACGCATATTATGGTTGGGCTGACCATATCAACCAACAAATGGTGCAAGAAGGTCGCGAAAAACTGTCGCGCGAAGACATGTTCGAACTTTCGTGGAAAAAAGCACGAGCGTGGGCCGAGCAAAACGGTCGTGATCCAAAATCGCGGTACACGGCAGAAGAGTATCAAGCGTGGCTCCGCTCGATGCAAGACGAGTACCCCTAAGGTCTCCTGCGAATTACCACGCAAAGTGCGCGAAGGCCTTGTTGGCTTCTGCCATGCGGTGCGTTGTTTCTTTCCCGGTGACCGTTGAACAAGTCATTTATAAATATCATGATCACCGATTGCAAGAAGACCGGCTCCATCATCGGGCAGCCATTTGAATACAATGCGGTACGAATAGTTAACCGAGAAGCTCAACTTCCCCGCCATTGCTCCTTTTAACTTATGTACTTTTAATTGCCGATGATTCGTACGTTCTTTAAAGAGCGCAATCTTTTCGATGGCTTCATGCTGCAGATCTGTCGGAAGTTTTTTCAATTGGTTGAGAAACGCTGGAGCGTACTCAATCTCGATCATATCTTTTTGAGAAGTTTTTTAAGGTCGCCTCGTAACCCCCTCCCTTCGTCTATTTCGCGTTCCGCCTGCAAGACTGCATTCACCGCCTCTTCTTCGGCAAGGCGCTGCAGTGCATAGCGCACGACATGTGCCTTATTGGCAGCTTTGCCGCTCTTAATTTGCTGATTGATGAATCGCTCCTGTTCGCTGGTGATCGGGATGGATAGCGTAGTCATATAGGTATGAAATTATAGTATGATAATATCATACATCCTCTTCCCTGAAAAGGTCAAGGCGCTCGTATGAGCGCCTTGGGTTAGACAGAAGTTGCGCGCAGAACTACCACGCAAAGTGCGCGAAGGCTTTGTTGGCTCTCTTTCGTCACATCTGTGCTGATATGTCGCGTATCGTTGCGTCAATTTCCTCTAGAGTGAGAACGGCGCGCTCTGGCACATGCTCGGCCATGTGGATATTCACTTCCGGAATCACGTGATAGTGGACATGCGCAACAGTCCGCAAGTCACTCTCGCCTTCCCGCACAAGCAGCGAGATTTTCCGGTACCCAAGTTTTTTGAGCGCGTCCAGCGCTCGATGCTCCAAGCGCAGGACACTGCCTCGCTCCGCAGGTGACAGATCCTGTACGGATTCAGTATGACGTTTCGGGATTATCAGTAAATGGTGCTGGTGATACGGCGCGATCGCATACGTCAGATATGCCTCTTCATCATCGAGTATGACCTTGTTGCGCCTCGCACAAAAAGGGCATTCGTCCAGCGTGGTGAGATATTCGCTATAGAGCATAGGGAATCGTGAAATAGGGTTTCAATTTTTCCGTCAATACGGCATGCAATGCCGGATCGTCGCTGCGATCGTATATAAAATCAGGCACATCGAGATCAATAACCGGCTTATGCTGTAGGTCGAAATGCTCTTTGAGATACGTCGCATGCCCATCTGTCCTCTCACACATGACAATTATCGTGTCTGCCCAATCAATGAGTTCTTGCGTCACGTATTTAACGGCACTGTGCGACGTCCCTGCACTGCGCGTCTCGTACAACGCCGATTCGTTAAACAATAGCTCACACGCTGGTGAGCGGGTCATGTTGCTCGTACACACGAACAATAATTTAGTCTTCACCTTGTTAATCTACCACGCAAAGTGCGCGAAGGCCTTGTTGGCTTCTGCCATTCTGTGAGTCGTTTCTTTCTTCGTGACCGCGCTCCCCTCTCCCTTGATCGCGGCCTTGATTTCATTCAAAAGGCTCTCGTGCATCGGCTTTCCTTTCGTGCCTTCCGCAGCTTCCACCATCCAGCGCAATCCGAGTGCGAGACGTCGTTCTGGGCGAACTTCGCGCGGAACTTGGTAGTTCGCACCACCAACGCGGCGTGAGCGGACTTCAACCGATGGAGCAGCATTTTCGAGCGCCTGTTCGAAAAGCGCGACCGGGTCGCCATCCTTTTTCAATTCTTCAAAAACCTTGTACACGATCTTGCGGGCAGTATCTTTCTTGCCGCGTTCCATCACGTAGTTGATCAATTTAGAAACTTTGACCGAACCATAGATCTGGTCAGGCTCCGGCATATTTCGATTTTTTACAGGGCGTCTCATGGTGAAATTTTTAATTTTCAATTTTGCAATTTTCAATCAAGGTTCAATGTATCAATGTTTGAAAACTTGGTCATTGTAAATTCAATGAAAATTGAGAATTGTAAATTGATAATTATTTGGCTGCCTTCGGCTTCTTCGCACCGTAGAGCGAGCGACCACGGCGGCGCTTGTCGATGCCAGCAGTGTCGAGCTTGCCGCGAACGATGGTGTAGCGCAGTCCGATGTCCTTCACGCGACCACCGCGCACCAAGACAACCGAGTGTTCCTGGAGGTTGTGCCCTTCGCCGGGGATGTAGGCGGTGATTTCCATACCGTTCGAGAGACGAACGCGGGCGATCTTGCGGATAGCCGAGTTCGGTTTGCGGGGGGTCTTCGTCGTCACACGGGTGCAGACGCCGCGCTTGAAGGGCGAATTGAAGAAAGTCGGGCGGTTCTCAAGCGTGTTGAAACCGCGCCCGAGTGCTCCGGTCTTTGATTTATAGACACGCTTCCCGCGTCCTTTTCGTACAAGTTGGCTGATTGTTGACATGTTTTAAATGAAAATCCCCCGAGGGGACGTCCAGAACTCTACTATATCGCTCTATATAAAGCAAATCTGTGTACGAGACGACCACATCGGTGACACTCTGGCAGCAGATTGATAATACGCCCATGGCGTGAGGTAGCCAAGTGATTGATGCGGACGAACGAAGGTGTACTCGATGAGCCAGTCGGT
>JAHFMV010000015.1 GCA_023267655.1 Candidatus Kaiserbacteria bacterium
GATCGTTCTGGTACGACTCGATACCGAGGGCACGTGCCCGTTCAAAGGTGCCGTCGCCCGAATGGTCATCCACCAGGATCACCGCGTCAAAAAGCTGCGTCGGGAGCGTCGCGTAAAATTGCTCAAGCGTGTGCACTGCCTTGTAGGCCACCATTATGAGCGCGGTTTTTTTCATGATAGGGGAATGCTACTATGCGGCGCATGTCTCATGCAACTGACGAAACATGTGTCGTATGCGGCGCGCCGCTCACCTATACCTGTACCTCAAAAGATTACATTTCGGGGGAACAATTCACGATTTTTAGCTGCACGTCGTGCGGACTGGGTGTTACGCTTCCACGAGTCTCTGGGAACAATCTCGCTCGCTACTATTCAGAGGGGTACTACAAAAAACGAAAATCGGAAGCAGATGCGTATATCAATCGGACGCGTCTGAAAAAAGTTATGCGGATGAGCGCAGGAAAAAAACTCCTCGACGTCGGCTGCGGGAACGGTGCATTGATCGAAGTTTTTGAAAACGCCGGATGGGACGCGCAAGGATCGGAGATGGCACCGCCCGAACATTTTGTAAGCGATAGTGTGCGGAAGAAAATCTTCATCGGTGACATCCGCGCAACACCTTTTTCACCGAAGTCATTTGATGTGATTACTCTCTTTCACGTGCTCGAACACATGACAGAGCCGCGAGAGAGTCTTGAAAAAGTCCGTACGCTTCTGCGCGACGGTGGTTTGCTCGTCATTGAAGTTCCGAACCAAGCATCGGGGCAGGCGCGACTCACCAAAGGCAGATGGTTTAATGTCGATGTGCCGCGTCATGTCTTCCACTTTACGCCGCGCTCACTGACGCTTATTCTCGAAAAAACCGGATTCCGAATTGAACGGATTTCTCATTACTCGCCGATTTACAGCTACTACGGCTTCGTTCAAAGCCTGCTCAATCTCGTGACGACGCGAAATAATGTTCTCTTCGATGCGCTGAATGGAAAAATCACCCGTGCAAATTTCAAAACGTGGGATGTACTCATGACGGCATTGTTCGTACTCCCGGCAGTCGTAGTTGCAACACCGCTTACAATGCTCGAATCTTTTTTCAAGCGCGGAGGGATTATTACGGCCTATGCTCGATAACGTAAAAAAATATCAGACGGAGATTGTCGTCGCACTCGGACTCCTCATCATGCTCGCGTGGGCGCTTCCGACACTCACCACGAAACCCAAAATTTGGATCGACGAAGCGGTCCCCCTAGAAAACGCCCGCAATATGTATTTGCATGGCAGGTTAAATGCGCTTCCCGCCCCCGGCGTATGGTATGCACAGCCGTACCTCCTGCAACAAACCGGCTACCCCGTCACACTCTCGCTCGCGGCATTTTTCAAAGTCTTTGGTTACGGATTTACGCAGGCGCGCGCCGCAATGCTTGTGTGGATATGCATCGCGCTCGTCACTCTTTTTGCTGTCGTGCAGTCGCTGTTTACGAAAGAGCTCGCACTCTGGTCATTTCTGCTCGTCATTTCATTTGCTTCCTTTTACGCAAACGGTCGTCCGACCACAGGAGAAATTCCGGGCTTCGTCTTTTTATTACTCGCGCTGTATTTTTGGCTGAGGCGCAGCAATGTGTGGCTCACGGGATTTTTAATGGGGTTCGCCGTTGTGTCGAAACCGTCCGTGTACCAATTATTGATCCCCGCGATTACTCTCACACTCCTTTTGCAACAGAAGCCGTTTATCGAGCGCTTCAAAGATATTCTCCGCGTCGGTATCTCCATGCTCCCCGCAGCGCTGCTGTGGGTTGTATTCGTTGTTCCACAACCATTCTCGCTCACGACGTGGCAGACAATCGCGGCATTTTTTGCGCATCCGTTTGGCACGACCGCGGAAGTAGCGCGCCTATGCCTCTTCGGCCATCTCGCGCAAAAAACCTTACTCTATTTTGCCGTGTGGATCGCCGTACTTATTGCGGCGTTCCGAACCGAGCGGGATAGTCGAATACGACTATTCTATTGGTTCACGTTCATCTACGGCGCATTTGCATTCCTCTACTACCTCCGCTCGCCGGGATGGCTCCATTATATTTTAATTGCAGAGCTTTTAATCCTTACCCTTCTACCGCACGCATTGAAAACACTGCTCGAAAAATACGGACACCTGATTCCCGCCTCGTTTCTTCGCACGCACGCGCTCGCTCTTGTTATATGCGCGATCGCACTTTTCCAAATCGTGCAGCTCAATACCGTCGCAAAATTGTACACGTCGGATAGCGTGATCCGCACCGCCGCGTATATCAACGAGCACTATCCGCACGAGAGCGTCGCGACAATCGGCACCCTCACGGTTTCGACACTGCTCGAAACGGAAAATCGGTATATTGATTACAATCTCTTAGGCGTCCCCCGCATCGGCTCAAATCCGCTTGTAATGAAGCCGCTACCCCTCGTCATCGTCGCCGATGAAAGCACCGACGACTATCTAAAGGCCGAAAAAGCACTTGCGGACGCCTACATAAAAGTCACCACGATCGATATCTTCGGCGTGTACGAGGTCAAAAAGTGATCACTTCGCAAAGGAGTAGAGGTGAAAGACACCGGCTGACGGCATTTCGTGGAGTCCGGGAAGTTGTGCGAGAATCTTTTGCGAGAGCGGCGCCTCCGACACGACGTAGTCGAGACGATATTTCAAAAGCTGCGTTTTAAGATCGGGTTGTACAAATGTCGCATATTCTTTTTCTACGTACTGCATCCTACCTTGCATCCACGCAGCGTCGTTTGTATCCAGTCCAAACAGCTGATCCCAATCCGTGTATAAATTCGAACGCAGCTCGCTGTCGTGCGACGCGAGGTACGCGGGAAGTGTTGTGGGCGTAATTTCGTTCATGCGCAGATGCAACAGGTAATCGTGCAAAATTCTCTCGTCAGGAACGGCGTAGAAAATAAATCCGGATAGGTACACATCGCAGTGCGTATAGCCGGGAATCAGCCGACTTGCCTCTTCCCCGGGCTCGACGACAAACACGACACATTCGCCTGGTGTGCTTTCAAGGCGCTGCATGAGCGGCCCGTAGCGCTGCAATGCGCGAAAATCAGCTTCGCGCGCTGGGAACACAAACGCGGCCATATAGAGGCTATAGATCAGGCAGAGCCCGGTAAGTGCGCCAACTCCCATTTTCCACGCACGCGGAAATACCGGCCGTATAGAAAAAAATGAGGCGATGATAAGTGTGACAAGCGCGAGCGGGCCAGTGTACTGCACGAAATGGGGGTACCAGATCTGTCGCCCCGTTATGACTTGTTCGTTAAATGCGATCCAGCCGCCAAGCATGAGTGCGCCGAGGAACATCCACTCGTGCTTTCGTTCCTGCACCGCACCGCGGAAATACGCATATGCAAAACACAGAAGCGCAAGGATGCTGGCCACCAGCAGTGCTTTATTCACAACCGGCGTGTGCGTAAACACCATGCCTGCGCGCATGACGGCGGCACGGCCGCCTTCGCCACCAAAAGATGACAACGCTTTGTACAAATACGGCGCACTCGTGATGAATGCGACACATCCAACGTACAGAAACTCTCGTACAACGCGATACTCGCGCAGATACAGGTACGCTAGAAAAAGTACACCGCTCACGGAAAGCGCCACCCCGAGTGCAAAGTAATACCCGAGCATCAAAGTAAGTAAAATTCCTGCTCCGCCCACCACTACAAAGGACGGTCCTTTGTAATGCAAAGGACGGTCCTCGGTAAGCGCCCCTCGAATAATCTGCCACATCAGCGTGAGATACCCGAAGAGTTCGAGGCCGCCGATAATGGGATGGACAGGCCGTGTCCACAGAAGCGCACGGGGCGGAGCACTATGGAAGAGAGAAATGATGTAGCCGTAGTCGATGAATTCGATACCGATTACGACGAGAAGACCCGCGGTGATGGCGGCGAAGGCCGCTTCGCGGCCTTCGCCGCCCATAATCTTCCGCGTCAAAAAATACGCAAGGAAAAATAATAGCGCCGGCAACAGGAATTTATACGCGAGAAATACCGCAGAGAGTCCGAATACAAACGCGGGCGCGGCATACATCCATTCGTCAAACGGAGCTGCGTTCAAGGGCGCATTCTTGTATTCATAGAAAAAAGCGGAAACCACCCCGGGATGACCATCGAGGATCTCGTGGATCCGCGCGCGATACAGATCCTCGTCGTCCAGAGGCCCAAACTGCATCCCGTGGTACGCGCTGCCAATAGCAAGCGGCGCGATCAGCGACGGAAACACCGCGCATGCCCCCACAAAAAACGCAACGCACAAGGCTGCCGCATGCGCCCGCAGGAAAATTCGCATGTGGGTACGATAGCACAAGGCAGAGAACCCGTCTGATGCTATCCTAGGCGCATGCAACCCCCCGAGCTCTCCGTTGTCCTCTTGTGCTACCGCGCGGGCGACGCCGCACGCATCGCGACACGCGAAGTTTGCGAGCTTCTCGATCGCGAAAACATCGACTACGAGATCATCCTCGTTGCAAATTACGACAGCGCGGACGATCCAACTCCCGCGATCGTCGCCGACATTGCCGCGCACAATCCCCGCGTCCGCTTTTCTGCGGTACAAAAGCTTGGCATGATGGGTTGGGACGTGCGATCGGGACTCTCGCTCGCACGTGGTACCGCGATCGCCTTCATCGACGGCGACGGGCAAATGCCCTATGAAGATATCGTGCGCGTGTACCGCGCGCTCATCGAGAAAAAAGCCGACATGGCAAAGACGTATCGCACGAGTCGCGGCGATCATGCATGGCGCATCATCGTTTCCTACCTCTACAACATTCTTTTCAAGATTCTATTCCCCCGCGTTCGCGCCCACGATATCAATTCAAAGCCGAAAATTTTCACCCGTCGTGCGTATGAACGACTGCATCTGCAGGCCGACGACTGGTTCATCGATGCCGAGATGATGATCCAGGCGGGCCGTTATGGATTTTCCATTCTCGAAATCCCGACGATTTTTAAAAAATTGGAAGGACGGCGCTCGTTTGTAAAGTCGCAGACGATGCTCGAATTCCTGCGCAATCTTGCCATCTATCGCCTTCGGGAGTTTACTGTCCGACATGAATAAGCGAGTGCTCGTGACCGGGGGAAATGGCGCGCTTGGCGCGCGCCTCGTTCCCCTTTTGCAAGCACGTGGGCACGAGGTACTCGTGCTCGGCCGTGAGCCGCATGCACTATTGCACAACGTCACCTATATACACGCGGACATAACGCAGAAAGATGATCTCGAGAAGAAACTTGCTTCTGTCGAATTTGATACAGTACTCCACCTCGCGGGCGTGACGCATACGCATGATCCGCAGTTGTATTTCAAGGTCAACGCCGACGGGACGCGAAATCTTGTTGATGTATGCAAGCACCGTAAAGTACTGCGCTTTTTCTACATGAGCTCTCGTGCTGCCGAGCGAGGCGGCGGCGCGTACGCAAAATCGAAAATAATTGCCGAACGCATCGTTGAGAGCTCCGGCCTCGATTGGATCATCCTGCGGCCCGCGGAAGTGTACGGCGCCGGCTCTGAAGCCATCCTCTCGCTCGCACGACACATGCAGAAGTATCACCTCGCGCCTATGCTCGGAGACGGAAGCTCCGCCGTCGCACCGGTGTGGGTTGATGATGTATTGCAGGCTACCGTACAGACGATAGATTCCGCAGTCGCAAAAAGAACATACACGATTGCTGGTCCACAAGAATTCACCTACAACGATGTTGTGGATGTCATGGCGAAAACACTCCACCTACGCGCACTCAAAGTACACATTCCTATTTTCGTGATGCGCATACTCGCGGCCATAGCAAAAAGAGTAGGCTCGAGCATCATCGTGGATGACCAAATCGATCGCTTGATGGTAAAAAAGGATGCTGATATTTCCGAGGCACGTCGCGACCTCGGATTCAATCCCCTCCCGCTTGCAGAAGGCCTGAAAAAGATTACGCTGCAGCGATAATCTATGAATGACGAGAAACCGCTGAAAAAGGATTCGATGCTAGGCGCGGAGAATGCGGTGCCCGAGGCGTACAAACTGTACGATGAGGGCGACGCAGAGGCTCTGCAACAACGCAGCGGGTCTTTTTCAACGGTTTCTCAAGATGGGATGGCGGGGGTCAAGGCATTATTTAAGAAATATCCGCGATTCTATCGCGCGCTCACCTACATTTTTGCGGGGCCTCCCGCGAATACGACCGCCTCGAAGTTCGTACAGAAACTGCCACGCGGTATTGCAATCATCGACATAGGATCGGGCCCGCGTAAACTGCGTGATGATGTGACGTGCATCGATATCCACAAATTCGATAACGTCGATATCGTCGCAGACGCCGCACAGTTGCCCTTTGAGGACGAAAGCATCGACGCCGCGATTTGCGACAACGTCCTCGAACACGTCCGCGATCCAAAGAAAGTCGTTGCCGAAATACTACGAGTGCTCAAAAAAGGCGGCCTCGTGTACGTCGCGGTGCCCTTTGTCATTCCCTACCATTCATCGCCGGATGATTTCTACCGCTGGAGCGAACCGGGACTCCGCGAACTTCTCAAAGATTTCGACGAGCAAGAGCTCAAAATCCAATTCGGCCCCAGCGCCGCAATGACGATGGTCTTTGCCGAGTGGTTCGGCCTCCTCGTCTCGTTCAACACAACATTCCTCTACAAAGTAGGCCTCTACGTCGGCACCATTCTCACCACGCCTCTTAAGCCGTTCGACCTCCTACTCGTCCACTACAAAAGAGCCAACATCCTCCCCCTCACGTTTTATTTTATCGGTAAGAAGAAATAGAAAACGCAGCAACGTACGCGATTTGCCAAACAAGTGAGTGTGGGGTATAACCACGACTGGCTCAACTCTGACACGAGGGTCTGAAAGTGAGAAAGCTCCTTGAAAAGCTGCTTTTTATGGCGGGACTCGGTATGACGATGTTCTTGGACATCGCGTTCGGTGTCTGCATCGCTGCACTCACGGCATACGCATTGCATGTCGACATAGCGATGTGGCAATTACCTATCGGCGCGTTTCTTGCGCTTCTGCCAGACTTCGATATTGCACTCCCGCTTTTGCGACGTGCCTACAAAGGCTTGGAGGAACACAAGACGAGCTTGATGCATCGACCATTCATCGTCATTCCCCTCGCGACTCTCATCGCGTGGTGGTTGGGTGGGAATTTCTGGGCAATCGTTGCATGCGCCTGTGTCTTCGTCCACTTTGTGCACGACACAAAAGGATTCGGCGATGGTGGCCTTGAATGGTTTTGGCCTCTCTCAAAAAGAGAATGGTCGCTCACTGGCGTTGAAGATCCGCAACCAAAACCTCCTCTGGAAGAGTGGATATACGGGCGATGGCTCGTACCGACCAAACTTTCAGTTCTCGAGATCGTGCTGGGCTCTATCGCGCTTGGGATAGGAATCGATCTGACGATCGGTCCACCTGTCGGCGCAATGCTCGCGGCGATTGCGTGCTTCGGAGCCGTGGTTATGTGGGTAACACATCACCTAGTAAAACAGTGAGGTGGATGGGCGGCGTCTTCCGACGCCGCCTTTTTTCATTGGTGTTACAATTAATTGACCACATGCAAACGTATACGCACTTGGCGATAGGGAGCGCACTCGGGGTCGCTCTTTTCCCACATGACGTGCCATTACAGGTGCTCTGCGTTACCGGCTCTATCGTTCCTGACCTTGTCATGATCCCAAGCTACGTGATGGATCGGTTTGCCGGCAGGAATCCGCTCGAGAAACGACCAAAGTGGATGCGAATCCCGCTTGAAGTTTCTCATTCTGTTTTTATGTGGATCGGACTTCTCATCATAGGAACCACATGGCCGGCTGTGTTTTCTGTTGGATTAGGAGGTTTTGTTCACGTACTCATCGATATTGCTACTCATGCCGATTCTCGGATCGGTAAAAACGATCCTTGGTATGCGTGGCCTTTTTTTAATTTACAGACAGCGGGCTTCTGGGATTACCGTTGGAGTACGCAAACGAAACTTTGGCCGCCCAAACCATTTGAAGCACTGGTACTCTTCGTTGCAATCACAACAACGCTGATACTTTGGCTGCAGTAAATATCTCACGAAATCTTCGCCATGAGTGACGAGGCGAGTTTGCTGAGGCCTTGGATTACGTCTGCTTTTTATTGCGGAAAGAACTCCACGCGATTATGAGAATACTTATAGCGACATACAGACAGCTGACCCAGCGGACGACTTGTTCGGGGTAGGGTGAGAAGAAATCACCAGAGCCGGGATTTGGATAGAAGATAAACAGCAGCGCGGCGAGAGGAATAAACCAGATGGCAAATTTCTTCCACGCACGAAATGCTTGGGGGGTGAAAAGGAGAATGAAGAAAATAAGTGCCAATGCACTTGAACCGTAAACAAGACCTTTCCCCAACTTCACCAACATGTCGCCCGTAACGCTTGCATGTAAATCTGACTGAAGAATGAAATAACCGATCACAGAACCCATTAAAGAAAAAACGAAGAAGAATGTGTCTTTTTTCATAAATCTAATTATATAGCATTTTCGATCTGCCCGAGGAGATCAATCAACATCTGTGCATCCGCATCAGCAATTTTCCCATTTGTCGCTTTCTTCTGAATAGTCTTGGTGAGATTCGCGAGCGAATTGGTAAGAGCTTGCTCATTTTCGAGCTTAGTAACGCGCTTCAGCAGATCATTCTTAAGACTTGCCTTTATATTCAATGAAACAACCTTATTCTTTAACTGCGCAAGAATATCCACATCGAGCGTAACATCTTCCGCTTGCGCCTCAAGTTGTTCGATGAGCGCGGTGATTGCGTTAGCGTCGCCGGTGGCAATCTTTCCCTTCATTCCCTGCTTCGAAATCTTCGCCTTAAGATTCGCGAGAATTTTTGCGTTCTGCTGTCTTTTAGCGGCTATTTTCTTTTCCAAACTCTCAATCTTTTTGAGAAGATTTTGCTCCAACTTACTCGCGATCGAAAGTGATCCGATTTTTTGTTTTATGAGCGTGATGAGATCGCTCAAGGATGGCAGCGTTCCGTCAGGAGGAACTGTCTGGTCCACGTGCGTATCGCCGTCCACATCCACAGCTATGGTTGTGTCTTCCGGAGCAGTGCTTGCAACGACGAACGACGCAGTCGTATTTCCCGTTGTTGGGATGTCGGAAAATTGCGCAACGGGAGCAACTGCATCGGCCGAGAAAGTATCAACGTTTACCGTCGTCGGTCCATCGCCCGTACCTTTGTAAACAAACGTGTACGTGCCATTTTTAGGGAGAAAGATATGTTGGCTATCGCTCGTGTACACAAATGAACTACCAGGGATACCCTCTTGGATTTTAAGGATTTCTGCAGACAGGTTTTGATTCTGATCAATGCCGGTGAAGTGCCCAAACGCATCGTAGGCACCGAGAATGACTGGAGAATGGGTGCTTATTACCAATTCATCATCAAGGTTAGTCAATGCTGGTTTTATTGTCGAGATATAGTTGACTCCTAAAACATTCTCCCCTTTTACTACCAATCGCACTACGTTTTTCACTGGATCAGCGGATAGTAGGTCTCGATGCTGCGTATTCTCACCTAAGGCTTTGTTTTGTGCAAAAATGTCAAAGAAATATGTCTCATCAGCCGACGACGAAATTGCGCTCGGATAAACGACGGTATTGTCCCCCTCACGAGTGAAAGGCGTATCATAACTCTGCAAGAAATGGTGCGTTGTATACTTCACTGCTTTTACCGTCGGCCGCCCCCAACCGGCTACCTGCACGACGCGGATGTGTGCGGGAAATTGATATGTATCGTACGTGGCATGAAAATCGGTCGCGGCTCCTACGAGATCGGACTGTAGAACTTCAGGGATCTGCAATGCAGATTCGGCGGGATGTGTACGCGCAACACCTTGCCCGGTCAAGAATTGCACAAACGGACCATACGAATTGATACTGTTCCCCCATAGATTCCGCCACGCTTGCGTAAAGCCAACATCGTCGAAGGTAATAACGGGATCAGTGACCGTTGCAAAATACGCAGCCGATGGCAAAAGGTTGTACGCACTCGGCATATTCTGTGCGAGCGTTCGCGCCTTTGCGGGGTCCACGACAAATGCGCCGACAATCCCTTCACCATCGCCATGGAGTAACGCCGACACGGCCTGCGGCGTACCAAGTTGTGGCGAGCCGACCATCACGAACGAATCAATGAGGTCATCTTTACCTTCTTGCTGCAAGCGTTTAATAATCGCCTTTCCCATGAGTCCGCCCATCGAGTGCGCGACGATCGTGACTTTTCCTGATTTTGAATGTGCCGCGAGATCTTCTATCTTTTGGAGAATATCAATCGTGCCATCCGGCGTTTTTATGCCATCCGCCAAGATCGTCTCCGGCATAAAACGCCAGTCGTACGCAAGCGGCAACCAATCGTTAATTACTCCATCTTGCACGAGCCCGTCCATGAATGTCGAAAACGGCGCGTACACAGGAGTACAGAATGCAACGACGCAAAAATTGTTGAGGACACCATCCACTTGCACATCATTGACACTCTCGCCGGCATCATTCAACGCGAGCTGTGGAATGTCGTTGCTAAAAACCGTCGGCGGCCAGAGCGTGTCGGAGCCACTTTTGAGAACACTGCCCTTGATGCCGGGAAGAAAGACGACGCTGGAAAAACAATCGCTCGCACATGAGACTGGCGCTTCGCCCGCGACATAGTGAAAAGCAACCGAGCGGCTGCTGAGCGGCGGATAGGTAAACGGGGCATCTGGTTGGCTAGAGTCTGTAGCGATGAAATTGATAAAATCCTGATCGGTATACGGTTCTTCAAAACAATCAAAGGGTTCAACGTCTTCACAGACAAATTTTGTCTCCGGCAATTCAGTGACAAAGAGCGTATAAACGCCATCCGGCACTCCGGCCGCACCGAGAAGAGGTGCCGGGATGGAAACGTCGAGCGATGTCGTATCCGGATTTATCGCGGCGTGCACAAACGAGAAATTTTCGCCGAGTACGCGTGGAAACGACGGGTCCCCCGAAGTACCGGGAACGATGCCGACGACAAAACGCTCTGCCGGAACAGTGTGTGGCCACGCGATCGGAAATTGAATATTCCAATCGGGGGTGACGCTCGGAAGTTGCGCCCCGGCTATTATTGGAAACCCGGGCGTGTTCTCGTCCGAAACGGTAAAGCCGCCGTGCTCCGCAATCATCGTTACTGATGGAATTTCAAAATCGGCAGACGAAAGCGCAGGAACTGCGAACACGACCGCAGACCAAAGAAGTAACATTATCAGCCTAGGCGCTGATTTCCCCATCCCGCCAGTATCCCGCCGTCTTCATGAAGCACAAGTGGGTAATGTGCATATCTCCATGACTCCTTATCAAGACCATGGTCTTAATAAGGAGTCATGGATTAAATCTTGAAGAGCTTTCGGAGTATCGCATCGTCCCCTATCGAATCACATAGTATGAACCGAAGATGCTGGTCGGACAGATTAAAGAAATCTTTCAGCAGCGCTATTTGTTCGGAACAATCGAAGGGATGCACCCAGACACTCTTCTGAAGCATTTCAGCACCGATTCGACGTATCATTGCCCGGAACGCGTTGCGCTTTGATCGTTCTTGCGCTGGGATGTCAAACAAAATCAATCGCCATTTTTTATCCCATACCTCCGGTTTTTCAATGGGTTCGTATAAACTGCGCTTTTGAATGTGCCGCAAGATATTTGTCCGGCCTTTCACAGTGAGCTCAATCCGCATGTTTTTCCCACGTAGATGTCGAGTGATATATCTGTTGCGAAGAAGATATTGATAGGACCGTTGCAATTTCTTTCTCCGTCCGCGATCTTGGACTGTCGCAACGTAGCCAATCGCCCCAAGAATGGCGAACAACGATGGTGCGGCCGTTAAAATTGCTGCCAGACCTCCCGCCATAAGAAGAGCCTCAAGAATTCCACGCGGCGTATCATCAAACAAATATCCCTTGTGAGTACTTTTTTGTACCATGGTATTAATAAGGATACATGAACATGCCTGGCGTTTTCTTGCGAGTATGACTGATGTTGTGGATACCGATTTGTGATGGTGTACTATTGCGACGTGTACTACCTTCACCGATACCGTGTCGCGATTGGGATTTTTGCGCTCGCGGTTGCGGTGCGCCTTTTATTTTTGCCGTTTTCCCTCTTTGATCACAAGCCGCTCGAATTGCCGGCGAAGGTCGCCTATGACGGTTATTACCAGCTCGCCGAGAGCCTCCGCCTCCATCATGCCTTCACCCGCGTCGAGCCTCCGGCGCCGGATTCGGTGCGCACGCCGCTCTACCCTCTGATTATCGCCACGGTCGTGTATCTCACCGGCTCGTACAAAATATTCCTCTTCTTGCAGATGCTCCTCGGCAGCACTATTCCGCTTCTTGGGCGGAAGTTAGCCGAGATGCTGCTCGGAAGTGAGAAAATAGCGATCGCAACCGGCATATTTCTTGCGCTCGAACCATTCACTGCATGGCTCTCGACTGCAATTCTCACCGAGACACTCTTTACTTTTTTCTTCCTCGCCGGCTGCATTATTTTTTTCTCATTCCTGCGCGACAAACGCACGGCGCAGATCGTCTACACCGCACTGCTCTTTGGAGCGGCAACGATGATCCGGCCGACGATTCAATTCCTTCCGCTTATTTTCTGCGTCGTCGTCCTTGTGTACGAATGGCGACCGTCGCGCAAACGTATTGCACAACTACTCCTTTTCTTCGCACTCTTCCAATTCATCCTCTTCCCATGGGAATATCGCAATTACCGTACGTTCCACAATTTCAATCTCAACGTACAAATGACGACGAGCATCCACGCATATCTCGTGCCATCCGCGATCGCGCTTGAGAAACACATCTCATTTGAACAAGCGACTGCCGAGTTTTATAAGCAAGAAGGCGCAACGTCGATCGAAGAAATCAATCTCGGCAACGCCGCATATTATCAACATCGCGCGCTCCTCGAACTGCGCAGGCATCCGCTCGGATTCTTGGAATCGTTTCTCATCGCTAACTTCTCTTTTTTCACCCACGACGGCTATCGCACATTCACTGAAAGCTATCCATGGCTGTCCTTTGGCGCCGTCGGTGTTACCGCGGCAAATGTCATTCACTCGCCTACACTACTTGTCCAACTACTCTCGCCCGGCGTCGTTCTGATTATCGCAGGCAGATTCCTGTGGCTCGTGACCAGTATCCTCGCCGTAATCGGTGCATACCTGTTCATGCGTGAAAAAAGATTTTCAATCGAATCGGTCCTCGTCCCGCTCATGATCCTGTATTTTTCCGCAACCTCCGCGATCATAGGACTTGCCGTGACCGGCCGCTTCCGCAATCCCGTCAACGCGTTTTTCGCGATGTTTGCCGCTCTCGCCTGTGTGCGCTTGTATGATTGGTACAAAAAACGATTGCGGCGGGGGTAGTTCCATAGTATTCTCTCTGGAATACTATGTCGGAAAATCGGAAACGAATTGGAATAATTCTGACATGGAACTGCGCACAGTTTCTCGAGGCGATTTACAACCGCGTTCCCAAAGATCAGTTCGATGAGATTATCGTCTCGGACGACGGCTCAACGGATGACACGATGGCAGTGGCTGCGCGTCTCGGCATCAAAGCATTTACCCATCCGCACGCAGGATACGGCGGCAATATCAAATTTGGCCTCCGCAAAGCGCTGGAGTTGGGCGCAGAGTATATGGTCGAGATCCATGGCGATGACCAGTACGATCCTTCGTTCATTCCCGCAGCGTTGAAAATCATGCACGATGGTGCCGATTTCGTGCTTGGTTCGCGCTTCGTTGATATCCGCCAGCCGCGGCGCGACAAGATGCCGCTCGAGAGATACCTCGCGAACATTGGCCTTAGTTTTATTGATCGCCTCATTCTGCAAATCCCGCTCACCGAATTTCATACGGGCTTCCGCGTCTATTCACGCCGCCTCATAGAAACCGTCAGCCTTGAGAATACTTCCAATGATCACCTGTTTAGTTTTCAAATAATCGCCAAGGCCGCGTACTGCAAGCTGCGGGTGAAAGAACTCGCGATCCGGTGCAATTACGCGCAAGAGCACAGTTCAATCAGCATCGTGCGCTCCATCGTGTACGCACTCCGGACATTTGAAGTTCTCGGCTATTTCATCCTTGCAAAGATTGGCTTCACCACAAAATTGTTCCGCTGCACCGAGTGCGCGTAGCTAGTGTTCCGCAGAAAGCATTTCAACAGCATTCATCATTTTGGCTCCTTCCATTTTGCGCAGGAGTTCAAACCATCGCAGTGTCCGCACAAGCCCGTCGTGTAAGACGACTTTTGGATCGTAGCCCAATTCCGTGCGCGCTTTTTTCAAATCTGGCATGCGACGCGCCGGGTCGCCGACAGGGTAACCTTCCGGGTAACTCGCGAGCTTGATATCGAGCGGTTTCCCGTGCGCCGCTTCGACGCGCTTTGCGAGTTCGAGTACGGAAATTTCTTCGTGGTCGGAGCCGATGTTGTACGCTTCGCCCGGGCGTCCGAGGAGCAGCACGCGGAAAAAACCGCTCACCGCATCCGTCGCATATGAAAATGTGCGCGTCTGGTCGCCGCGGTTATGAATCTCGATTGTCCGTCCCTCGAGCGCCGCGGTGAGGAAATTCGGCACGACGCGTCGATCGTCCGGCTTCATACCCGGGCCGTACACGTTAAACGGCCGCACGATCGTGACCGGTAAATTGTAGAGACGATGATGAATCGTCGCGATCGTCTCGCCGAGACGTTTCGCTTCGTCGTAGCATGCGCGGAGGCCTGTCGACGAGACATTGCCGCGGTACGTCTCCGGTGTCGGAATTGCGTCAGCATGCGGATCACCGTAGATTTCGCTCGAGCTAAAGTAAATGATGCCTTGCGGATTTTTTGTCCGCGCGAATTCAAGCGTATTTTTCAGCCCGTCGATCGTGGCCGCGATGGTGTCGAGCGGATATTTTGCATAATAAAACGGCGACGCGATGCCGGCGGCGTGCATGATGTAGTCCACGCTGCGGTGCGTCTCGTACGGTACGCGAACGTCGTGAATGACGAATTCGAGATGCGGATCGTTTGCGTCAAAAAACGGACTGTCTTTCACGCCGGTGATGAAATTGTCGAGCCCGATGATGTGGATCGGATTCTTTTGGAATTTCGTGCGGTTGAGATGCTGCAAAACACCGACGAAATAATTGCCGAGGAATCCCGCGGCGCCGTTGATAAGAATAGTCTTCCCTTCCAATTTTCCGGAGATGGGCTCCAGATTTTTGGCGAGCGCAGTCAGCTCTTGATCGATAAAAGTACGCATAGCGGTAGCGGGAAAACTATATCACACAACAGGAGCCGACGGCGGAATCTCGTGGAAAATAACGGTCTTGTACACCGTGTAATTCACGCAGGCAAGAAGCCCACCCGCGATTATTTGCGCGAGCAGGTACCAGACATGCGCCCACTCGACGAGTGCATAGAGGATGCCGGTGTTAAGAACAATGTTCACCAAGGCAAGTGTGAGATGGAGGGGGAATTGCACATGCACGCGGTCGGTATGGAAATTCCTAAATGTCCACAATTTTTGCAAGATAAAGCTGACGACTGTCGCCACGCTCACCGAAAGAATTGAAGAATAGATGTACCAAATGCCAAATACATGCGTAAACACGAAAAGCAACGCGAGGTTCGTGACGGCACTCGTCCCGCCGGAAATCACATACCGTACAATGCGCCATTCTCGAAACGGCAGCCGGTCCAAAAACATACGCACGCGATCCATATGCATATTCTACCGCGCGATTCGACCGTGGTCATCTTCGAGACGGACGATGTCATTTTCATCAAATTTCCCTTGTGAAATCTCTACCAGAACCCCGCCTTTTTTCGACTCCAGTCGATGTACATACCCTTTTGGCACCGCGAAAAGTTCTCCGCGCTTTAACGCCACACGTTTTAATTTTCCCTTCTGCGAACCGATCGTCGCGATCGCGTCACCGGAAACCAAGACCCACAACTCGCTACGATGTTTGTGATATTGCAAACTCAATCTCTTTTTTGGCGATACATAGAGCGTCTTCAAATGCCATGACTCGCCCGTGTCCCAGCCATAAAATTCTCCCCACGGCCGCACGCTACGCGCAAACGCGCGACTCGCATCGCGGATCATCCATGATGACGATTGCACTTTCCCGCCCCGACCAACGTTGTACGCAATTTTGATACCGATCTCTCGACAGAGTGCGACTTCCGGGACGGGATCCCCATCAGGCTTTCGATCACCACCGTTTGCAAAAATATGTGGCTTCAAATGCCGCAATTCGCGTACCACACTGCGATCAAGATCTCCCGACGCGTGATTCGTAATGACAACTTTATCGACAAACGGAAACATCTGGATCATTTCCGCGCGCTCGTTCTGCGGCATAAACGCAAAGCCCTTCTTATCACGAAGCCAATGGTCATTATTCAGAATAACGACGAGTTTGTCACCCAATTTCCGCGCAGCCGCAAACATCCGCACATGCCCCACATGCAAGGGGTCAAATCCACCCGAAACGGCGACCCACCGAATACCGGCCTTTTTTTGAGCTTTTTTCATGGTTTGCGCCAATATACCAGTCGATCTCGGAACCCGCCAGAGAGCCCGAGTGGGAAGAAATACTATGCTACAGTGCCAATGTTTTATGGTATTTACCTCGGCGCAATTCCTGATCTTCTTCCCTGTCGTCACGTTTCTCTACTTCACGCTCCCCCACAAAGTCCGCTGGCTCCTTCTTCTTTGTGCAAGCTGTGTTTTCTACATGGCGTTCATTCCCGCCTACATTTTCATCCTCCTGTTTGTCATTTGCATCGATTATGTCGCTGGCATCCAAATCGAAAAGGCGCATTCTCGAACGCGCACGTTGTATTTACTTTTAAGTATCATCTCGACCTGCGCCGTCTTTTTCGTCTTCAAATATTTTGATTTCTTTGCAATCAACTTCGATTCGCTCGCTCATGTTCTGGACTGGAATTACTCAATTCCACTGTTAGGACTCCTCCTTCCTATTGGTCTTTCCTTCCACACGTTCCAAAGCTTGAGCTACGTCTTTGAAGTCTACAAAGGCCGACAAAAGGCCGAGCGGCACTTTGGTATATATGCTCTGTATGTGATGTTCTACCCGCAGCTCGTCGCGGGCCCCATCGAGCGTCCACAACATCTTCTGCATCAATTCCGCGACGTACACTACTTCGACTACAGTCGCGTGGCGGATGGCCTCAAGCGCATGGCACTCGGCTTTTTCAAAAAAGTTGTTATCGCAGACAACCTCGCGACCTACGTCAACCAAGTCTACGCGCAACCGCACGAATATCACGGAATCGCGCTCTTTGTAGCGACCGTCTTTTTTGCTATAGAAATTTATTGCGACTTTTCCGGATATTCCGATATTGCGATCGGTGCGGCAAAAGTGATGGGTTTCAATTTAATGGAAAATTTTAAGAATCCGTATTTTGCTGTCTCGATTCAAGATTTCTGGCGGCGCTGGCATATCTCACTTTCAACGTGGTTTCGCGATTACGTGTACATTCCACTCGGCGGCAGTCGCGTGAGTGCTGCGACATGGTGCCGCAACATCATCATCACGTTTGCGATCGCCGGCCTCTGGCATGGTGCACAGTGGACGTACATCATCTGGGGGCTTCTCCACGGCACTTTTTACATAGTCTCGCGCGCAACAGAACGCATGCGCGCGCGCATGATTACGGTTGTGCCGTTTATGCACGGATGGATTGGCCTTACGTTGCGACGGCTCGGGATTTTTGCGGTTGTCCTTTTTGCGTGGGTATTTTTCCGCGCAAATACTCTTACTGATGCGCTCTACATCTGCCGTGCCGCAATCATGGGAACACTGCAGTACCTCACCAACATGATTACCGGTATTCCGCACATCACCTCAAGTGCATATTTCCACGCTGTTATTGACCCGCCACTTATCCCACTGTATCAAATTAGCCACGGCCGGATATTCTTTTCACTTCTTCTCTGTGCTGTTATCGCCTTCCTCGCGATTGAAATCATCGACTACCGCCGCGGCGTCATTATGTGGGTCAACACTCGTCCTGCCTATATTCGCTGGCCACTGTATGCCCTCGTTCTTCTTTCCATCATGAATCTCGGCAATACGCATGAAATTCCGTTTATCTATTTCCAATTTTAACGATATGCGCCTCCGCCGTCTCATCGTCTTCTTGTTTCTCCTTCTGATCGCACAAAGTATCACTGGGTATTTCGTCTTTCTACGTACATCACCCGAAATCGTGCGTTTTCGTTCGTATCTCAAAGATGAAAACAATATTCTTTTCTTTGGGGATAGCGTCATCCATGAATTCGGGCCCACTGATACCGACCATTCGACGATCGCACAAATGCTCGAGAAATTCAATCCACCCGGTTCCGTCAAAGATCTCTCCCACGGTGCGTATGAAATGCGGGTATTCGACGCGTATCTCTCGAACATCGCACGATCAGGTCAGCACCCCAAAGCGATCATTATCCCGATCAACCTGCGAGCGTATAGCCCAGTGAAAGACCGCGAACCCGTCTATCAATTTGCAAAAGAAACATTCATTCTCACGACGCAAATTCCCTTCATCGAATACTTCTATCGGCCGCTCGCAATTTTCCGCGCCATCAATCTATACCCGATATCTACCGAAGAATATCTCGCGACTCCACTCTATTGGGGCGACAAACTCGTCGGACACATCAGTGATTACGCCCGTATCGACGCGACGTATAAAAATCCTACGTATGACGATATCCGCGATTTCATGATCTACGAACATTTGTATCCTCTCAAACCTGACGACAGAAATATCATCGCGCTCGAGGACATCGCACAAACGGCACGTGCGCATAACCTCAACGTCGTTTTTTACGTGACACCAATCGATTATCAGCATGGCGACCGGTATGTTGGAAAGGTATTTGGAGAGACCATCAAATCGGATGCGCAGATGCTCTGTGACATCGTGAAAGCTCATGATCTGCCGTGTCTTGACCTATCGACGGCACTTACCTCGAACTATTTTATCGACAGCGTGTACATTAACGTGCATCTCAAAGAAGCGGGACGTGCATTCGTCGCACAAAAAGTTTACGACGCGTTTTTCAAGGGTCGTCCGTAATAAGCTCATATACAAAAGCCGGCAGGAGTACCTGCCGGCTCATTCGCTCGCCGTTGTCACAGAAACGGACACCACCTGTCACCGACAGTCCAGTCGGCGATTTTACTCATCGCTTCTGCGAAGACAGCATGTTTCGGATGGCGCCGAAATGCCTGAAGAGCATCGTCATCCACAAAAAACACATATTCGACAACTTCAATGCCTTTCCGCTTGTCGCCATTCTCCCCAAAGTCGAAATAAAGTATTCCCGCCTCTACTCCGCCGCAATCTTTGGCAAGAGTCTGTGCTAGCGCGAATACGCGCTCTCGATCAGCTTCCGTCGCGCTCGGATAGAACCTAAAATGCGCACTATGCAGTAGGGGCATGCCAGCCTCCTCTTTCTCTTCCTTCAGGAACCTCTTTCTTCGTACACAATAGGACAGTATCGAGCTGGTGTCAAATCCGCACTTTAATGTTCTTTCCCTTCAATGACCGCAACGTGCTCACTCACCATGCGCTTATAACTAAATTCTTCGGCAGTCTTGAGTCCGCCTTGTATTAACGTTGTACGTAAATCAGGATCGGCATCGAGCGTTTGCATGGTATGGGCAAGTGCCGCGCCGTTTCCCGTTTCGAACAGCATGACATTCGTGCGATCAACCATAAACTCAAGAAATACTTTCAAGTCGCTCGCGCACACTGGCTTCTGTGCGAGGAACGCCTCAAAGGCAATGAGGCCAAATCCTTCGTAGCGCGAGGGGATGAGGACGTAGGTGCAGTGCGTGTAGAGCCAATTCTTTTCTTCGTTGGAAATATCGGTAAGGAACACGATTTGTGAGAGGACACCTTTTCCGCGCGCGTACTGTGTCGGTTCGGTGAGATCTTTCTGCGGACTCACGAAAACCAGGTGCGCCGTCTCGCCCGCCTTTTTCAATTCCGCAATCGCATCGATCGCAATATCCCACCCCTTGCGCAGTTTTATTTGACCCATAAAGAAGTGGAACTTCTCGGGGATTGCAACTTTTGGCTTCACTTCTTTGTGATCGATGAAGCGCGCCGCCGACCAGTACACTCGAATGGCATCACGATGATACAGCTCCTGAATATAGTTTTTTTCTTCATCGCTAATTGCGATCACCGCATCGGCGTGTGCTGCCGGCATGTGGCGAACATAATTCGTCCATAGGCCTGCAAAACGTCCTGCAACGATTTCTTTGACGAGACGCGGAATGGTTGTCACGAGCCGAATAGTGGACTTGAGATTGTTTTGCGGATTATCCGTATCGTTCACGATGTATGGGTCATGCAAAATCCCCACGATCTCGACAATGAATCGCGCACCGACAAGGCGTGCTGCGAGATAGGCCGTAAAGTTCAGGAAATTTTTCGGATGGAAGCACATGACCGTGTTCGGTCGGAAAAAAAGTATCGAGAAGAAAAGTCGCGGCGAAAATCCATACCTCTGCCTGCAGCGTCGCACCGGAACGCCCATGTACGTAAGATCGCCACGATGTGCGGTGTTGCCATGGATCGCATACGTGTACATCCGCGCGTCCCAGTCGCGCTCGCGAAGCGTGTACGCGAGAATAAATTCGGCGTAGTTATCAAAACGCGCCTCCGCCCCGTACGGGGTCACGACTGCAATCTTGTGGCGCATAGATGCTGCATTATTTCACGAGAATGACGGCGCGTGCAAGCCGCTTGTCGGAGTACTACAAATCACGTAGTATGGCGCTTTATGGCACAACGAAAGCGGGCGCTCATAACCGGCACGACCGGGCAGGATGGCTCGTACCTTTCAGAGCTTTTGCTTTCCAAGGGGTACGAGGTCTATGGAACCCAACGTCGCACGAGCGTCCCCAACACCGCCCGTATCGAACATTTGAAAGCAGGCAAAAAGACGGGGCGGTTTTTCACGGTGCACGCAGATCTCTCTGACAGCTCAAATCTCTTCCGAGTGATCAGCAAAATCAAGCCAAACGAAATTTATAACCTCGGCGCACAGAGCCACGTCGGCATCAGCTTCGATATCCCCGAATACACCGTGAATGTAAATGCACTCGGCCCCTTGCGCATTCTCGAAGTCATCCGCAGCGTTGATTTCCCGATCCGGTACTACCAAGCAAGCTCCTCGGAGATGTTTGGCAAAGTGCTCGAGACTCCGCAAAAAGAAACGACGCCGTTCAATCCGCAGTCCCCGTACGGGGCGTCGAAAGTGTTTGCTTTCAATATCACGAAAATTTACCGCGACGGATATGGACTTTTTGCAAGCAACGGAGTTCTGTTCAATCACGAATCACCGCGACGCGGTCTGAATTTTGTCACACGCAAAATTACGCTAAGCCTCGCCCGCATCAAGCTCGGCCTTCAACCGATCCTTCGTCTCGGAAACTTGGACGCAAAACGCGACTGGGGTCATTCGAAAGATTACGTCGAGGCAATCTGGAAGATTTTGCAGCATGAGACGCCTGACGATTTTGTGATCGCAACCGGCGAGACACACACCGTGCGCGAGTTCGTTAATGAGGTGGCGAAGCATCTTGGCTTCGAGCTTGTGTGGAAAGGCAGCGGTCTCAAAGAGCACGCAGTCGACAAAAAGACGCGGAAAACGATCGTCGTCGTCGATGAGCGATATTTTAAGCCGACTGAATTTACAGCAGCAAGTACTGACGGGAAACGCCCGAATGAAGTGGGGGCGCTGCTGGGTGACTCATCAAAAGCACGCAGAATCTTGGGCTGGAAGCCTCGATATACGTTTAAGAAACTCGCGGAGCTCATGGCAACGGAAGACCTGAAAGTCGCCGAACAGGAAGCGCGTATGCATACCCCGATTGTTTATCAACGTAAAATAATGGGCTATGGGCAAAACGGAAAAAATATTCGTCGGAAAAAAGCTCGTCGGAATAAAAATTAAATCGCTCGCGCCGGGCTCGAATCCGATAACGCAAGACGACGGAGCACTGCAGGTGCTAACGCTCAAACATACAAAAGGCGAGAGCGTTGCGCCGCATTACCATCGCGACACAAAACGCGTGACGCACACGCTCCAAGAGTGCCTGGTGGTTGTGAAAGGAAAAATATCCGTCGATAGCTATGCAGGGAAGAAGATTTCGCGGAGCGTCATCGTGCGCGCCGGCGAATCATATATTGTCCTTGCGGGAATCATCGGTGTGCGCTACCTCGAAGATAGCGAGGTGATTGAGGTAAAAAACGGACCGTTCAAAGATGATAAGGTGAAGTTGTAGAGTCAGCTTCCGAGCGCAAGCAACACTAATCCGGCACAGAGCGCGCAGAAAAGTATAGATTTAAGGTAGATATCTTTTTCGTGGAAATATACTTTTCCGGCGATCATCGCAAAGAGAACTGCACAGGCGCGCAGCGCGGTCGTAATGACCGCCGCTGGGGCAAACAGGAAGGCAAACGATGAAATCGACATGAGGCCGCTCGTGACGCTCTGGAGCGCAAAAATAGGCTTATCAAGAAATCGCAAGGGGTTTTCCCGCGCGATTACCCGTGCAAGGATGAAAAAGTAGAGCATAAGGATCGCAGTGACGATTCCCTCCTCCGCTTCCACGGAATTGAAGTGAGTGATGTTGTACTTGTAGAGTGAAATCGTGGCGACCGCATTGACTGAACTGATGAGCAAGAGTGCAAGGCCTTTCGTGCGATTTTGGCGCAACGAAAACAACATCATGATAGTGGCAACGATGACAACCATCCCGAGCGCCTGAAATGTTGACGTGTGATATCCGAGGAGATAGTCGACTGCTAGTAAAAGCGGAATAGTGAGGGTCTTTACAAAGCCAAAGTCACTGCGATCGCAGCGCGTGAGTGCAATAACACCGACATGTGCTTGGAGTATCTCAAGTGCAACACGCGGCACGAACGTCGGGAGTGACGCGAGTACAAAAACAAAATCGTGGCGAATAAAACCAGAAACAAGAAAGAATACTTCTCCGAAGAACAGCGTCAGAAAGCCGATGCTGTAGTAGCTGATCGCATGTTTCTTGATCTCATACTTCCCGATCGAACTCGAAAGTTCCCCAAGCGCACTCGAGATCCCCGCGAGAATAATGCCGAACATCGACTATATGGTACTACAATAACAATGCTCCAACCTCGTACTACGCAACGCTTGCGTTTTCTTGCTATGGCCGATACCATCGATTGATGTCTTTAATTCAAACAAAGGGCGGCATTCGTAATTTTGCTCATGAAAGAATTCATCTGGAGGGGTCGCGACTAATCATCCGTACGTTAACTTCTGAAGATGCCACGGAAAAGTATGCGAATTGGCTTAATGACCCCGACATTAATCGCTTTCTTGCAACAAAAAGTGCAACAATAGGATCCGTACGTGAATACATTAACGCACGAAATGAACAATCGAACTGTCTTTTCTTTGGTATTTTTCTACACGGTGACCATATTGGCACGATTAAACTTGAGCCTATCGATTTAAAAAAGAAAACGGCCACAATCGCCATAATGTTAGGAGACAAACGCCTCTGGGGACATGGATATGGCCCTGAAGCCCTGCGCATATTGATTCGTTATGGATTCGATGTTCTCGAATTACATGACATAAATCTTGGTGTTATCTCTGATAATCATGGGGCTATTCGCTCGTACGAAAAAGTCGGCTTTCGAGAAAGGCATCGCACTATAAAATCGATCCGCTATGGCGACAATGTGTATGATCATGTCACAATGGAGGTTACCCCTTCATCCTTCATATGAGACGTTGTAGTAAATGTGTAATGCTCGAGACCCAAGACATGATCAGCTTCGATGAGGCTGGTGTGTGTGCTACCTGTCGTCAAATTGAATTCAAGCAGGAGAAAATTGACTGGGATAAGCGGCGAGAAGAATTCATGGCCATCGCCGACGAATACCGAGGGAAAGGACCGTACGACTGCATTGTTCCCTTCAGCGGCGGCAAGGACAGCACATTCACCGCGCTTGCACTTGCGCGTGATTTCGGATTGAGGCCCCTCATTGTCAGCTACGACCACGGATTTTATCGCCCACAAGTTCTCCTAGACACAGAGCGAACGATAAAAAAACTCGGCGTCGATTACCATAAATTCAAAGGCGATTGGCAAACAGTAAAAAAATTGATGCGCGAGTCGCTCATTCGCAAGGGCGACATCATGTGGCACTCTCACTGCGGGATTTATGCCTATCCGATGCACGTCGCAATCATGCAGAAAGTCCCGCTCATTGTATGGGGAGAACCGACATCTGAATATGTCAGCTACTACAGTTACGAAGAAAATGAGGATGTCGACGAAAAGCGCTTTAATCGTCTCGTGAATCTAGGTATCAATGCCGAGGACATGGTCGGTTTTCTTGACGGTTCAGTTACGATTCGCGACCTTTTGCCGTATACGTATCCGAAAATCGCGGATTTGCGCGCAATCGGCTATCGCTCCATCTGCCTTGGTAACTACATCCCGTGGGATACCCGAAAACAATCGGAACGAATTCGCGATGAAATAGGCTGGAAAGGCGCACCCGTCGAAGGCATTCCTTTTGAGCGCTACTGGTATGAAAAAGTTGAAGATGCATTCCAAGGAATCCAAGATTATCTGAAGTGGATCAAGCGCGGCATGTCGCGCATGACGCATCTTGCCTCTATCGATATCAGGAATAGCCGTATGACCCGTGACGAAGGACTCGCCATGATAGAAAAATATGAAGGATTCCGCCCTGCATCACTCGATGTATTTCTCAAAGCCATGAATATGACCGAGGAGGAATTTAATCGAATCGCTCTTACCCATGTTGTTGCTCCCCAGGTGCCGCCCGATCTTTCAAAAGTTCCGCGCGGACCTGAATTAGCTGATCAGAAAGAGTGGACCATCAACAACGACATTGAAGAATGACTATGATTGGTATAGTCGATTACGGTCTTGGTAATTTATTCTCCGTAAAGAAAGCATTTGAGGCACTCGGGAACGACGCTCTCATCACGAACGACCCAGATGCAATTAAGAAAGCAGACCGAGTTGTTCTTCCCGGCATAGGCGCATTTGGCGACGGAATGAACTATTTGAAAGAAAAAGGATTAGACGAGGCGCTCACAGAAGCGGTCATTCGACAGGGCAAGCCATTTCTTGGAATTTGCTTGGGGTTGCAATTACTTGCTGAAACCGGCGAAGAATACGGTACGCATACTGGCCTCGGATGGATACGCGGACGAGTTCGCAAAATAGACGTCAAATCATCTGGGCTCAAGATCCCGCATATCGGTTGGAATGATATTGCTCTGCGGAATGACTCCCCTCTTTTAGACAATGTGAGGGCACCGAAAGATTTCTACTTCGTGCATAGTTACCAACTGGAATGTGCGGATAGCGCTGACGTTGTAGCGATCACTGAATATGGCGAGATCATAACAGCAGCTGTCCAACACGGAAATATCTTTGCGACACAATTTCACCCCGAAAAAAGTCAGGATCATGGACTCCAATTGCTTAAGAATTTTATTCTCTGGACTCCTTGATATGGTAAAAGTACGCCTCATCCCCACCGTGCTTCTTATGAATGGCCGCATGGTCAAGACGAAGCAATTTGATTCGTATCGCGACGTTGGAAATCCAACCACCGTTGCGCGCGTATACGACGCACAGCACGCAGATGAACTCGTCTTTCTCGACATCACCGCAACAACTGACGAGCGTCATTTCCTGCTCGAAACGATTCGCGAAGTTGCACAGGAATGCTTCATACCAATCACTGCGGGCGGCGGAATTCAGAGCCTGAATCAGGCACGAGAATTACTGCGCAACGGCGCTGATAAAGTAGCCATCAACACGCATGCGATCGAGCGGCCTGCACTGATCAACGAGATTGCAAACGCCTTTGGAAACTCGACCGTCCTTGTTTCGATCGACTATAAACAAAATGCGGCAGGCATGCCTGAAGTACATACGCATCGGGGACAGAAACCGACTGGCCTTCACCCGGTCGCGTGGGCCAAAGAAGTCGAAAAGCGCGGTGCGGGCGAAATACTCCTCACCTCGATTGACCGCGAAGGAACGATGACCGGCTACGACGTCGAAACACTGCGGGTCGTCGCGGATGCCGTGGAAATTCCCATTATTGCAAACGGAGGCGTCGGTACGGTGCAAGACTTTGTCGATGGTGTGCAAAAAGGCCATGCCTCAGCCGTAGCAGCCGCAAGTATTTTTCATTTCACTGATCAAAGCATTTTTAAGGCGCATTCGCACATGAAAGAAAAAGGTCTGTCGGTGCGACGATAGTTACATGCCCACCTGAAGACCGACTTTGTGCGCGAGAAGGTGGGTCAAATCTTTGGATTCTTCTCGTATTTTCAATACGTCGTATTCAAACGCCCATAGATGTGCAAAATCAACGTGCGCAGAATCTTTAAAAAGGGCGGCGACGAATCGCACAAGTTCATCCTCATTAAAACCAAAATGCGAAAGCTGTTCCCTGATGAGATGCGGCAGTTCTTCCGGTGTTGCCGAACGACGAACAAACGAAAGTTCGTTGTAATACAGTTTTCCAAAGGAAATAATCGGTTTTTTAAACAGTGCGGCCTCAAATCCGGCAGTGCCCGCAATCGTAAACACAATTCTAGAATCTTGCATTACTTGTACGCCTGGGATTGACGGGCGCAGAAGTCGCACGTTCGGGATTTTCTTCAGCTCTTTATAGTACGATCGCGGGCGATACCCAACCATTTGTGGGTGTTCTTTGACATATAAAATCATTCCGACAGGCAACGACTGGGCTATATGACCAATAGCTTCAATTTGATTTAGAGAAAACGGCGCTTGAACGAGAAGCGATAGCTCAGGTTCCAAATTCAGCGGGAAAAATCCATACGATATGTTTTCGTCAAAAGAATCGTAGAGATCATTGTAGCCAACAAAGTTCGTCACCTTGCGTCGAAATCGATCCAGATAGTAGTGCCACGGATGGATAGTCGAGTAATCGCCCTTAGCCGCTGTGTTACGCATCCAGTCACGAACCATGCGATACCCGAATGAAATCGTCCAGTGAAAACCGGCAAAAGAAAGAAATTGCAATTGTCGCTTTCGCGTGTGCTGTACATATTGAGGATCATACGCACGCGAATATGAACGGGGTTTTTCTCGAAATTCTCGTATCGCCTCCTGCGCTTGCGTGATGTATGACGGTTCGATATCCCCTCCCGCGAGAAGTGCTTCGACCCCAGAGAGCTTTTCGAAGACTTCGCTGATGCAGGTTCTGTTTGCGAGTCCGGGAATTACGATAACTTGCGTCTGGATTCCCATTGAGCGTGCCAGATAAAAGAGGAGCAATGTGCCCAATCCGCCTGGTTGCGGCATGAAGATAAAATCTGGTTTTTCTGTCTGGAGAAACGCCGTTATCTTTTTTGCGTATGCCTGTGCGAGACGCAACATATCCGTATGCGAATACATTGGTGTGTTGTACGGATACTCGCGCACCAGTTGGCTGTACCGCACAATGCGATCCGCTGCGATAAATTGCCATAGGGTTGGATTCCCTATTCGTTTCTCCAGATCGGCCAAGTATTCGAGATCGAGGACTTCGTCCTTATACGAGCGGTGAATATCTTCATCAAGCAGAAGTGAAGTGTACGGAACATCCGTCTGCGAAGTGAGGTACTTGATATTGTCCCGAACTTGTACGTAGCCACATGCTTCCGTGAGACCATATTCCAACATTAATCGACGTGCGATTTCATGGCCGATGCGTGCATATCGGCGCTGGAGTACGAAACATCCTTTCATAGTTGCGCTCTTATACTGCCATACGCATCTAGAAGCGGCAACGGAAAATCACAGAGTGAAGAAGATGAGACACATCGGTGACACCTCAGAAGGCGACTTCTGAGGTGTTTTTTCACACAATGGCGGCATGTCATTAGCCGCTAGCCTCATATGTATGATGCGATACCCCGTGAAGA
>JAHFMV010000016.1 GCA_023267655.1 Candidatus Kaiserbacteria bacterium
GCAATGCACGACCAATCCTCCTTCCCAATGTGTGTATGTGCCATCTTGGCACTGTGAATGCCTCTCTGGGGGTTGCAATTAGCCTGCAAACCGAGTTGCAGTTAGCGTGCGAATTCACCATCACGTGTTTGACAAGATGTTAATATGATTATATTATGCGATCGGACGTAACCGGCCATGGAGCCGAAAATAGAGGTGGAAAATGACGAGGCTCGATACATTCGCAGCATTCGTTAGCAGCCTGTTTGCACAGGTACACAGCGTGGTGGGAGATCTGATTTCCTCCATTCTGATCACAATTGCGCTTTGTGCGACTGCAGCCATGTGCTACGTAACGATAAAGAATTCGATCCGTGCGAAACGGACCGCTTCAGGAATTGTTTCTAGCATGGCAATTTTCGCCACTGCCTTTGTCGTGTTCGCGGTCGCCAGCATTACATACGATCACAAGGTGGCGAGTGTGTTTTTGATCTGTGCGGTCGGGTTGATTATGTGCCTGATCGTAATATTTAGCATCATCGGCGGACTCAAGACACTGGTGCAGGAGCGAATTGCTTTCGTCCGGGGAGGATTCAGCGATCGTAAATAAAGTGTTGATTGGGGTCAGGGGCTGCCATCGGGCGGCCCCTTTGCTTTTTTATGAAAAGCCGCCCTTCTGGGCGGCCTTTCGATTTATTCCCTGACAACTTTCTCTGGTTCTGGCGCCGGAGCCGTCATGGCTTCCTGCATGCGCAGTTTTTCTTCCAAATCCGAAATCATTTTGTGCTTCACGCTGCCCTTGAATCCGGTTCCTGCGGGAATGAGGCGGCCGATGATGACGTTTTCCTTCAGACCAACGAGACGATCAACAGCGCCGGAGACCGCAGCTTCTGCCAACTTGCGCGGCGTGTTCTGGAACGAAATTGCCGAGAGGAACGATGCGCGTGTGAGCGAGACTTCGGTGATACCGAGGAGGAGCTGCTTTCCTTTCGCACCTTCTTTCCCTTCTTCTTTCATCAACTTGTTGAGGCGTTCCAATTCGAAGTCTGCAACAATTTCGCCGGCTGATACACCAGTATCTCCCGGCGTCACAATCGACATACGCGAGAACATTTGCTTCACGATAATTTCCAAGTGCTTACGCGCGGTCGAAACACCCTGCAATTCGTAGATGCGGGTAATTTCCGCGATCACGTATTCTTGCGCGCGTTCTTTGCCTGCGAGAAGGAAGAGTTCGTCCATGTCGGCCGAGCCGTCGGTCATGAAATCGCCCTTCTTCACGCTCTGTCCCATCTTGACGAGAATCGTACGGGCAGGATGGATACGGTATTCGGTGTCGCGTTTCGCTGCTTTTCCTTCTGGAATGATGGTGATGATCGTTTCGGTGCCGTCGCGAACCATGTCGCCGATGACGCCATCGACGCGTGCGAGCGCGGCCGGAGACTTCGGCATGCGCGTCTCAAAGACTTCTTCAACACGCGGGAGTCCCATCGTGATGTCGCCGCCTGCTTGCGCCACACCGCCGGTATGGAAGGTACGCATTGTGAGCTGGGTTCCCGGTTCGCCGATAGCTTGTGCGGCAATGACGCCGACTGCTTCACCGATATCAATGAGATTGCCGTTGGCAAGGTCAACACCGTAGCATTTCTGGCAAACGCCGCGTGGGACACGACAGGTCATTGGCGAGCGCACCGTCGCTTCTTTAATATCAGACGCTTCGATGAGTTTCGCCTCGTCACGATTCAAGAGTTGATTGCGTTTGTAGGTCGTACCATCTGCAGAAATGTCTTCTGCAAGTACGCGGCCGGCGAGGCGATCGCTAAACGATCCGCCAATATTCTCCTTACCCGGACGCGGAATGATGACGCCTTCTTTCGTGCCACAATCATCTTCGAGAACGACGACGTCGTGCGCGACGTCAAAGAGTCGGCGCGTAAGGTAACCCGCGCGCGCCGTATTCAGCGCGGTGTCCGCAAGACCTTTGCGGGCGCCGTGCGTCGACGTGAAGTATTCAATCGGGGTGAGGCCTTCCTTAAGAGACGAGATAATCGGGAATTCGATGACTTCACCGCGTGGGTTCGTGATGAGACCTTTCATACCTACCATCTGGTGCAGCTGCACGACCGAACCGCGGGCACCCGAAGTGATCATGTTGTGGACCGGACCTGTTTGATCGAGCGCTTCGACGACGTGTTTGCGGAGTTCGCCCGATGCCTTGCCCCAAATTTCGATTGTTGCGCGGCGGCGTTCTTCGTCGGTGAGAAGGCCGTTTTCGAAGTTTTCGCGCTCCTTCATGACTGCCTGCTTTGCTTCTTCGACGAGCGCTCCCTTCACTTCAGGAACTTTCACGTCGGAGATTGACCACGTGATACCGGCATGCGTTGCGTATTTGAAACCGAACGCTTTGATCTTGTCGAGAATTGCTGGAATGCCGTCGAGCTGATAGTGCGTGACGAGCGTGTGCACAAGTGTACCCATTTTCTTGTTCGTGATTTCGTCGTTGAAATACGGGAAGTCGCTTGGGAGGACGGAGTTAAAGAGGAGGCGGCCGACAGATGTCTCAAACGGCTTGCCTTCGAATGCTGCATACTTTTTGCTATCCGACGGAAGCACCAAGATTTTTGCGCGAATATCGATTGCACCGAAATCGTATGCAGTAATTGCCGCGTTGGTCGACGGATACGTTTTCCCTTCGCCTTTGACTCCCGCCATCATGCGGGTCATCCAATAGCAGCCAAGAACGATGTCGAGCAGTTTTGATGCGACAACGACGTCACCCGAGCCCGGCTTGAGGACGTTTTTATTTGCGGACATGATCTCTGATGCTTCCATTTGTGCTTCTTCGGAGAGCGGAACGTGGATTGCCATTGCGTCGCCGTCGAAGTCGGCGTTGTATGCAGGACAGACGAGCGGATGGACTTGGATCGCGTTGCCTTCAATAAGAACCGGGCGGAATGCCTGGATCGATTGGCGGTGCAGTGTCGGTGCGCGGTTGAGGAGTACGTACTTGCCTTGGATTGCCTCTTCGAGAATCGGCCAGACTTCCGGTGCTTCGTCTTCGATCATGCGACCGGCGCCGCGGATGTTGTATGCGTGTTCACGGGCGAGAAGTCCGTGGATCACAAAAGGACGGAAAAGTTCCAAGACCATGTGCTTTGGAAGTCCACATTCATCGAGCGCGAGGTCAGGGCCGACAACGATGACAGAACGACCCGAGTAGTCGACGCGTTTGCCGAGCAAGTTCTGACGCAGATATCCGTGCTTACCCTTGAGGTAATCAGCGAGCGATTTGAGCGCGCGGCGACGGCCTCCGAGAATGCCGAGAACTCCCGCGCCACGGCGCATCGAGTTGTCCAAGAGTGCGTCGACTGCTTCCTGCAAGATTCGTTTTTCATTGCGCAGAATCACATCCGGCGCGTGGATCGCGAGCAATCGCTTGAGGCGGTTGTTACGGTTGATGACGCGGCGGTAGAGGTCGTTGAGATCGGACGATGCGTGGCGACCGCCTTCGAGCGCAACCATCGGACGAAGTGCCGGTGGAACAACAGGAAGACGCGTGAGGAACATCCACTCCGGACGAACCTGCGCGCGGCGCATGTTCTCCACGAGCGCGAGTCGTTTGCGTGCCTTGTCGCGATCAGCGGCGCCGGACGTGTCGTATTCGCTCTGGAGCTCGGTCGCGAATTTATCAAGGTCCACGTTTTTCAAAATATTGTAAAGCGCTTCAGGTCCGATCGCTGCGCGGAACATCGCACCGTATTTCACGGCAAACAAGTGATACGCCGCTTCGTCGAGGACACTTCCTTCTTGAATCGCTTCGATGTCGCGTTTCGCTTTCTGCGCGAGATCTTTGAGGCGTGTCTTTTCGTCCGCATTTTGTGATGCGGCTTTCGATTTTGCGGAATATTCCATCTCGAGATCTTTCAAGAGGCGTGCGCGTTCGGTTTCGTCAACCGAGGTCACGATGTAGCCGGCGAAATAGACAACTTTTTCGACTTCCGCAGCGGAAAGGCCGAGCAAGAGGGCGATACGCGACGGAATACCGCGGAGGAACCAGATGTGCGCCACCGGCGTCGCAAGATCGATGTGACCCATGCGCTCACGGCGCACAATTGCGCGCGTGATTTCAACGCCACATTTCTCACAGATGATGCCGCGGAAACGGATGCCGCGGTATTTGCCGCAGTAACATTCGTAGTCTTTTTCGGGACCAAAGACGCGCTCATCGAAGAGGCCATTTTTCTCCGGTCGCTGTGTGCGGTAGTTAATGGTTTCTGGCTTCGTGATCTCGCCGTGTGACCACTCGGCGATTTTATCCGGCGATGCAAGGCGCATAGCGATCGCATTGAAGTCCTGCGGGAGTGTATCTTTATTGCGTCGTTGTGGATTGGTTTGCATAGACATATTCTTTATGCGTTATTCTCGCCGCCTTTAAATTCCATATCAATACCGAGGCCTCGCAAATGTCGGACCAAAACATTGAAGGTCGCCGGTGTGTTGCTCTCTTTAATGCGCTCTCCCGAGACGATCGCATCGAATGCTGCGGAGCGGCCCAAGATGTCGTCAGATTTGTACGTAAGAATTTCGCGGAGTGAGTGCGCGGCGCCGTAGCCGAGGAACGCCCAGACTTCCATTTCTCCGACACGCTGACCGCCGTTTTGCGCTTTGCCGCCAAGAGGTTGCTGCGTCGTGAGTGAGTACGGACCAATCGAGCGCATGTGGATCTTGTCCTCAACCATGTGATGCAGCTTGAGCATGTACATGACGCCGACAGAAACCGGTTGTGCGAATGCTTCACCTGTGCGGCCGTCAAAGAGAATACGCTTGCCGTCTTCGCGGAGGCCCGCTTTCTTGAGTTCTGCCATGATTTCTTCTTCGGTTGCACCGGAGAATGATGGGACAACTGCCTGGTAGCCGAGTTCTTCCGCCGCCAGACCGAGGTGCAATTCGAGAATCTGACCCAAGTTCATACGCGATGGAACGCCGAGCGGTGTAAGAATGATATCTACCGGATTTCCTTGTTCATCAAACGGCATGTCTTCTTCCGGAAGCACGCGCGAGATGACGCCTTTGTTACCGTGACGGCCAGCGAGCTTGTCACCGACTGAGATTGTGCGGAGCTGTGCGACTTCGACGTGCACGCGCTTGATGACGCCGCTCTCGAGCTGGTCGCCGTTTTCTCGCGAAAATACTTTGACGGAAATCACGCGACCGCGCTTGCCGCCTTCCATACGCATCGAAGTGTCTTTCACATCTTTTGCTTTTTCACCGAAGATCGCGTGGAGGAGTCTTTCTTCCGGAGTAAGTTGTGTCTCGCCTTTTGGTGTTACTTTGCCGACGAGAATGTCACCTGTACGGACTTCTGCGCCGATGCGGATGACGCCTTCTTCGTCGAGATTGCGGAGTTTGAATTCAGAAACGTTCGGAATGTCGTGCGTTGTGACCTCGGGCCCGAGCTTGGTATCGCGCACCACGCAGACGAATTCCTCCATGTGAATAGAGGTAAAGCGCGCGTCTTTTGCGAGTTTTTCAGAAATGACGATTGCGTCTTCGAAATTCGCTCCGAACCACGGCAAAAAGGCGACGCGGACGTTCTGTCCGATCGCGAGTTGGCCGTTGTCGGATGTTGCGGCGTCAGCGAGCGGCGTTCCCTTCTTTACTTTGTCGCCGACAGAAACGATCGGACGCTGATGGAATGCGGTGAAGCCGTTGGTTCGAGAAAAGGTGACGAGATCGTATTCTTTTGATTTGCCATCGTTGTTTTTGACTTTGATAGAACGTGCGTCAGCGTAGGTGACTTCGCCCGCTTCTTCAGAAAGGAGGAGGCGGCCGGAATCGCGCGCTGCTGCGCCTTCGATGCCCGTTGCGACAACTGGCGCATCAGGAATGATGAGCGGCACCGCCTGCTTCTGCATGTTCGAACCCATCAGTGCGCGGTTTGCGTCGTCGTTTTCGACGAACGGAATGAGTGATGTTGCGACAGAAAATGGCTGGTTGGTTGCGATCTCCATAAGATCGACGTCGCTGCGATCGACAATCGTCGGCTCGCCGTGTTTGCGGACTTCGACCGTCTTCGGGACGATCTTGCCGTCTTCGTCGCGCTCCGTCGCCGCGTGCGCGATCGCGTGCTTCTCTTCTTCGAGCGCATTCATGTATTTAATTTCCTTCGTCACCTTGCCTTTTTCGACAACGGCATACGGCGTTTCGATCACGCCGAATTCGTTTGGTCGTGCGTAGAGTGCCATGTGGAGGACGAGGCCGATGTTTTTTCCTTCCGGTGTGTGGATCGGACAGACGCGGCCGTAGTGCGATGAATGCACGTCGCGCACTTCGAGGCCGGCGCGTTCCGATACAAGTCCGCCGCGACCGAGCGTCGAGAGCGTGCGAAGGTGTTCAATTTCATCGAGCGAGTTGTACTGTTGCATCAGCTGCGAAAGCTGATCCGTTGTGAAAAATTCACGAATCGATGCTTGGAATGGGCGCGGATTTACAAATTGTACCGGGAGCGACGTATCAACATCCACCATCGCCATGCGATCCTGAATATTGCGCTTCATGCGCGAGAGGCCGATGCGCATGCGCTGTTCGAGCAATTCGCCGACAAAACGGACGCGGCGGAAACCGAGGTGGTCGATGTCGTCCGCTTGTGCGCCCGGTGTCGCATTCAATTCTGCGATGTGCGAAACGATACGCACCATATCGTCGAGCCTGAGGGTCGACTGCGTGAGATCGTTTTCTTTGGTAGGAAGTCCCCAGCGGCGGTTGAAGTGGAAACGACCGACTTTTGAGAGGTCATAGCGCTCCGACGAGAGGATCGCCGTCACGTGATCTTCTGCGGCATTGCCAGTTGCAATGTCGCCATCGCGCAGGCGGCGGTAGATTTCGATATATGCCTCTTGCATTGTCTTTGCCGTATCGTGGCCGAGGGTTGCCTGAATAGCTTCACGCGCTGGTCCGTCTTTGAATTCAGCAACGATCTCTTTGTCTGTCTTCGCACCAAGGACGCGCAAAAGCGATGTCACCGGGAAGCGGCGTTTGCGGTCGATTTTGACATAAATACCATTATCAGGATCAGATTCGATTTCGATCCACACACCGCGACTTGGAATGACCTTAGCCGCAAAATAATTCTTTCCTTTGTAGGGCACCGCTTCAAAGAAAACTCCATATGAGCGCGCAAGCTGCGGCACGACGATACGCTCGACGCCGTTGATGATGAACGTACCGTGCTTCGTCATCCACGGGAAATCAGCAATGAAAATTTCCTGCTCTTTTTCTCCACCGGTCGTCTTGTTTTTCAATTTCGCAATGACAGAAAGCGGCGCCTCATACGTGCGCATTGTGCGTTTTGCATATTCTTCGTCCCAGCGCGGCTCCCCAAAGGTAAATTTTTCGAGGCGGAGTTCAAATTTCTTTCCAGCGTGGTCCGAGATTGGTGAAAATTCTTTAAAGACTTTTGCGGCACCTTCTTTGATCAATTCTTTAAATGACGCGAGCTGCGAATCAACGAGGTTCGGCAACTCGACAAGCGGCGCCTGGTGGCGGCCGAAATACTTTTGCGGAACGGTTTTTTTAGTGCGTGACATGAGGTACGTGAAAAAAAGCGTCAAAAAAAGAAAGTGCGTCTTGTGGCGCTTTCTATTCTTAGCCTAAACCGCTAAATAACGTACTTCCGAAAATCGAGAAGGACACAATCGTGTATGAAAAGTACTCCGAGAGTATATACGAACCCCTGTCAAGAGTCAAGGCCTTTTGAGGGTGTCAAAGCCTAGGTGGGGATAATCGAAGGGCTCGGCAGTCGCTGCCGAGCCCTCACTTTCACCTGTTGACCAGGTTCACTTAGTGGTTGGTCTGTAGGATGCCAATAGCCTATCGATCGAAGCGGCACGCGGATGTCTGTTGTACCGCGTAATCCTTTCGACCGGAACGTCTGTTGCCTGCCGTTTTGGTGTAGAGCGACCCCACATGGGCGGCCTTCGTTTCTGTACCCCTTTTGTTGTCGGGTCAAGCACTGGATGTCCGATCAAATAATCCCCGTGTCCTGCCATTTGCTGTACCTCTGCATTAAGAGCTGATATCAAATCCCTAGTCACAGACTAGAGATTTTTGTATCGTACTCTCGTCTTTAATTACGTCAACCCCTTTTACTGCTTTGTTTTCCACTCGTTAATTTTCGCATGATGGCCGCTCTTCAAAACTTCCGGCACTTTGTATTTTCTTTTCTTCCACACCAGAACATCCGGACGCGTATACACTTCCGGCGAAGAAACACGATTGCGCTCGAGCGATTCTATTTTTCCTAAAACGCCGGGAATAAATCGCGCGACGGCATCGACGACACTGGCAGCCGGCAATTCGCCACCCGTGAGCACATAGGGACCGACGGAAACTGGTTTCGCTTTCAAAATCTTCGGCACCCGCGCATCTACGCCTTCGTAGCGGCCGCAGATGAGTAAGATATCTTTCTTTTTCGAAAGTTTTTTCGCCATCTCTTCGCTAAACAATTCCCCATCTGTCGAAAAGAAAAGGATTTCGGGTTTCCTTGGTGTTTGTCTCTGGGTTATTGTGAGTGCCTTTTCAGCTGCCTTGAGAACAGCGGTTGGTTCCAAGACCATCCCCGGCCCGCCACCATACGGCCGCTGGTCAACGCGCTTGTGCTTGCCGACGGCGAATTTCTTCGGGTCGTAGTAGGAAATTTTGATCAGCTTCTTTTCAATGGCGCGCCCCAAAATCGAGCTCGTGAGATACGGCTCGATGCTTTCCGGAAATAACGTAACTATATGAAAATGAATCATTGTGTGCGTTTGGTGAAAATTGCGAGCTGCGTTGTTGCGGAGCCTCTGCGTCGTTCTCACCGTACAGTTGTACGCCTCGAGCGCCGCATTCTCCGCGCCTAGCATCTCATCGATTTTCCCTCAAACTCAAAGATATTGACATAGTGTAGTTAATATTGCAAACTTGTTTCGGTTCAAAAATGGAGGTTACCGCTATGGCAAAAGGAAAGAGTCTGCCGCTGTACAACCGGATATGCGCGCTACCACTTGAGCAATTTTGCTCTGTGCCGTTTGTTCTCCGTGCACTGAAGCTAGACCCGAGTCACCGGAATATAATCAATCGTCTCGGTAGACGGATACATGATAATTTCCTTAGAGATACTCCCTCGATTACTGTCCTCGAGGCGTTGAAGCAATTTGAAGATAACCCTCAGCTCGTATTTAGGCTAGGTCTCCCCGGCTCAGAGATGCAAAAGATCTTTCAAAGACTTCTGGTGCGATTCGACCTAACGACAAGAGTGCGCAAGCCGGAAAACGAGTTGTTGTCGAAGGAAGCAGAAGACATCTTGATCGAAATCGAGCAACAGGACGGTCGAGCACAGTGAACAACCAAATCTATGAGGCACCGCAGAGGTCGGTGCCTTTTCTTTTTCCCAACGAAGAATTCGTTTCAAAATCCAACAGCGGGCGGCAGAAAATTCAAATCGTCAAACGACGCCGGAAAAGTTCAGCGAGGTTGTAAGACTTGGCCTAGCGGCCCGGAGCGCAACCGAGAGGAGGTTTTCCGGCGGCGTCGATTTCGAATTTTCTGCCGCCCTCCATTTTGAAATGAATTCAAGTCCTACTGCTCCCCCTTCAAATCCGCAATCACATCGTCTACTGATTTATTATCTTGGTTGTAACCGCCACTTTGCATTCCCGGGCCGCGCTCGCTACCTTCTGGCTCTTCGATTTTCAAATTGACGCGCGCTTCATTTTTCATACCCACAACGCGCAGGATGGTGCGGATTGCTTTTGCCGTCGCGCCCGAGCGGCCGATGATCTTGCCCATGTCGTCTTTGTGGACGGAAAGTGTGAGAAGAACGCCCATCTCATCGACGGTGCGTTTTACTTTGACGTCCTCCGGATGATCCGCGAGCGACTTAACAACGTATTCCAAAAATGTCTGATCTTGATCCATGTCTGTAATCTAACCGGTAATTTCTGTAATCGTGCGGGACAACAGCAGCGAGGTCAATACTACGCCTGTGCAGAAGTTTCTGCGGGCACAGTTGCTTCTTCTGTCTTTACATCCTCTTTCACTTCTTCAGTTGCAGGAGCTTCTGCTACTGGAGCATCTACTACAACTTCTTCTTTCTTCGGCACCGTTTTCTTTGGAAGGACGTTTACTTTTTTGCCGGTGATGATGCCGGTCGAGATAAGCATGTTGTGCATGGTGCCGCTAGCCTGAGCACCCTTTGAGAGCCAGTATTTGATACGATCAGCGTCGAGTTTGCGCTCTTTCGATTTTGGATTGTAGGTACCCACCTTCTCCACTGCGCGGCCAGATTTCGGGCCGTTGGTGTGCTCGGTAACGACGACTCGATATGACGGGTCGTTCGTACGTCCTGTGCGCTGTAATCGGATCTTTAACATGAGTGGCCAATATAACAGCAAAGGATTGTCTGGTCAAACTACCCTGCATACAGTATATTCCGGCACAGACTGCCGCAGCTGGACGGTATCCAGTATCGAAGGAGAAAAGCGATGAGTGATGCTACGAAACTGCCTCTCATCAACGACTACATTGATTGGCACTACAGCACAGGCGCATCGAAAAAGATGCATCAGGTTCTGCGTGGCTCAGTGCCAGCGTCGCACTATCAACCCAATGCTGTCGACGAGAAGGGGGTTCCGGTGTACGTCGCAAGGCCGGTGATTGAGATAAATACCATCCGAGAAGGACCACCTGAACACGGCAATCGTCTCACATCGTGGGGCGACTGATCGCATCGCAAGACGTTCTTAAATGATCCCGGCAGTCTGACTGCCGGGATCATTATTTTGCAACGCGCTCGGCCTCTTCCAATTTGACTGACAGAACTTTCGACACCCCATCTTGCCCCATGGTTACACCGTACAATTCCCCAGCAGCAGACATCGTAGCGCGGTTGTGGGTAATAACGATGAGTTGCGATTTTTTGCCGAGCTCCATGATCATGTCGGCGTAGCGTTTTGAATTCGCTTCATCAAGCGCGGCGTCGGTCTCATCCAAAATCAAAAATGGTGGCGGATTTACCTGTGACATCGAGAAAATAAGTGCTATCGACGTGAGCGCGCGCTCGCCGCCGGAGAGCACTTCGAGCCCGCGGATTTTCTTGCGCGGGAGCGAGACGTCAATTGAAAGCCCGGCGTACAATTCTTCCTCTTGTTCAGCGATATCCTCCAAATCATCCCCCACATCGAGTGCATCAAGGCTTCGCCTTGATGCACGGCGCTTAGGCTCTTCCACAAAAAGCTTCGCATGCCCACCGCCGAACAATTTTGCAAAAAATCCGTCCAACGCCTCATTGATATGCTTGAGACCTTCCGTAAAGCGGGCGTCGATCGTCTTTTCTAGTTCCACAATGATGTCTTGCAGTGATTTCGCGGATTTTTCCAAATCTTCCAGTTCGCGCCCAAGGAAAATATCGCGATCCTGCGTCTGTTTGTATTCTTTTACCACCGCATCGCCGCCGCCGATTCCCGCTTCTTCAATTTTAATTTTCAGACGTTCGATTGCACGACGTCGCTTCTCCTGCTCACCCCTGTCTTCTGAAAGTGCGCCTTCGGGCACTACTGTCCTATCCCACCCCTGCATGGCAAGTCCCGCAATCGCGATCCCCTCGCGCACTTCTTCCTCATATCTGCGTTTCTGATCGGCGACATGATCACGCTCGGCGCGCAGCGCCACCATCTTCGTCTGCGCTTCGCGTAGCTTCGCCTCGATTCCCACTTCGTCTTTTTCCGCGGCAAATGACGCTTCGCGCACTCGCGTCATTTCAGTGCGGATTTTCTCCGTCTCGCTCGCAAGCCGCGCCTCTTCGTCTTCTGCTTTTTTGAGCGCGATCGTGAGACGACTAACGGCGTCTTTGGTTTCTTTATTGGTAAGTGGTGCAGTGCTTGAGAGTCCTTCAACAAACGATTTGATGCGATTACGAAGCGTCGCGAGGAGATTTTTAAGCACACTAATATCATTCGAGTGTTCAGCCTCTTCAATTGCTTCCGTGATTTCGCGGGCAAATTCGCGCACATGCGGAACGGGCACGATAGACTCTACCGTCACATTCGTCGCCTCGAGCGCGCCTTCGGCGCGCCCCAACTCACGCACGATATCCTCGCGCTTCCGGCGGGCGTCGCTCAACTTCCCCTGCACCTCTTCCAACTCCTTAAAAAGTTCATCACGCTCTCCGTCATCTTTGTGCCCTTTCGCTTTCTGCACCTCTTTCAAACGCGACTCCATGTCGTGAATCGAATCCGTGATCTCCTTCAACTCATCGTGAAGGCGCGTGCTCTCCATGGTGAGAAACGCATTCTCGCGCGCCAAATACTCACCCAATTTTGCAGCGAGTTCGTCTTTCATCTCACGTGCCTTCTCGATCTTTTCAACTTGCACTAACAAGAATTTCAAATGCGGCGCGATCTCACGGCGCAGCGATTTTGTCTTCTCGATATTCACCGCCGTCTCTTCTAATTTCCGCTCACTCTCTGCCTTTTTATGCTGATACAACTTGAGTCCCAGCGCATCTTCCACCATCTCGCGCCTCTCGCGCGGACTTGCATTCAAAATCCGATCTGCCTCACCCTGCGAGATAATCTGATAGCCGCTCCCACCAATATTCGCACCAGCAAGGAGACGAATCACGTCCTTAAGGCGTACCTGCGAACCATTCAAGAGATATTCATTCTGCCCATCACGATGCACCACGCGCTCAAGGACGACTTCCGAAAAATCAATATCGAGCAATTTCTTCGAATTATCAAACACCAATTTCACCGCTGCGCGGTTCATCCGCGGCAGTGCCGGCGAGCCGCCCCAAATCATATCCTCACCGCGCTTCCCGCGCATGCTCTTCATCGACTGCTCGCCGAGCACAAACCGAAACCCGTCCGCCACGTTGCTGTTATGCGCAACAATACCATTTCCTATAAAATTATGAGTCCCTTCTACTTCAATATCGTAGACTCTTTCTGCGGAACGTCTGCCGATTTCCACAATTCGTTCATACGCGGGTCTCCCGTTTGCGGCGGCAACCGCGACCATATTTCCTTCCCGTAATTTTTGAGCCTGCGTCCACAATCCACCTTTGACGAACGGATGTACGTGCTGTACCATCCGAAATGCTGGCGAAAGCCGGTTGTGATCGGCCCCTTCGGGGGCCTTTTTAGATGGCGATCCTTGTCTCACTGCGCTGTCCACAGCGATACTTGACTCAACGAGAGCCTTATGTACAATTGACCTTGTTAACGCTGCCCCGGCCGAAAGGTCGGGGTTTTTCGTTGCCCGGTCAATCGCACCTCGAACACGTTCGATAAATAAGTGGTTGCCGAGACGAAGTTCCCACGCCATCCCATCCTTGTAGCTCATAAATACCGTGGGCACTCCTTTTTCGTGAGTATATTGAGCAAGCGCGAGATAATCACTATCTCCACTCATGATGATAACAGCATCGAGTTCAGAAAGAACGCGCACAACATCGACCGCGATCTCCAGATCAATATCCCCCTTCTTGACTTCTTTTCCTAATTGGCTATCAAAAATATATTTCAGGGGCTTCTCTTTGATTTCAAAAGATTTTGCCGCAACGTGTGCGTATGTTTGCATGCCAGCCCGCGTCGGATCGCCCTCGCGCGGCATAACAATGTAACAATGCGCATAGGCGAGATCAAAAGCATCCGCAAGGATGTGCTTCAGGTTGCGCAAATCGATGCTCCATTTTGCTTTCTTTGCGGCGTGATAGAGATTAGAACTATCGATAAACACGCCGACCCGCGGCTTATATTTTGAAAGATCAGGAGCAAGCAGATACGGGTGCGTATCCGTTGTCCGTATTTTCTTGCCGGTAGCAGTGATAATTTCGAAAATCTCCTTTTCTCCCATGTCTTTCAGTGCATTCACAGGTGCGACGACAAAGCGACCATACTTCTCGTCGAGGGTTAAAATTTCATCGCCCTTTTGGATATCCACAATGGCGACATCCTGAAATGTTTCTCTGCCTAGAGTGCGCACACGTTTCTTGAGCAGCGTATCCCCCGTCACGCACTTCCCGCTCCCGTTCGGCCCTACAATAGAAGAAATCCGCGACCCAAATTCAAGCGCAGTTTTTTTCCCAAACGACTTAAACCCCGACAACTCAATCGATTTCAGGTACATTATTAGATAGGTTACAGGTTTTAGGGACGAGGTGCTAGTCACCTACGAGGAAAACTCAATATAATTCACGGTTTAGACAGTATTGACGTGTCGCAGTGTGCTAAACTTGTCGGGAATATATGAAGAAAGTAAAAAGAGCAAAAAAAACAAACGGGAAGGGTGTGCAGGAAAGCCTTGATTTTATTATCGAGAGAATGGCGACTAAAGATGACGTGCGTGAAATTACGCGAGAAATAATACGAGAGGAAGTGCCACCGATGATAGACGAAAAACTCAAACCAGTCACCGACGAAATGCATTCAATGCGCGGCGATATTAAAGAGCTCAAAGAGAGCGTCGATAATCTGAAAGGACTTCCGAAAGAAATCGATTATGCTCTCGCGCGATCGTCAGCGATAGAAAAACACCTTGGCCTCAAACCGCCCGTTCCGGCGGATGCCTAAACCCCACATATACCGGCATCTGACGGGTTCAGTTACATAAAGGGGTCGTCTCAATGCTCCGACAGTTCGATCGATTTCAAATACATCGTCTACTATTCTAACAGGAATTCACCACGTATCAGTAACCCTTTTTCTTCTTGTTCGCTATCAAAATTTCAAGGGCGCGTACCATGAGCTTTTTCGGCTCCTGTTGCATAAGTCGCTGAGCCGCGCTCTTTCCGATCTCATCAATTGCCGAATGCATTGCCTCCCGTCTATCCAAACCATCAGGCCCAGCCCACTCAACAAGCGCACCAAAATCGCCCTTGATTGCCTCTTCGAATAACCGGGTACCCCCTTTTAACTGTTGCAGAAACGTCGAATGTTGTTTGTCGGTTCCCGAGTCCTTCCGGCGTTCAATGATTCGGTCAATTAATGCTTCTTCATTCGCGCGAAATAATTTATCAAAATCACCATTCATTCGCTCAATAGCTTCCGCATCTGCGATGTGATTTGGTATGCGCTTTTCATCCTTTGGAGTTGAAACATTTTCGATCTCTTTGGATCTTGAACTAATTGGTTGTGTCTCATGTTCGTTTGTAAGGGAAGAAATCACGGGTGCTGGTGCGTCATTTCTTTGCGACACAGAAGATTCTTTCTCGACTTTCGGCGCCTGTCGAGATGTCACCTTTCCTGTCATGTGGAGCGGCAGACCGCTCCGACCGATTTGTTTCTGTGGCGGCCTCTGTTGTGGAGGAAACAGCCAATTTTTGATCGCACGGTACTTTTCCAAACCCCACTGTCTCGCAAGATATGAGGCATGCTCTTCCTTGCGAATCAAGCCTGTATCCGCTTCATCATACGACTTGACTCTCTTTACCCGCTCATCCGCAACATGCCGCGCCTGTAATTCCTTTTCCTTAATTTTTTCTATTTCATGCTCTGCGTCTTCAGCACCGATGTACGTCGATCCGGCCGCGCGTTCTCTCGCGCGCTTCCGTGCCGCGACTTGAGCCCTCATCCTCGCTGCAGCGTCGAGTGCACGCTTTTTCTCTCCTGTCGGCAACGGTGGCGGCACCGCAGGCGTCGGTGGTGGCTCAATAATCATCCCTGCCGGCATGCGTTTCTCTGTTTCCTGACCTTGCTGGTATTGCTTGAGTACTTCGCGCAACTGTACGCGGCTCGCAATGATCCGCTCCTTACGCTTGCGTGCATCCTCTTCGACTTTCGCATTAAACGTGCTGACTGCCTGCCCAACGTCTGCACTTAAACCCTCAGGCCGCTCATTTTTTGCCTGTATCTTCCGCTTCTGACGCGATGAAGCGTCATTCTGATGTTTCTCAAGGTGCTCCTTTTGAAATTGCGCACGTTCGTCGGGAGTTCGCGGCGTCAGTATCTTCCGAAGAGTACTGCGTGAATTCTTTTTAGCCTCAATCTTCGCCTGCTCCTTATCATCTTCCGCCTTTGCGTCCAACAATTCTTTTGTTGTGATATCAGGAAGAAGCGCCAATTTCCCTTTTGGTGTATCTTCGATTTTGGGCGCCACACCCTTCAATCGCTTGTTTGTTGCAGCTACTTTCGGATCTTTGAGCAATTCCCCCGACCCAAGTTTCGAACTGTTTGCGTTTGCAACAACACCCGGCTCTATAGGACGTTCTTTTTTTGCGGCGCGAGCCATTCCCCGATAGATCTCGTCACGAAATTTCTCTCCTTCAAGCTTCTGTGCAGGCGTCTCTTCGCTGCTTCCAGCCCCGCGCCCCTCACCGGCGCGTCGGCGCGCTGCGGCGCGTTCCATCCCGCGATATACCTCATTGCGAAAATCATCACCCGCACGCTTTTCCTCGGACGTCTCTTCCCTGCGGCCTGATTCAAAACTGCGAACCATACGATTTTATTCTCCCACTCCTTGTTCCTCCATGTGAACTTGAGTTTTCATCGCTTCATATTCTCGTGTCGCGTGCCTCGTGATAAACCGATCCAGATCGGGTATGCGTGGAGCCAGAAATTCACGCAAGAGCGCCGGGTCACCTTTCCCGACAAGCGCCTCAAATTCGTCTCGGTCGGATTCCGAAAGTTCGGCAAGGATCTCAAGTGTTACGCGTTTCAAAACTGCATCGCCGGTGAGCGCAAGAACTCGCTCCTGCGCTTCTCGTGAAAGATGTTGCGCTTCCAATTCCTGCAATACCTGTTTGGTCAATGTATCGCCGAGTATCTCATCAATAATTTTTTGTTGCGGTTGTGCCATATTATTTTCCTGCTGCTGCGCGGAGCGCATTAATAAATTTATCAACCCCGCCAGCTCGGACAAGTTCAGGGATCAAGTACTTTTTCTCGGACAGAATTCCTTTAGCCGGGTTGCCCAAAATATGTTCTTTAAGCGATTCGAGAAATGCAGGATTTTTGAAGATCTCCGCGTGTATGGTATCGCCTGCATGGACCACGAGATCTCCGCCTCGGATAACCGCGCCGTGCGCACCGGTGACGAACTGGTTCGCAAAATCCGGATTATCGACGAGCGTGCGGCGCATCGCGTCCGTAAATTGATCCTGCGCGCAATCAGAGAGATTGCAGAACAATTTGCTGCAATAAACCTTAGTATCGAGAAAACCATCAAGCCCATACATTGCAGTCTCACTTCCGCTCGGGACGAGGTAGGAAAGCGAGTGATGTAACGGATGATTCAGCGGCGGTACATTTGCGGGTGTCGGTATCGGCGGTGCGCTCGCAAAGAAACCGGATACCCATTGGTCGAGTCCGAGTGCATGCACGGCACCGGCGACTTCAATACCGGCCAGCCCTCCGAGAAGCAGCGAAGCGACGACTCGCGCAGGTTTTTTAAACCCTGCCTTTTCCATCGCATTGTTCACTATTCTGTTGAATCCAGAGGCTGCAAGTGAACCAACAAACGCAGAGGCAAGTGGTATGCCGCCGACGCCAAGCGTTGCCAAAGCTACAGCAGCGATTGGCGCTATTGCGGCGGTGTAGAGCATGGCCTTACCAACGCCATTAAAATAACTCTTGAAGCGATTCCATCGCTCCGATCCGACTCTTTGTCCTGCCTCTGCGTCTCGCGCACGCTCACGACCTATGGCGGCACGTTCCCATTTCAGCGTTTGGCGCATAATCGCTTTTTCCCTATCAGAGAGATGCGAGTCCTGACCAAGCGCATGCGTAATCGCTGGATGTTCCGGAGCCTTGCCCGTTATCACATACCGTAGCCGTTCAAAAAAAGTCGGCCGTTTAAATTCCGGTTCGCGAACCGCAGGCAATCTCTCATCGCTCACGTTATGGATCCACTCATTCTGCCTTCTTGTATCCATCTCATCCGGCGCAACATTTGAATGCCGGCCGCTTCCGACATTTGTTGGTGTTCCGATGATTTCCGTCTTTGTCTCACCTGTATTCGGATCAACGTCGGTTACACGTATCGTACCGTCTGGAAGTGTTTCGACTCGCCTCACTTTCGGTGGAGTTGTATCCTTAATCCCTGGCCCCTTACCAGTATCAGCGGGCTTACCGTTTTTCTTTCCTCTATCGTCTGCCTTACTTTTACGGTCGTAATTCTTATGTAGGCGATCCGTAATTGCGGCCATTTCATCAGGCGTTGATACGTTGTCGATATCCGCCAAAAAACCCGCCTTGTCCGCCTCGGGCACGTCGTATATCTTATCGACCAGGTTTCTCAAATTTTTCTGTACGACATCCTTGTCAAATGGTTCATCTTTCCCTTCGTTATTCTTCTGCTCATCATCCTTTTTTACATTACGAAATGGGAACGTCTCAACAAACGCGGTCGCTTCATCAAAATCTTTTTGCGATTTCAAGTCTCGCGCTAACTTATTAAATTTCTCTCGTCCTTCCCCTTTGGGAATATCGTACTTCTTTCTGTGTGCACGTAGTTCTCGTTGCTTATTGCCGATCTCATCTTCGCTCCATCCTCCTGACTTTGTTTCGCCCGTCGTCACGCCAGTTCCGCTCCTGGCATTCGCGCGCTCCTGTTCACGTTTTGCAATCTCCGCATCACGCTTCTCTTTCGACAGCGTGTCGAGCCACTGCTCATACGCTGCATACTCCTGTTCATTCATCTGTGTGAGCGGCTTATTGAAACTCGATGTCTCGGCCTTTGGCGAATCAACTTTTGTCGTACCAGTATCGGATAATTTACCCCGAGCCTGCGCCTTGAGTTCGTCATATTTTAGATTGATTGCCCTAAACTGCTCGTCATTTCTTGCTCTTCGAATGGCAAGCTCAATATCATTCCATTCTTTTTGTGGGGGCAAGTCAACAATATCTCGCTCTCTAAATTTAGTCCGCCAAAATCCTCGTGTCGCTTTCAAAGCCTCCTCAGTATAGGTCTGAGTTGATGTATCGCCCTCCGCTCCATTTTCCTCCCCATCATCCTCGTCATCAGGTAAGTCTACAAAATACCCCTGGATATTGGTCTCGTATCCATTCCGCAGACCACGCATAAAACGATCATCGCCGCGCAAGTCCGCCGGTAATCTGCCGACTTCTGTTTCGTAAGCACGCTCCAACTCATCACCCGCAAGTCTTTCATCGTCCCTCCGTTTCCGGAGTGTGAGAAGAATTTGCCGTGCACGTTCCCACTGCTCATCGGGTAAAAGGTCTGGTGTATAACTACTGCCTGCTTCTTCTGGACCAGCCATATTGGGAATCGTAGCAGGTTTGTGGACAACTTTATGCCAGTGCGGAACCTATTTCTGTGGATAGGAAATCAGACGAAAAGTTGTATACTCCCCGGATGGCAGACAACGAAAATGTGGAACGACGTCAGTCTCGAACGAAGAGCGAAATTAAGTCTGACTTTCGAAGGTTCGCAAAGCGATGGCATGTTGATACCGGCGCAACCCAAGTTGGGCGTGGACGTTCTGAAGATGTCCCCGTATTGCAAGCTCTAATGAGTCTCTCAAAGGCAGAAAACCTCGATGGTTGGCCAGAAAACTACAAGACCGGAATGCGTATCGCTTTTCCCGCTCTATCTCCACAGATACCGGAAAAGTCCATATTTCTCCCGAAAACACCCGAAGAATTTTTCGACTTGTTGGACTATATCGATCGAAATGGCACATTCTCAAGCAGAGAGTTTCCTCTCGTTGAAATTGCGGTAGAGCGCGGACGACGCAATGCGGAAAATGAGGACAGCGACGAAGATGACGAAGACGATACCGACGCCGAAGGAGACCCGACGCTTATAAAATTTGCCAATTTCGTCTCAACTCGCGATTCGATATCTGCTTTACTCTACAGCCTCGATTTGACTAGTATGTATGATAACGAGCAGCTCCAATCAATTCGATTCTTCCAGCGCTTTGATGATCGTGCATATTTCCTATTTGTTAGAGACGCATGGAATGCAAAAACACTCGAAGAAGTACAGCCTTTACTCGATGAGATCGAAACGAAGCAAGAATTCAAATTCTACGCGGAAGAAGCTCGGGCACGTACATTAGCTGCAATACGGGAGAGGATCAAGGAAGTCCAAGAAGGAATCTCAGCGGTGACCCCACCGGAGTTCAAGGTTGGGGTACCCCTCAATATTGAGGAGGAACAGCGAGGACTCAACCAGACTATGGATCGTGGTGCACGTCGTCACTTTATTGAAGAATTACGAGACGTATCCACACTTGAAGAAATCGAAAGACTTGAGTCTCAAGTCGAAAAATTCTCTTTTTTCAACCGCGGTGAACTTGGTATTGTCCGTTCTGTTCTTTCCCGAAAACGCAAGAAATTGAGCCAAAATACTGGATCTTGACATATTTCCCCATTCGTGATAGGATTCCATCAGGTCTGGCCCACTCCCAACCGGTGGGTTCGCTCGCAAGAGCCAGATCAACGAATGGTTGGCAATCCTAAGAGGAGGATTGAACTATGGCCGATCACGCTAAGGCGCCGGCAACTTCGACGCAGAATCTGCCCTACCAGGACACTGGCAAGGCGAAGTACCCGGTGGACCCGGCGAAACGCGCTGCCATTACTGGTGGGAGCGTCGATGACAAGGACAAGTTGCCTCTCGGCAAAATCAAAGCGGTTCTTGACGCCGTCCGCGACGGCCACTCGAAGCTCACACTGGACATGGGAAAGCAGAACCCCTCTGTCCAAGAGATCTTCGAGGCTAACAAGGATCGCATTGTCGAGACGTGCAACAGCCTTGCGAAGTTTGGTAAGGCCTTCGACGCGACTGCCTTACCCCTCCCGTTGCGAAACAGCCAGAATAATGCACTGTGGACCATTGCTGAGGAGATTCTCAAGAACCCCAGCAAGTACGGCGTCACGAACGGATTCCAGGGGTGGAAATCGTTCAAGCCGATGGGCCCAGATTCTGGCACATCCTTGCCGAAGAAGTAGTCCGCTTCGGCACGGGCACCCCCGATACCTAATCGAAAGGGGGGGATACGCACGGAACACCAAGGGTCTAGGCAGGCAACTGCCTAGACCCCCTTCTTTTTTATACGAGGAGTATTCCACATAAGCGCAGAAATCTAAGCTTTTCTCAGTTATACTGGATCCAATGTCTGAGAAGATATCAGTACCTTTATCCCCCGCTGACAAACCGAATGGTGGAGATGGGAAACAGCGTCCTATCCATCACCCACGCGGCAAGATGCGCCCGCTGGACCGACTTATCGGACGACTTACCACATCAGGCAGAAGCGAGCTTCGTCAAGAGCGAAAGGAAAAAAGCGCTGTTCAACGCGAGGCGGAACGCACCGCACACTTAAGCGAACCAGAAACATTACTTACGAGACTCAAGGAGTTTGATAAGGCGTTGGGAACATTGAAATTCCATGATCCCGCTGTAGGAAAAGCGGTGGCAATGCTGCATAAGGCTGCGCGAACGCTCCATTTGCCGAAATCAGTCGAAGAAAAACAACAAGTGGAGAAACGGTTGGCAGAAGAGGCTCGAATTTACATCCACGCCGGATTGATACCCCGAGATGCCGCCCAACCGATTAACTCACAGACGGTCGCGCGCCATATTCGGACATATTTGATTTGGCGATGGACAGAAGAAACTTGGAAGAAAGAATGGACTGCATGGAATGAGAAACAAGCAGTAAAGAAAAACATGCCCGGTGAAGTAACGTCAAAGACCGTGCACGAATGGCATGATGGTCTGAATCGATGGGTGCGCGTTCGGGATCAGCACCACGCACAGAAAGTCACAAACGAACCTCGGCGACCGCCCGGTCCGTATCAGCAGAACTTAATGCTGATGATTGCTCGACGCGTGGGGCAAGACCATATCTCGTGGGAAGTCGATCCGATCAAGCCTGAAATAGCGAAGTAAGCCTGATTAACTTTCACCACGTTCACGCGCATCGGTTCGTAATGCGCGCAATTTCAATTTGGCTAGACGACGATCTGCGATTTCTTCCGGGCTAGACTGGTCTGAGACGGACTGGGGTGAAGATATCGTTTGCGGCTGCATTCTGTCAGGTTCGCGCTGAGGCTGATGAATCTGCGGACGAACAGGTGCCGCAGAAGACTGTAGTGAAATCGGCATATCCCCCCGCACATGATGGCCTTCGCGCGCATCGTGTTCAACTTGTGCGATAGCAGCAGCGTAGAAACGGTTATACGCCCATTTGCGTCGCGGGAGGAGGTCACGCGTCAGGAGATCTTCTATATTTGTGAGTGACGAGTCGGTTGAAGCTCGTTGCCAGCGTAGGCGATCTTTTTTGAAGCCAATTGTCTGCAGTATCTGGTCGATATACTTAATATTCGGGTTGTCTTTATTGTGCCGAGCGACAAGAGCATGCAGCCCAAGAAGTTGGTTGCGAACGGAGCGCTCGATACTTCGCGAAAACGTGGTGTGGCGATACTTTTCTTCAAAATTATCGTCCTTTACCCATCCGGATATAGCCGAAAAAGCATTCTCCCAGTCCAAACCGATAACCAGACGTGGAACGTGTTCCTGCGCCTTTTCCAGTGGTCCGTCTTTATCGAATGTCTGCACACTCATCGTGCCACTAAGCGCTTCAATAACGGTGCGGAAGAGCTTCATCGCACGGGCATTTGAAAGCTGCCACGGAATTTCTTTTTCACGATCCTGGAGGATGCCGTACGACTCGGAGCATATGCGCCCGCGAGCCAGGTCTTTTTTTACTTTTGAACGCATCCGTGCGTACGTCATATCAACAACAAACCGCATCGGCATGCCGTCGAAAAACGTCTCCGGCGTACCATCATCTTTAAGGAGGTCAATCGCTACATCCAGACCCCCTGCGATGTCGTCGTTCGAACTCGTAAGGTAGATATCTGCCTTTTTTCCAAGGTTTTTGAACACTCCACGAAGCATAGGGAGGGCGACCACTTCAAGGGCGTCGGCGAGTTCTTTTTGTTCTTTTTGGAAGGTTTTTTCGTTTTCGATGGCAGTGTCAATAATCTTCTGCTTGCGGATCTTTTCCTCATCTGTGTCGCTTTTTTTAATTACATGACCTGGATGCTGCTTAAAGTAATCCACGAGGAACGCTTTTTCATTAAACTTAAAATCGAACCGTTTGCGACCGATGACATAGAGCCGCTTTTGCTCGTGAGGGAGGAGGGATTTAAACCAATTTTTGATGTCTGATTTCGCAACTTTGACCATTTCGTCTTTGCCTGAAGCATGCGTGTACTGCACTTCAACAACATCATCTTTCGATTTCATGAGTCGTTCTGTACGATCTCGGTCATACATACCTGCACGCAACAAAATGTTCAGACGGCGGACGCGTTCTTCCTTTGAAATTGACTCGTTATTTTCACGTCGCCGCTTCTCCTCTTTCTGTCTCGGATCGGTCGTACGCATTCGCTCCACGCGATCAATTTGTTCAGTGCGTATGCGATCCTTAACCTTCTGCTCTTCTATCGCAAGTGCACTAACTGCCAGCTTCCTCTCAAAATCGCCAGGCCGTTCATAGCTTTTTGGTTGCTCAACCATCTCTTCTCGTATCGACGGCAACGACACGCTTCCTTTCTTGAATCGTGCGCGGCTGAAGGCATTGCGAATCCGTGACGATCTACTATCAACTAGGTCTTCACCAGTCGGTGATATTGATTGTCGCGCGGTTTCCAAACGGCGCACCATATGCATGACACGCCCCTCAAGATCGGCAAGCTCTGGTTTTTGAAGACCTTCGTCTCGTGCTTTCGCCAGTAGCCGTTCTGTCTCTTCGATATATTCAGGCGGAAAATCACGAATCCGAGCCATTTGTTCTTGTACCAACCCCACCTGGTCGGCATCAAGACGAATCAACCCCTCTTCGTATTGCATGGGCAGCTGCACGCCTTGCTCCCTCGGTTCTTTAGCCAACTTCTGGATGCGATGCAATTTCCGCGCCTCTTTGTCCGTTAAGCCGTCTGCGACTGCTTTATCAAGTAGACTACGAATTTCTTGTTTTTTCGTTGAAGACGGCCTTTGCACCTGTTCCCAAACATCTATGTCGGCTTTCGCATCTTCCAGCGCGTCACCTTTCAGCCACAAAACACTCGGCTCTGAGGATTCACCGTTCGACATACCCGTATTGTATCGTGAAGTACCGCGTTCTTAAGAAAAAATTGTGCGAAGCGTGGATAGCTCACCACCCCTTCGCGGTAAGCGCTTTTTGGGCGGCGTCTTGCTCGGCTTCCCCTCACCAAAGTTCTGTCTGGTTGATAGAAACTTCGATTTTCTGCGTGTTGCAAATAGATTCACATATTCGACTTCGATACCCTTGGCGCGTCTCAACAGAAGAAGCCAGAACTTGGTTCATGGGCAGGCTTGTTTGGAACGGCCTTCGCCGAGAGCGGTTTTTTCGCTGCCGAGGTAGGCTGCGACGACGAATATCTTGTCGTGATCGGGACCGGTTTGGTTGTTAACCAAACCTCTTCCTCAATTCTTTGTATACCGCCGAATCGTTGCGTTTGCCGACGATGAGCACAAAAATCCACTTGTCGGTCACTTGATAGATGATGCGATACTCTCCGGAGTCGACGCGAAGCGCTGGATATCCGTGCAATCTCTGCATATCGGGCGGATAGGGATTTTCAAGTAATTCCTCAATCTTTCTCCCGATCTGACCGCCATGCTTCTTGGGAAGCTTACGCAAAAATTTCTCGGCTCGCGGATCAAAGTTACTTTCCCGCATGCAAGAGATCGTCTAGTAATTTACGCGATTTCTCCGAACCAATGAATTTCGGATTCTTCAATACTTTCATTGCCTGCTCACCCCACCACGCGTCATCGAGACCGACGAGACGCTGGTATTCCTCATAGTCGCGGCCGGAGAGCAAGACCGCGACCGTGCGGCCGTGCTTTTGGATGATGACTGGCTCTCTTTGCGCCGTATCAAGCATCTCCCCAAAGCGGTTCTTGGCTGTCGCAGCAGCAATGACATGTGCATTCTGGCTCATATGGCTATAATAGCTATAATGGCTTTATTTGTCAAGATTTCTTACCACCCTTTCGCGACGAGCGCTTTTTGGGCGGCGTCTTGTTCCGCCTCCTGTTTCGAGCGGCCTTCGCCGAGGGCGGTTTTTTCGCGGCCGAGGTAGGCTGCGACGACGAATATCTTGTCGTGGTCGGGGCCTGTTTGGTTGACGAGTTCATAGGTCGGGGTGACGGCGAGGCGCTCTTGGGCGATTTCTTGCAGTTTGCTTTTTGCGTCTTGCCACAATTTCTTCTCGACAACCTCGTCAGTTTTGTGGAAAAGTTGTGCGTCGATGAAATCGTATGCTGGTTTGTAACCTTGATCGAGATAGATCGCACCGATTACCGCTTCGAATGCATTCGCAAGGATAATTCCGCGTGCACGGCCGGTGTCTTTCGCTTCACCCCGCGAGAGCAAGAGATATTCATTCATGCCGAGTTTCGTCGCGGCATCCGCAATCGAGACGGTGTTCACGAGCGCGGCGCGCAGCGCCGTCAATTCCCCTTCCGGTTTTTCCGGATATTTTTTATATAAAAATTCAGTCACGACAAGCTCAAGCACGGCATCCCCCAGAAATTCCAAGCGCTCATTATGCTCGGCGCCGTTACGTCGATTCTCGTTCAAGTACGAACGGTGCGTGAACGCAGTCTCCAATAGTTGTTGGTTTTTGAATGTTACTCCGATTTTTGCTTCAAAACTTTTGAATTCCATGGCTGTACCCTATCACCTGACACCTATCACCTGCAACCTAGGCCCGACCTTTTTGCGCCAGAATATTGATGGCCGGAATGATTATTTTGAGCGTATCATCGTAAAAATTGAGCGAGCCGACTTGCGAGAGCGGGAACCATTGTGCGTCGTCGAGACCGCCTGATGAGCCTAATTTAATGTCCGAAAACGGAGATTCAGCGAGGAAGTACGTGACCCGTTTGCGTTTTTTGCCGCCTTTAACTTCCGGATCGTTCGCCGTGTATTCGTTCACACCCAATTCTTCGCGGAGCGTTACGTCGAGCCCAAGCTCTTCTTTAATTGAGCGCATCGTCCCTGTTTTCACATCTTCGCCGCCCTGTGTCTTTCCTTTTGAAATAGTCCAGTGGCCGAAAATATCGTGGACGAATGCGAGGTACGTTTCGCCTTCGTGTTTTGCGTAGACGACCGCGCCGCCAAGCTGCTCCACTGGCATCTTGCCCATACCTTGTCCGCCGGGGCCTTGTTTGCGCGCAGCGCCTTCGTTTTTCCCCGGCTCACCCAATTCCACGTATACGGCGCCGAGGACGCCGTTGACGAAGCGGCCGGAAGACGCCGAGCCAAAGTTCTTGGCAAGTTCGATCGCTTCGTTGATCGCGACTTTCGCCGGCACTTGCGCGCGGTCGGAAAAAAGGAGTTCGGTAAGGCCGAGGCGCAAGATATTCCTATCGATGGCCGCAATTTTTTCGAGCGGCCACTCGGGCGCAGCTTTCACAATCACCGTATCGATTTCTTTTTGTTTTGCGACGGCGGTTTGCAGCAGTTGCGTCATGAACGGCATGTCGGAATCGCGTGCGCCGAATTCCTGCGAATAACTTTGGAGGCGCGACACGCATTCATCGTGCGACAGCGCACCGCTCGAGGAATCGCGTTCAAAAAGCACTTGGAGTACGACAGAGCGAGCAAGATGCCTGTTCGCCATGGTCATTTGGTTTTGTATTGCCCGGTATCGGCAAAGAACAACAAACGCATATAGAAAGTATACTCCTCATCAGAGGAGCTGCAATGGAAACACATGGGGACAAGGGTGAGAGAAATTATTTTGTCGCTGGCTCTTCTTTCTTGGCTTCATGTCCAGAAGCACGCAATGCCTTTTCGCGATGCTTGGTGCGGCGCGCTTCGCGCGCCGCAGTTCCCGCAACATCAAGAACGATTTTGCCGTTGTAGCGGCCGCAGTTTGCGCATGCGCGATGTGGCACACGAAGTGCGCCGCATTCACAACGGACGGCACGAGCAGCGCGCAGCGCATGATGGCTGCGGCGTTTTCCTGTCTTTGAGCGGTTCACCCGCATTCGGACTACCATGGCGAGGACTATACCCCATTAGATATAGAAAGTACAGTTCTTGTACGAGACGACCACATCGGTGACACTCTGGCAGCAGATTGATAATACGCCCATGGCGTGAGGTAGCCAAGTGATTGATGCGGACGAACGAAGGTGTACTCGATGAGCCAGTCGGTCAG
>JAHFMV010000017.1 GCA_023267655.1 Candidatus Kaiserbacteria bacterium
CCTCAATTACCGGTATAGGGGTATCCCCATGACACCACCTGTATACAGTGGTAGCCTGAAAGACAATGAAGCACTATCCGGTGAATGTGATCGACTTCCAAGATATGTTTCCGACCGAGAAAGCATGTGAGTCGTATCTCACCGCGGTTCGCTGGCCGGAGGGATTTGTGTGTCCGCGGTGTATGCACACGGAGAACTGGGAACTTGGCTCGAGTCTTTTGCGCTGCAAGAAATGCAGACGAGATGTGTCACTCACTGCGGGAACAATTTTCCAAGACTCGCATCTGCCGCTGCGACTGTGGTTCCAAGCGCTCTGGTATGTGGTCTGCCAGAAACAAGGCGTGAGTGCACTTGCGCTCAAGAGCATCCTCGGACTCGGCAGCTACGAGACGGCATGGACACAGCTCCACAAACTCCGTCGTGCCATGGTGAGACCGGGACGAGATCGGCTTTCCGGGATTGTTGAAGTCGACGAAATCCTCGTTGAGCGAGACGAAGAGCGATGCTGTCGACCTTACAAATGAGCGAGACGGCAGTGCGGCGTCGTGCTTTGACGGGGTCTCTCGCAGCGCGACGGCGCGAGAGTGAGCGCTGGGCGAGCACGCCCAGACAGCGACCCCGGAGAAGCATGCGCCGCGCTGCCGCGAGCGAATTAGGTCGACAGCACCGCTCTTCGCGAGCGGATTCTTCATCACGAGTACATGTCAACCGAGCTACCATGCCGGCATTAGAGCCTGTGCGGTCAACCAGGTTCGCCATAAATTAACCAACGTATATGGGTATCATTGCATTTTTAGTCCTCGGCGGAATTGCTGGGTGGATCGCGTCCATGGTCATGGGCACCGATGCATCGCAAGGCATTGTGGGCAACGTGATCGTCGGTATCGTTGGCGCATTGATCGGCGGACTGGTCTTCAACATGTTCGGCTCGGTCGGTGTGACAGGCTTTAACTTGTACAGTCTCATTGTCGCGGTCATTGGTGCTGTCGTCGCACTCTGGATACTACGGATTGCGCGCACGGCATAAATCCGGATACATCGGAAAACTGAACACGCGGCCGCCCCGAGGGGCGGCCGCTCCTATTCTCCATCAGCATATATGTACTCCCCAGCGTCCTGTGCGAGTATACTCGCTCGCAATCGCGCCTCCATACTCATGTTCACGGCAAACTTGGTACTCGTCTTAATGCAGGCATCCACTGCTTGCAACGCGGCCTTCTTGCCGAGGCCAAGCTCTTTCATGATGGTAAAGAGCGCATGATAAAAGCCGAACTGCCGCACGGTGTGTTTGAAAAAAGCGTCACCAACCGGAGATTTTTTAATACTTTGATGCTGCTGGATTCCACCCTCCTTCGCGGTGACGGCCGCGTGCATGTTGAATAAAAGTACCGCGGCCTGCTCCGCTGAAGCATGTTCACCAATTGCATCGACAAAATCTCCGCGAAGCACCGCAAAGGCCGGATCCATATCTTTAAATTCTTGCCCTAATGGAGATTCGGGATTCGCCATAGTACGTATTCTACAGCTGCTTTACCTGCTCCGCGATCATGCTCTCGATCTTCCCTTCAAAAATTCGCCACAAAAGCGGCAGTTGCGCATCAATCACGAAATCCGTGTCGGTGACCTCGAGCGTCCCCGTGATTGTCTTTCCCTTCAAGTTAGCCGCAAAATGGAGCATATCGCCCTGCCACTCTTCCTTTTCGATGGTCGCATGATCTTTGAGTTGCTGCCGCGCCGCATCGAGCGCCTGCTTCACTTTCAGTATCGCCAGTACCTTCGTCGTCTTGTGTGGGATTTTAAAATGCATCTCGCGATTATACGGCCGCACGCGGTTGCAATCAAACCACCTACTTCACCGACGTCCCGAGGTAAATGGAATCCGAAATCGTGCCGATCTTTTTGCGCAAGAATTGCGCGACCGCATCAAACAGCTGCGCGTTCAAATCGGCGCCTTCTTCTGTGTTGGCGTTGATCGTTGATTGGACTGTCGTATCCACTTCCGCCGCGAGCGAAGACGGGGTAAAGAATCCGCGCACAAAAAAGCGGTACCACGGCAACTTCACGCTCACGCGACCGCTCGTTGCTGCGGGTACGATATCCACACGCACCGGGTACGAAATTGGAAACAGCCCTATGAGGTATCCTCGCGATCGGTACACAATTTCAAACGTCGATGCGGTAAATGAGACCGATTGCACGTTGGTATCACTCAACGCCGTCGATGCTGCGACGAGTCCGTACTCACGCGCACTGAACGCGCCCTTCTTTGAATCACGCCACCCTTGCAGAAGATCTTGCAACTTATATTTATTACTTAAAGCGGCGCGAATTTTCGAACCGGCAATCGTGACGGAAAAATTGCCGCCGCCCGCCGCGCCAAGCGTTCCTTTTCCGCCCGCTCCCGAAGACAGTGTGCCGCCAGCGCCATTTGCTCCTCCCGTCAGCGTTCCCGAATTCGAGATACCTGTCCCACCCACCGCGCCTTCCGTGATAAGGAAATCAAGAAGTTCTTGTTCGTTGTGGATCGTGTTTTCAGGATCTGCAGTGCCCGAATTCCCGCCTCCACCTCCTGATGATCCTCCACTTCCTCCTGCGCCACTCGAGCCGCCGCCCGCAGAATTTCCACCTGCATTTACGGAGGCGCCGCCTTCGGACGACGCACCGGTATCACCACCGCTTCCCCCCGCACCACCTCCACCGAAATTGTCATTGGATTGCAGTCCGTTTCCGCCGGTTCCCCCGCTACTACTTCCGCCATTATCGGCCGCGCTCTCCGTCCCCGGTGGAGGCGGCGCACCGTTCCCTATCTCGATCACATCAGAGTCGTTATAAAACAGCGCACTCGCGGTCGGCGTTTTGAATGCGGTATATGCGAGAGTTGCGAGCAACAGATACGTTGCGATGTTCACGCGATTAGAATCAGAAAATAATTTGAGTGCTGTGCCGAGTGATTTTTTCGGGATAAACGGAATGCCGTTCGAGCTGACTTCCGAATGCAGCTCGTCGAGAACAAGATGACTCGCAAAGCCAATCGCCATGCCGGCGGCGAGCACAAACGCGACAGTGTCACTCAAGCCAAAATGCCGTGCCACAAGGAGCGTAAGTAGTGCTGCGACACCGAGCGCAGGAACCGAATGAAAAATGCCGCGATGATGCGTGCAGCGTTTTATAATTCCGCCGACAACAAACCAAAAGAAAAGAAATGCAACCGATGGAATGCCGACGAGTACATACTGACTTTCCGGCCGATGCGCGAGCGTGTACATAAGGACGACGCCTGTCGCCGCGATCGTCACTGTGCCGAATACCAGATAAAACGGCATGCCGGAATCACTGTCGACGTCCGGCAAGAACGATCCGATCGTCGTGATCACAAAGAGAATCAACAAAAGCCACGGGTCGGTGACAAGCGCATAGAAATAAACAGCAACGACGACAACCATTGATAGGATCGCGCCGATTGCGATGTGTTCGCGGAACATTGCCATGACGCTATTGTACCTTGTTTTTTGAAGATAGTGTGTTACAAATTCCCCAGTTCCGCGTTCCTGTGCATGCGTACAGCCTGACAGGGGCGTCACATGATCTCCGTTAGACAAACAAGCTGCACGGAAGCGACACTTGTCCTTTCGACTGGCGTATATCTATTGTTTCGACTGGAAACTGGCAAGCGACTGATTGAAGACCTTGTCGAGATCGAAAGATGGCGTATGTACATGCGTCCTCGACAATCAATCTGCATCGGCGAAAATCTGCTCGAGAGTGTCCGTCATCGAGCGCTCTTGGCGATTCTGAATCATCGGATAGCAATGCATCTGTTGCCGTCGGTGATCGAGCCAAAGAGGCCATTCCAACCAAGGTTGATATGAGTTTCGAGGCGCGGCCGCCATGCGGCCGCGCCTTTTGTTTTTACGTATGGATCTCGAGCTCTTCGTGCTAGAGCACTTTAACAAAAGAACAAAGCTATAAGAAAAGCGCCTAGGAGGTCCTAGGCGCGATTGAATACGAATACACGATGATCATTCCGCCGATGAGACCGATTGCCAGTGCCACTTTTTCGCGACGAGTCAGATGTTGTCGTTCTTTGAAGTACCATAGGCCGATCATCGTCGGTAAGATCATCTCTGCCAGTTGGAAGAGCGGCTGCACGACGGTGATAGGCGCGAGCATTTTTGCCCAATACCCGAGCGCATTGCTTATCATGATGACAACGGCAAGCACCGCTACAGACGCATAATGTGCCCACGAGAGCGATTGACCTCTCTCTTTCGCGGGAGCGAGGGCAAAAACGGTGAGCGCCCCGACGAGCGACCCCGTATACCATCCCGCGAGATATGTCACTATAGATACTCCCTCGAGCGCGAAGTATCGTCCAGAGAACATTGCCACTCCCCAAATGAGACTGTACGCGACTATCCAGCGGATGATGGACTTCGGATTCCCCCGTTTCTGCTTCAATGCTTGTTCAACGCTGAATAAAGCCGCGGCACAAACAAGGATGCCGACGCCGATTCCCAACCACACACCTACTATCGCGAATTCGTGAAGGACGATATACCCAAGCGCAAGTGCGATCAGGTCATCGGCTTGTGAAAACAAGGACGTCGTACTCAAGCTGGTATCGATCGCTCGCCAATAGGCGTAGTTTCCAAAAGCATTTAGGACGCCGACAATTGCCACTGCGAAAAACATCGTCTCTATCGATGCACCCATTGCAATACAGATACAGTCTGCGAAAAGCGCGGCGAATGCATGTTGCACAAGCAAACTGCGTGCACGCGACGGCGCCCCGGCGATGCGTTTATTGAGTATCGGCACTACGCCGTACCCGACAAGAATCAGAAGCGCCACAGGGATGAACCACATGGGGTATCTCCGTACTGTTTTCTGGCCGGAGAGTATCACACGGACAAATTTATGCTAGGCTACGCGCCATGACCGACACGTACCCGATGCGAATCAACAAATATTTGGCCCACAAGAACCTCTGTACGCGGCGCGAGGCGGACACGCTGATTTCCGCAGGCAAGGTTCTCATCAATGGCAAGCCCGCAAAGCTTGGCGATAAAGTACAAGAAACCGACAAAGTCGATGTGCGTTTCCGTGTCAAAAAGTACCGCTATTTTGCGTATAACAAACCACAGGGCATCATTACACACTCTCCTGACGAAGATGAGCACGACATCCGCCAGTCCATCCCACTTGTTGGCGTCTTCCCTATCGGCCGTCTCGATAAGGATTCAAAAGGTCTCATTATTCTTACCGACGACGGCCGCATCACCGACAAACTCCTCAATCCGGACTACACGCACGAAAAAGAATACATCGTCTCGACGCGCGAAGAATTGCCGTCGCATTTCAAAACAAAAATGGAGGCGGGCGTGAATATCGAAGGCTATGTGACAAAACCGGCCGTCGTGAAAGTCCTTTCACCCAAAAAATTCTCGATTGTCCTCACCGAAGGCAAAAAGCACCAGATCCGCCGCATGGTTGCTTTCTTCGGCCTCGCGACCGCATCGCTTGAGAGAGTGCGCATCATGAACATCCGCCTCTCCGGATTAAAGGAGGGCGCACACCGTCCGATCTTAGGCCAAGAACTCGCTACTTTTTTGAAATCGCTTGGGTTTTAAGCAAGCTTACTCCCTAATTCGACATTCTCGTTCAAGGGTGAGATGAGCACCCAACCGATATCTTTCGTATTCTTGAATCCGAGCGTAAGAACTTGTGATTCAAAATCAGCCACTCTTTTCGGCGGAAAATTCACCACGCAACACACAAGTCGTCCTTCCAGATCCTCTTTCGTATGAACGCCAATAGCTTGAACACTCGATTGCTTGATACCAATCTCCGAACCAAAATCGATCTTCAACTTATACGCCGGCTTCCGCGCTTCCGGAAAATCAGACACTTCGATAATCTTTCCCACCCTGATGTCGACTTTCGTAAAATCATCGTACGTAATTTCCATATGTACTAGTATAACGATTATTAAGATTCTCTCGTAGGCGATGTGCATACATCGCCTACGAGCGCTTTTGCCTTCCGATCAGATAATCGCGTACTTCTGGTTCGGACTCATCCGCTCCCAGTCGTTCAGAAGTATATTCACTTCCGGATGCCACGCATACTCATGTAATTGCGCCGGGCTTTCATGGCGCAAAATACGGACAAGTTCCTCTGCGTTTACCACTTTCCCGTCGAGAGTGAGTGGCTTGGTCTCAGGCGAACACATCTGCATGCGATCTCTCCTTATGTGAATGACAAAAATCTCATCCTTACAAAGACCCAAATAAGACTGCTGGGGTCCATACAAGGACGAGACCTCTCTCGCGTACCACCTTGCTTTGCTTACGTATTGCTACGAAAGCCTTTCTAGCTGGCTGACACCAGCGTCCCATTTTACAGTCGGGCCTCTGTCGCTCCTTTCGGGCGCAGCTCTGGGGTAGGTTCGGCTCGTGCCTACTATTCCCCTTCATCGCTTTATGGAAAATAGTGTACGGCTATCCTATTTGCCTGTCAACCTGCGTCATCCAAACAACTGTGAGTGGCTGCCGATATCGACGATAATCACAAGCTGCTGTGCATCTCGCTTTTCGTACATAAGGAGTAAGTCGCCCCTAATATGGCACTCGCGGTATTTCTTGAATTCACCTTGTAATTGATGATCTTCAAATGCGGCTGGCAATCGTTCTTCCCGCGCAAGCATGTCGAATACATCCTCAAGATCTTTTCGGATGCCCGCCGTCAATTTCCCCGAACGTTGCAACCTTTTTAATGCTTTTGCGTACCGGTGAGAACCAAGGATCGAGAACATCGACCTATTTTAACAGATCGTCCATCAGCTCTTTGCCGCTCTTGTATCGCTTTCCGTGCTTTATCGCATGCTCGACTTCAGCGTCCCATATCGCACGCAGTGCGGCCGGATTCTTCGTCGGCTTGAAAGGCAGTCCTTTTTCATTCACGACCTGCTGCAAAAATATCTTTATGCCCGAGGACATGTCAATACCGATGTCCGCAAATACCTTATTCGCGGCTTTCTTCGTCTTTTCTTCGATGCGTACGTTTACGGTGGTCATATTTGGTCAGTATATACAATGTGCGCACAACGTCAAGCGGCTCGGATAAGCGCCAATTTCTCCGTCCGCGTCCAACTCTTTATTTCCGCTTCACGCCTTGATGCTGTCGAGCGGTTTTTCTTTTTCTCGGAATACACGATCTTTCCTGCTTTCCGCGCTCTGGTATAACTCGCTCCCTTCCCGCTTTTATGTTCAGCGAGACGACGTTTGAGATCGGTCGTAATGCCGGTGTAGAGCGTACCGTCTTTGCACCTTAAAATATAGACGAAATACATTTTTCGCATCGATCTTCTACGCAAGGTCATGTATTGTCAGACCGGCGTCTTTCATAATGCTCACCAGCGTTCCTATTTTCAACCGCTTATGGAGTGGCACAGTGACTTTCTTCAGACTTGGAGAAAATTCTGGCGGATACAACCGGACATGGCTTCCTTTTGAGCGCATCTGCACGTACCCCTTGCGTTCCAGAATCTTGATCAGTCCTAGACCCGAGAGGCCCGGAAGCTTCGGCATATTACACGGTAATCAGGTGGAGACTCACGTCTTCTTTTCCAGCAGTCTTCGCATCGTCGTCTTCGAGACACAGTAATGTCGCTTCTTTTATATTCTTTAGCGCCTCTTCGACAGTTTCCCCTTGGCTATAGCAGCCTTCAAGCGCGAGGTTGGTTACCGAGTACCCGCCCTCTTTTTCTTTCTGCAAAACGATGGGAAATGTGCCGTGTTCCATTTCGATATCATACCACACAATGCGATCAGGACAATCGAGGCCGCTTGATTTCAAGAATACTCCGCGAGCCTACGTGCGAGATCGGTCGTAATGCCGGTGTAGAGAGTCCCGTCTTTGCACTTCAAGATATAGACGAAGTACATTATCGGTCTTCGAGTTTCCAAAGGTCGTAAGCAATTTCCTCATACGGATGCGATTTTCGGAGCGCCGCGAGCACATCGTCGACAACTACCTCGTCACACTGACACTCGACTTTTTCTTCTTCGAGTTCTTCCATCTTGCCGACTTCGCCGATCGTGGGGCGCGCACCTTCTTCCGGTTTAAAGCGACCGATTCCTTTTGTCGTAAAGCTACAGAAAGAGTAATTGCCCAGTTTCCCGGCGCCCGCTTCTCCTATCGCTTTTCGTGTCGCGTCCGCATGCGTCGACGGAACCGTAAATATGAGTTTGTACTTAGACATATGGATATTATGCACCATTACTTCCCTAAATCGAGAGTCTCATCGATGCGGATCTGCTGTACGAATTCGGGGACGTGCGAGACGAGGATCATTGCGCCTTCGTATTTATCGAGCGCTTGGGCAATCAACAGAATATGGCGGAAGTTGATATGATTAGTCGGCTCGTCGAGAATTAAGAGGCCCGGACGTTCGAGAACGAGGCGGGCAAAGGCGACAAGCCCTTTTTGCCCTTCCGAGAGCGCACCGATTTTCGTGTGGATGATATCGCTCGTGATGAGAAACCCTGCAGCCGTTGCGCGCATTTTTTCTTCGTCGCGCAGCTTCATTGCGGACATCAAGGAATCAAACACGCTCTGATTAAAATCGAGTGTTGAAAAATCCTGTCGGTAGTAGCCGATCTTTATGCCCGGCTGCAATTCGACACCCTCGGCCGTGCCATGTGCAAGCGATTCAAGGAGCGTCGATTTTCCAATGCCGTTAGGACCTTTGAGAAGCAGGTGCTGGTTTTTCTTGAGTACGACTTTCGCTTTGTGCACCTTGGGCTTGTGATTCTTGATGACTTTGTAGGATGAGATATTCAAAATCTGTCCGGTAAGCTCGGCTTGTGCAGGAATGATAAATGGCCGGATCGTCTTATCCTCTTTGCGCACATCCACTTTTTCTTCTTCCATCTCCTCTACTTTAGTGCGCATTTTCTTGGCAACGACACGCATCTTGCCGCCTTTTTGCGCAAAGAAGTTCGCCTTGTCTTTGTTAGCTTGAATTTCCTTAGCGAGCTGTGCGTTTTTGCGATTCTCCGCGTCAATGCGAGTCGCGATATCGCGCAACACCGTATTGTAGTTGCCGTGGTACTGCTCGACTTTGTGCGTGTGCAAATCGAGATACAAAACGCCCTGCGTAAAGGCATTGAGGAAGTCCGCATCGTGCGAAATCACAATCACGGTCTTTTGGTAGTTGATGAGGAATTCGGTGAGATGCGCGATGCCTGCCGCGTCGAGATTGTTGGTCGGTTCATCGAGAAGGAGGAGGTCAGGGTCTTGGATGAGTGCCGAGGCGAGGAGGAGTCGTGCCTGCTGTCCGCCGGAGAATGATTTGATGGTGCGATCGTGTGGCACCGGCAGATGCACAATTTCAAGAATGCCGTCGATGCGCGGATCAATATCGTAGACTTTCTCGGAGAAACATTTCTCGAAGAATTCTCGCACGGTGAGATCCATCTGATCGCGTGGAATCACCTGCTTTGCGGTCGCGATCGTGAGGCGCGCAGGAATATGAACCGCGCCGCTCTCCGGCTTGTGCTCGCCGGTAATAAGGGAAAGAATCGTGCTTTTACCCGCACCATTTTGTCCCATGATCGCCACTTTCATCCCGCGACGCACCGCAAAATTCGCCTCCTCGAGGATTTTCTTCGTATATCCGTATTCAAATGTCACGTCCTCAAAGCGGAGTAGTGCTTCTTCTCTTCCCATAGTCTACAAACCTATCGTATTTACGAGTAATAAGCCACCTGCGACAAGGGCGCCTTACGGCGCCCTCATCCAACTCTTTTGGTTACTTCTTTTTCTTCGGTTTCTTCGCCTCTTTGCGACGCGCATTATTTCCTTTTGCCATGATGGTTTCCTGAATTTCTAATGCGGTAAGTTTAGCACGTGATTAATTACCCCTATTTGGCGTTGTGGTACGACGTTGGAACCGCTACGCGAAGTCTAGGTACATAGCTGCGTGGTCAGATATTTCATCGGGTAGGACTCTGAAATCGTTTATTTTTATCCCTTCCGTTATGAACGTATAGTCAGCAAATTTGTCTGCGGTTTTAGTGTAGTAAGAAGTTCGAGTATTGGTAATGCCATAGTCTTTAATCAGATTCCGAACGCCCATCCCCTCAAGAATACCGATGCTTTCTGTGTCGGGCATGAGGTTAAAATCCCCCGCTAAAATGAAATCGCCCGAGAGAGACTTTGTAAATTCAACAATTCGTTTTGATTGGTTAATTCTATCCTCAGTATCTCGCTTCCCTTTTCCTGTCCAGAGCCCGTGGAAGTTCAAAAGCGTATAAGGTTTTGTGCCGCCAATCTTGAAATACTGGAGATTGCGACCGAGGTTTTCCCCTTCCATATTTTTCATTGCATCCTTGTGGCGATGAACAAAAATATCACCGTTTTCTAACAATTCAATCTTGTTGCCAATAAATCCTGCGAGGCCGTATTCATCATCTTGCGCGGGTGCAAAGTATCCAGTGTGGGATGGTAGAACCTTCTTAATATCTTCAAATAAATTCGGATTGCCACGGTTATCCCAATTTGTCTTTTCAGTGGCATTGTGATGCATTTCTTGAAAAAGAAAAAAATCAACCTCGTGATGGTTGCCGAGAAATTCAAGGAGAGGTTCATTTACCGCACCTCCCCAGACGTTAAGACTAATTAATTTCATGCTTCAAATTCTACATTATTTGCCAGATTTGGATTCGAACCAAAATACTCTCCTCCAGAGGGAGAAGTCCTACCATTAGACGATCTGGCAATTGAGTCGAAAAGTACCATAATTTCCGGAAAAGTTCTACCTTGGTACGTGCTTAACGCCGGCTACATAAGGCGCACTATAGGGACAGGAATGCCTCGGGAGGTAGCTATGGCAAAAGTGATCAACATCAGCGACTATTTAGATGTCGGAACATATGAACGTCATCGTCGGGTTACCCCATGCAAGGTTGTCGATTTTAACGAAAAAATTCGAACGCTCGCATCTCGCGGAGTTCGCGTGCGAAGAAAATCGAAGCTCAAACGAGACAGGCTAGTGCTGCCAGACTAGGGCGGCCCGACACGAGAAGCCCGGAAATGGCCGGGCTTCTTTATTTGAGACAGGTGCGCCTGTCTTGTTCGAGATAGATCGGGATTTCTTCTAGAGATGCAACGCCATTCTTGTCGAATTCGACTTTCAGAAGAAGTCCGCTCCGAACATCTTCATTCCAATACTGATCGAAAATAAAATTGCCAAGGGAATAATAGATCGGGACGCCTTTGTAGGTCTCATGTTCCTGCACAATGTGCGGATGCGAGCCCGTGACAAGCGACGCGCCCGCATCTACAAACGAATGTGCGAGTTGTTTCTCTCGCGCGGGCGGCGGAGCGTATTCGTCGCCCCAGTGGTTGTACACGACGACCACGCGCCCACTTTCCGCCTCGCGACGAATTTGTTCAACAACTGAATTGCCGATGCCCGCCCCGTTAGAGGCCGCAGGCTCTCTAATCGGGGTCCAGTCGCTCCAATTCACAAATGAAAACGGAATGCCACTTATCGTCGGACGCGCCACTTTTTCGGCCTCGAGAGAGTCAGGATCTCCGAAATATGATACACCTGCCGCGTCGAGCCACTGTTTTGTTTGCACCAGACCGTCACGACTGAAATTCAACATGTGATTATTACCGAGATTGACGAGCCAAATATGATGCCGCTTGAGGAGCGGCGCGGTCGATGTGGGAAAGGTAAACGTGAAGTTCCCTTCACCCCCCACCTCCGAGCCGACGCTGTGCGATGGGTTCGTCGTGATCGGTCCCTCAAGATTCGCGACGACATAATCGGCGTCCGAGAGCGTATCGTTAATGCACGAAAAGAGAAAATCGTCGCCTTTTTCTTCGGCGACTTGGCGAACAGAGCGATCAAACATCATATCACCGGCAAAGAGGATTGTTGCGTGCGGAGGCTCGCTATGGAAAGTATTCACGACGACAAAGGGCGCCGCTGCAACAAACGGAGTGAACCACGCTACAAGCATGGCGATCAAAGCGGCAAGGCCATTGAACATATGACAACTCTAGCGTAAAAAAGAAAAACGCGACATACTATTCCCATGTACGAGAACTTTCGCCTTTTCTTCTCGATCCTCTGGCTTGTCGCGACCGGCTGCCTCGTCGCGACCATCTTCATCGTGATTATTTCATGGGGCGGTCATCTCAATTACCTCTACACGGCGCTTGGCGTATGGGTCGTCGCATCCATTGGCGCTATCGTAACGTCGCTATAGTTTCCGCTCAAGCGCGGCTGCAATGAACGCGTCGAAAAGTGGATGCGGCGCGAGCGGACGTGCGCGAAGTTCTGGGTGGAATTGCGTGCCGAGCATAAATGGGTGCACTGATTTCGGCAACTCCGCGATTTCCATGAGCTTGCGATCGGGCGATTTGCCGGAAAAGACGAGTCCTGCTTTTTCCAACTGTTCGACGTATTCCGGATTCACTTCATAGCGGTGGCGGTGGCGGTCCGAAATTTCCTTTTTGCCATACGCGGCACGCGCGATCGTCCCCTCTTTCAACTCGCACGGATAGGCTCCGAGACGCATCGAGCCGCCATAATCTTTCTTTGCCAATTTTTCTTTTTGCTCCGGCAGGATATCAATAACAGGATGCGGTGTCTTTGGATTGATTTCGGTGGTGTTTGCGCCCTTGAGCCCGACAACGTGACGCGCGTATTCCACGGTCATAAGTTGCATGCCGTAACAGAGGCCGAAGTATGGAATCTTGTTTTCGCGTGCAAATTTGATGGTCGCGATTTTTCCTTCGATGCCTGTCTCGCCAAAACCGCCGGGCACGATGATGCCGTCGTATTTTTTAAGTGACGCGACGTCCAATTTTCCATCCTGAATATCTTTCGCATTGATCCAATCAATCTCCGGCTTGACGCCGGCTTCATACGCGGAAAATTTGATGGCTTCGATGACGGAAAGATACGCGTCCGAGAGTACGAAATCTCCCGTGTCGAAATACTTTCCGACGATGCCGATTTTCACTGTCTTGCGGCCATTGTGTGCATGCGCCGCAAATTTCTTCCATTCATTCATGTCGGAATCCTGTTTGCCGCGTTTCCCCAGCGCTTTCAATAAGATATCTGAAAGATGATCGCGCTCGAAGTTGATCGGGACGTCGTAGATCGAATCAACATCCGGCGCCGAGATGATGTGCTGTGCGGGCACATTAACTTGTATGGCGAGTTTCTCTTTGCGCTTCTCATCCAGCGGCATCGCCGCACGCGCAATGAGGAAATCAGGTTGGACCCCGTAGCCGTTGAGCTGGCGGACCGCGTTTTGCGTTGGTTTTGTTTTCATTTCGCCGATCGTCCCCGGAATCGGCATGTAGGACACCATAACGAACAGACAGTCGCTTGGGTTCTGCAAATGGATGACGCGAGCGGCATCAATAAAAAGTGCGTTTGAAAAGTCGCCGAGCGTTCCGCCGATTTCGACGACGGTCACGTCGGATTGCGCCTTTTCGGCCGATTTTTTCAAACGTCCCACGATTTCGTCGCGCACATGCGGGACTGCTTCGACACATTTGCCGCCGTACTCAAGGTTACGTTCTTTCTGGATGACGGCGTTGTAAATCATGCCCGAGGTCATGTAATCCTCGGGACCTAGGTCGCGATTCAAAAAGCGCTCGTAGTTCCCCATATCCTGATCAGTCTCGAGCCCCGAATCGAGGACAAAACATTCGCCATGTTCGGTCGGATTCATCGTCCCCGCATCAACGTTGAGATAGGGATCAATCTTGACCAGATTCACCGACAGTCCTCGCGCTGCGAGGACTTTTCCAATTGATGCGGTGGCAATCCCTTTGCCGACGCCCGACATGACACCCCCGATGACGAAGATGTATTTATGTCCCCCTTTGCGCGCCCCGTTAGAGAATCTCGACATAGAATTTACGCGGTAATTGTACCTACACAACTAAAAAACGCCACGGTGGCAAAGTACCGTGTTTCTCTAACGGGGCGCGCGCGACGTACTGCCATATCCGAATTACCCGTGCACTATACCGCTTTTACCGCCTCCGTGCATTGTCAAATTTCTGTGTATAAGTTCTCGTTAGTTCCTCAAATACCGCCGGACGGCGAGATAACTCGAAATAGCTCCAAGGAGAATGCCCATACCCATGACGAGGAGAAAGAGGAACGCGAACGACGACGTGTAGTAGTCGAAGACGTTGAATGAGCCGAAAAAGCGCTCTGATGAAGGCCCAAGCCATGCCGCAATTGGATACATGATTGCAAGCACGAGCACACCCGAAATGGCGCCGTAGAGAATGCCGGCGATCATAAACGGCCCACGGACGTACCAGTGCCCCGCCCCGACGAGATTCATAACCCCGATCTCATCACGCGAGGTGTAGATCGCGAGGCGAATCGTGTTAAAGGCGATAAGAATGGAGGATGCGGCAAAAAAGATCGCAGCCGCAAGACCACCAGTACGGAGCGCCTTGATGATCGCCGAGAGCCGATCAATCGCGGTCTTGTTCTGGTAGAAATTTACTTTACTAATGAGTGACCCTTCTCCCGACTGCTGCCTCGTATCCAAATATTTTGCGATGGATTCATACTGTGAGGTGTCTTTTGCGCGGATCGCGAGCGATGCCCCCAACGGATTGTCGGAAAGTTGGTCGAGCGCCTGTAAGGTCGAGGCGTCTGTTTTGTGCTTTTCCTTAAAGTCGGCGAGCGCTTGGTCGCGCGACGTGTACGCAACGCTCGCGACTTCCGGGAGCGCCTGCAAATCCCTCTGCACCGCCATCATCTGATCTACGTTCGCATTGGTCGCGAAATATACATTCACATCGACTTTGTTGATGAGACCCTGCAGAGTAGATTGCAACGCCGCCCCCGCAATGAAGAGAATCGCGATCACCGAGAGCGTGATCGTCATGATGAGGATGGCGGATAAAGAGACGAAACCATTGCGAATAAAGCCGATCAGGCCGTAGCGTGCAACTCTTTTTGAAGTAGTCCAGAAAGACATAAAAAATTAGCTGCGAGCTGCGAGCTGCGAGCTGCGAGAAAAAAGAATGTTGTTCATAGTGTATATCATACCTCGACGCTTGAAGCTCGACGCTCGACGCTCATATGTGGTATTTCCCCTCTTTATCATCGCGCACGATGCGTCCCTGATCGAGTGTGACGACGCGTTTCTTGATGGAATCGACGACTGATTTATTGTGCGTCGTAAGGAGCACCGTCGTGCCGAGGTTGTTGATTTTCTTTAGAATTTCGACGACATCGTGCGTGTTGACCGGATCAAGATTCCCTGTCGGCTCATCGGCGATGAGCACATCCGGCTGGTTCACGATCGCGCGTGCGATCGCGACACGTTGTTGCTCGCCGCCCGAGAGCTGCCCGGGGAAACTCCACATTTTGTCGTTGAGACCAACGAGCTCCAGGACATGCGGCACGTCGGCCTGAATGTCTTCGTCTTCTTTGCCGGAGACTTCCATCGCGAACGCGACGTTTTCATAGACATTTTTAGTGGGCAACAAGCGAAAATCCTGAAAAATCGTCCCGATGTTGCGCCGGAGCTGCAGGAGTTCTTTATCAGAGAGGCCCGCGATTTCGCGCGAGCCGAAATACACACTGCCCTCCGTCGGGAAAATTTCTGCAAACAGCATCTTGAGGAGTGTGGTCTTTCCTGCGCCGCTGTGTCCCACGATGGAAACGAATTCGCCCGGATCGATGGAGAGTGTAATATCCTGAACTGCGGGCGTGCCGCTCTGATAGAGTTTCGTGACGCGATCAAAATAAATCATGGGGAACAGGTGTTAGGTTCTAGGTGCGAGGGACTAGGAAATGCACAACAGAAATGCCCTTATATTCATTATACCGCACCATTTTCGATGTCAAAGTAGCTACTTCATCTCCTTTTCCGCGTCGATGAAGATCTGAATGTCGCCGCTCAGCACTTTGTCGACATTGCTGGTCTCGACATCAGTGCGGTGATCTTTCACCAGCTGATACGGATGTAAGACATATGAGCGAATTTGGCTTCCCCATTCGATTTTCGTCCCCGCACCGGCAGAGAGTCCGCGCGACTCTTCATTTTGCGCCGCTTGTTTGAGTGTAAACAATTTGCCGCGAATCATTTCAAGCGCTTTCTCGCGATTTTGCGCTTGCGACCGCTCGGACGTGACGTGCACCGAAATCCCTGTTGGTTTGTGCGTCATGCGCACGGCGGTGTCGCGCTTGTTTACGTTTTGTCCGCCGGGACCGCCCGAGCGCGCGACAGAGATTTCAAGATCTCCCTCCGGAATATGAGCATCGCCAACATCGGGAAGTTTCGGGAGAATTTCAACGAGCGAAAATGATGTCTGTCTTTTCCCTGCCGAATTAAACGGTGACATGCGCACGAGGCGATGCACGCCGGCTTCTTTTTTGAGCGCACCGTACGCGCCGCCGCCGGAAACTTCAAAGGCGATCGAGCGGAAACCGCCCATCGAGTTTTCATTCGCATCAATTAATCCCGTTTTCCACCCCTTTGACGCCGCGTATTTCTGATACATCGCAAACAACATGCGCGAAAAATCTTCGGCATCGTCTCCGCCTGCGCCCGAAACGATAGAAACGATGGCGTCACTTTTGTCGTAGCCCGCAGAACCTGCAAGCGCCGCCTTGAGATCCTGATATTCTTTCATCACGCCCTGCGCCTTCTGCGAATCAGCCCAAAAATCCGGCGCACCCATCGCCGTTTCTATCGCCAAAATTCGTGTTTGTATCTGTTCTTTATGCACAGTGCGAGTATAGCACAAACTTGACTCTTTAATATGTACATGCTCAAATGCCGGATAGAAGCATCGTGCTTCGGAGGTGTGATCTTTTGTTCAAGGAGACGTAGCATGATACGAGAGGATGGTGGCGCCGTTGTTGCAGCTATCATAGCCGGCAACAAAGCGCTCGTTATTTGGCAAAAGTTGAGGCCGTCACCCGCTTGGAAATTTCCCGGAGGAAGAATCGAGTCGAGAGAAGACAAAGAGGTCGCCGTGGTTCGCGAGACTTTCGATGAGACTGGGTTTCAGATTCCACTGCGCCGAGGAATCGACGAACGTTGGATCCTTGGTGACGAAAAAATACGTCTCGTGCATCAAAGTGTCCGAAGTTGCCCGAGCAAAGGCGGAGGCTCACATCGACAATATTTCTTCGTCTTTCATGCGTCGGAGTCTGAAGTATTGCATTTAGGCAACCAAAAGAACAAAAAGGAAGATACCGACGATCTCATTGATACCAGCGTCCTTGATCTTGACGTTTTGGCGACGATGCCGGATTTCCTATGCTGGCAGCGACCGCTCCTTGACCAAGTACTCGCACTCCGGCCAGTATAGGGAACGAAGCACTTGCATTCCATTTAAGTCGCAAGCCCCCGCGGTTTGCGACTTTTCCTTTTGAGCCGCCTCGCGGGATCGAACCGCGGAACCTACCGCTTACGAAGCGGTCGCTCTACCAACTGAGCTAAGGCGGCACTCTACGGCTGGAAATATAGCATACATTTAAAAAATTTCAGACGGTAAAAGAAAGTATGCGAACTTTCTTACTTTTCTTGACTCCTGTAACAAACTCTCGACCTTCCTTTGCGCGATTGCTTAAAATTCTTTGTTTTCTGCCATTTCCCCTGTTCGAGCCAGCATAAGTTGGTGTTAATGAGTCGCAGTTTGGACAGAGTAGCCTAAGATTGCTTTCGACATTATTACGCCAATTGCCATCGATATGATCTGCAACTAGCGGGACGAGTCCGGTTTTCAGATTCACTTTTGACCACCCGCATAAGCAACATTTATTATCAAATTTTATGCGTAAATATTTCTTAATGTATGTTGCTACAATTCCGAGGACTTGCAGACCGTTCACTTCGCCTGCCTTCCATTTTCTTATATTTTCACGATACCGAATTTCTTGCTGGCACGCATTGCTACAATATTTATAGGTCGCACCATAGGGTTCCTTGCCGCAATTGAGACACGGTGTCCTTGGTTTCTTTGGATTAACCACCCCAACATTATACCAGTACGATAACTGGATATGGTCTTTGTTTCACCGAGATGTGGATAATTTGAGCCGACGATCGGGATTGAACCGATGACCTCGTCCTTCGCTGACACCTCCCCTTTACATATTCGAGAGGGCTAGACTGTATCTTTCTCCGCGAGGGAGACCCTTGTCAGTCGTTCGGGCGGCATAATACTTGTCGCCACGGTCTTGGCCTCAATATGACTATGGAGGCTATTAACCGTAATTCGGGATTCATTCCAACGTTGCCATCGGAATGGGCAGGGCTGTGCGGCCCACCAAGGACGTGCTCTACCAACTGAGCTACGTCGGCTTGTCGTTTCTACGACACAGCGATAGTATCATGCATTTTCGGTGTGATAAAATGCGGTGATGACCAGAGAAATGCAAGAATTTGAAAAACATCCGATAAAATATTTAAGCGATAACATGGGCGTCGCACTTGGGCTCGTCCTTATTTGGCGCGGGCTATGGTACGGACTCGACGCGTTCGATCATTTCGCCTTCGGCGGCGTACACTGGATTTCCGCACTCGCCGGCATCGTCCTCGGCATTCTCATCATTTATCTTCCCCATCACAACCTTAAGGCTTTGGAGAGGCTCTAGATTTCCAGACGACGAAGTTCTTCAATAACAGGCGCAGCGGTCGCATCATTGATATCTTCCAAGTGCAGTGAACTTTGTTCAAAAAGCTGCTGCTCGAGTTGTTCGAGCAACACCGCGCTCGCATTAAAGCTTTTCTCCATATCTTTATGGGCACCTTCTCTCCAGCGAGGAGAATATCGCTTCTTTAAATCTTCTAGCCTGTCTTTCAAAGAAATTATGCCGTGCGGTCCTACTCTCATATCGGCATATTCGCAGATATGCATTTCTATGGGTTCTTTCTCCAAAATGCGGGGGATGTTTGAAAATGCGATTGTATCGATCATATGAATTACATCTTGCGACAATGATAATTCCGTTGCGATTATTTTGGTAGCTTCGTGTTCATCAGAGCCGTAGGTGCGGACAAAATCTTCCTTAACACTTTTCCAGTACTCAAGACCTTGCGGCTGCAAGAATTCCGGGAACACATCTAAATGCGACTTGATAATATTCCCCATATCGTGAAAAAGGCACGTCAACACGACGTCTTTACCGTTTACATTAGGAATACTATCAGCGAGTAATTTCCCAACGGCACCGACACGCAGTTGGTGCTCCTGTAGACCGGACATCAACCGGTACTTCTCGTATATTTCCTGCACAGTTCGCATCCACGTACCCTATCATATTTACGCGCTATACTACCGGTATGAACGACCTATTCCGCAAAATTGCGCACTGGACGAGCGAAAAAGTAGGCTCGCCATGGGCATTTGTTGTTGCGGTTCTCATTATCGTTCTCTGGGCTATTACCGGCCCACTCTTCCACTTCTCTGATACGTGGCAACTCGTCATCAACACCGGAACCACCATTATCACGTTTCTCATGGTGTTTCTCATCCAAAACATGCAGAACCGCGATGCGCGCGCGATTCATTTAAAGTTGGATGAATTGATCCGCGCAATTGACCCGGCGCGCAACGCGCTCATTGATATCGAAGATATGGAAGATACGGAACTAGAACTGTTGCAAAAAGAGTTCGCGAAATTTCGCGACCAGAAGATTGCTGAAATTAAAGAACAGCGGGATCAAGCCTGAACGCGTGAGAATATTTTTTGAATGATCGGCATCGCATACCGTACAGTTGTCCATGCTGTTGCGGCACCGAGAATGGCGCCGCCGAGGATATCCGACGGGTAGTGTACGCCAGCCGCGACGCGCGCGAGGCACACTATTGTTGACCCGATAAGAAACCATGTGCCCGATTTTTTGTTGTACATATATACAGCGGTCGAAAACGCAAAGAAAAAAGTCGCATGCCCCGAGGGAAACGAATACGAACTCTCTACAATCAACTGGTGCACCTGGTGCGTAAGAAATGGTCTGGGACGATGGATGAAATGACGAATGATCTCGGTAACGATCACCCGTGCAATTGCAGCAGAAAGAAATGCGCTGACTGCAATTGTTATTTTCTCGCGTAACGTTTTTTGTGATACGACGAGAAGGACGAGAAATGCCACAACCAGAATATACGCAAGATATTCAGCAAAAAAAACAATGGTACCGGCCGCGTCAGAATTTCCCGCAAGGTTATTGAACGCAAAAAACAGATTGAGATCGAGATTGAGAAGCGTCTGCATCGCACCAGTATAGCGCGCGCACGGCCAAAAAATATAGGACTCGCTCTTGTACTCAAAGAGCGAGTCCCTGTGTGCGAACTACCATCCACTCGCTTCTTTGTTCTCCTCTATGGCATCAGTACGAGGACACACCCCGCACCGATAGCGTTACCCGCCGCGTACGCGATGACATTTCGTATCGCTAATTCTTCCGTCACAATACTTCGGAAAAAGTGCGACTGGCACAGTGGAAACAAAAACGCCGATACCACCGTTGGCATCAGATGCCGCGATGATGCCGATACCGTGTAGTACGTCGACAGCAAATCGACGCATACACCAACAAGGAAACACGTTGCCGTGAGGCTGTGTCCCTTCACCAAGGTGGCTACCCCATGTGCTATCTCCTTTCCCTTTGGTACGGTATTCGCGATACTACCAACGTGCCCGCATCTGGACACAACTCCCATTGCCGTGAGCGAATATGAAAAATGCCTTCCAAGGCTCAGATTGTGGATCGTTTTGAGGTATTCAATCCCCACATTACACCACACATAATGAATCCATCATGGTGCGGATTTTTGTCAATGTTTCTGCGCGGCCGACCGGACTCGAACCGGCGATCTATTCCGTGACAGGGAATTGTGTTAACCAGCTACACCACGGCCGCATTGAACCCGAACAATATACCACTTTAAGCCCTTTTTCAACGACGATTCTTCAAAAGATGTCGCAGGACGTCGATGCCAGAGACGAGCGCCCAGACCGAGTTAGTGATCATGAATGGGATGACATTTTGCGTATACGCGTAGGTCAAAAGACCGAGGGCGCTTAAAAAATTAAGTGCGTCGTACCAAAACCCTCGCGCCGGCATGAACCGCCATTCGTTGCCCGCAAATGCAAGAAGAGCGAGCAGCGCCGCCCCGATGCCAAGGATTTCGATTGGTTGCATTGCCCTATTATACCGTGTGCCGACGCCAAGATTTGCACTTGGGACCTCATCTTTATGAATGATGTGCTCTAACTACCTGAGCTACGCCGGCGTAGTCAAAACTTACTATACTTTAAGCCTTCTATCAATCCGAGAATCTTATACTTCAAATCGGTACTGTTTCTAACTCGTAATGTTAGTAACCCGAAATACGTCTCATGATTAGAATATCTTTTTGTGTTCGGACGCTTAATGAACGTGGTCTTTCTAAACTGGCTTTCCGGCAAACCAAGCAATTTTGCCCAATACCCTTTTATCACCCTGTCTCTACTCTTATGTAAATCATTAATTAAAATTCGTGGCATGAAATCTTGCTTCTTTACCCCAAGAGCTTTTTGGAACCACCGATACATAAATACGATCATGTCTGCATCCGAGTTAATAAATCCCAATTGACTTTTCTTGCTCCCTTCACCCCAATAAATAGCGGCTCCGACCAACAGCAGCTCTCTCAAGGAGAGTTCGTTGACATATTTCTTTCCCGCTTGAACATGACGTTCGATGTTTTCCATCTTTCTGCGATGATTGGTCGACGAGCCCAAAATCCGGCCGCGATGCCCCCCTTCAATAGCCCGTTTAACGAGTAACTCTTTTTGCTTTTCTGTGAGTTCGATACGACGACACCACAGGCTGGCCGAGCTTCGTGAGACACTTACTTCTCTCGCGATATTTCGTACGCTCCAGCCTTGTTTGCGAAGAGCTTCTGCTCGTAATCTTTCTTCGACCTTAGCCATATCGTTATATTATAATATCTCTTCGGTTCGATATGTAGCAGTGTGCATGCGGCGTGTGGATAGTGAAAGCCACCGACCCGAAGGCCAGTGGCTGCACATTCGCTAGAGCACACTCTCGATGCTCTTGAAGAACTCTTTATCTTTCGGATGCGTCAAAAGCTCGACAACATCGTGCGGCGGCACCCATCTCGCTTCGGGATTCGATGTATCGATCGGTGCAAGCTTTGTTTGCGTCGTTCGAAAGAGGAACATATGGATCTTTTTGCGCTCAGCAATATCGTCTTCACCCGTCGGGGTTCCACGGTATCTTTCGTACCAACCCAAGTCGCCGAGTAATTCCAATTCGGTAAGCCCTGTCTCCTCTTCAATCTCACGTCTCGCCGCCGCAATCACTTCTTCACCTTGATCCAAATGGCCTTTGGGAAAACCCCAAAACGACGGACCGTTCTTCACGAGGGCCACTTCCCCTATCTGATTAAACACGACTCCGCCTGCACTTTCGGTCTTCAGCATGTTTGGCTCCATGTGTTGTTGCGTCCGTCTCTTGATACCATGAAATGAGTCGCTGGGTCAAATGCGGTGGAGGGCTTGGCCAAGAACATTTTCTTAATCCTGGGTCCGCAGACGACGCGGGAAAAAATTTCTCGGCTCAGAGTTTAAAACTGACGAACGCGAGTGGGCGATTATTAGTTGCCGACCGTCATGGCATTTCCTCCGAGAATAACTCCATTGCACCCTCCACAAATTCCAATAAAGCTAAAACCAGGGCTTGCTGAAAGACCAATATCCGCCGTAACATTTAAGGTTATTGTTTGGCCCGGGAGAATTGGTTCGTTGACATTCGAGAAGCTCAAACCAGTAGCCGGCATACTGCTAAGTAAGGCGCCGCTTGCATCATCGTATAGGTGGAGTGCGGAAATCTGCTGATCCAATACGCTCACGTTCGGCAGAAGAGTGAGGGCGAAGTTCTGGAACGTCGCAGGAACGCTACAATCCGACGTGAGGTTAAATTTAACTAAGGAGCCGGTTGATCCGCGATTGATAGTTTGCGCTGGAGGTGTGTTTGGAGATAGTGTGACTAATGGAAAACAGCTTTGCACCGAAGTAGGAAGCCGGGGCGGAGGCACCACAACCGGAGGTGGAACATAGGGAGTAACCGAAAAATGTACCTCGTTGGACTCTTTGTTTGTAGAAGCATCCATTACTTTTACGCCAATTTTACACTCCCCTTTCTTCGTCAGCCTTTTAACACACTCCTGTGCTTCCTTGGTGCCGCTCACGTCGAGGATGAATTGAATCGTCTTTCCACCATCGGTTGAGTGGGCACTTGCGCCAACACTTTTTCCTTCGATTTTAAGATAATCTGCGATACCTTGGCCATTCGTCGCGAATCCGTAACCCGTCAAGGTTATCAAAGTTCCATCCGGACCCTTTGAAGGCGAAATGGAATCAATGTGAGGTGGGGGAAGTGTCTTATTCGGGTGCTCGGAGATAACTGCGAGGCTCACAATGGCGAACGTGGCCACCGCGAATCCCGCAACTTTTGGCAAATGCTTTTTTACATGCTTTTTCATATACATGAACTGCTTTGATCAGAGAGTCAGACCTTCCCAACCCCGCAAGTATGCTCGAGCAAAGTGCTTTCGCATAGGAAGTTATGCACAGCCGGGTATGGGGGCGTCGAAGAGTTCATCTTTCTGGCATGCAAGTCCCTCATGAAGCGTGCCCCGCGGGCGCTCCTATTCCAGCAAAAACGCCATGGTGGTTTTCCGCGAATGCCCCGATGCTTGCATCGGGGATCGACGGAAAACCCGTTTTTACTTGGTCGCCGGTGCACGGCGCGAAGCTCGAAAAGTAAAAGCTTGTGTGTTGACGCTATATTTTATATGTTGTAGAGTCGCGGTAGAGGCGACCGACCTCGCGTTAAATCTTAAACGAGGAGGCTTCCGTGTATGAACAGTGGAACGCTCATAAAGTTTTGACTCGGATAGAATCGCTTGCGAAGAAAGGGATATCTCTGCGCGCAGGATACGCGAGCAAAAACCATCAGCGTCTGTATGCTGCGGCTTACGCGTATCACGGTAGTTGGCGAGCAGCGATTGAAGCGACGGGCCGTGCGTACGAATCCATATGCGCATTTAAAGTACTTTCCGGTGTGGAGATTATTACGCTCATGCGTTTGCTCGATCAAAGGAACGAGCCGCTGAATACATGGCATGTAAAGCGTGCATATCCAAAATTGTACGAGGCGGGGGTGTATCGCTTTAAGAGCTGGAAAAAAGTTGTGAGAGCTGCAGGCTTAAACTACTCAAAAATTCGTCGGTACAAATCTTGGTCCGAAAAACTCATTCTGCGGGATTTAAGACACCTTCAAAAGAAAGGAATACCGTTGAGGTCGCGTCGGATGAGAAAACAAAACAATCGGCTCTATCTGGCCGCACGGAGTCATTTCGGAAACTGGCGAAAAACGCTGAAGGCTTTACGCACCGATATTGCGAAACGTGCAAGTGCGTAGTCAGATCAATGAGATAACGGCTGCAATCTAGAATTGTGGCCGTTCTGTTTTTCTTTGACGCATCAAATCTTTTATGTCATTATCCGCCCAGCCTGATCATTGAAAATCAAGAGAAAAGGAGACAGCTATGGATATGACCTTACCGATCGCTCTAGCGAAAGGAAAGATCATCGACACAGTACGGGCGTATGACACAACCATCATTACGGCAGAAACTAGCGCCGGCAAGACCACGCAGGTGCCACAATATCTGCTGGAATCGTTCGACTATGTCATCGTGACGCAGCCGCGCCGCATGATTGCGCGAGCAGTCGCAGCGCGAGTTGCGGAAGAGATGGGGGTTGAGCTGGGCGGAGTTGTCGGTTATCAGACGGCACTTGACCGCAAGATAGGACCTGATACACGTCTTGCATATGTTACCGACGGGCTCGAGCTTATGTACGAGTTCTTCGGCAATAAACCGCGACCGAATTCAGTCTTGGTCATCGACGAAGTCCACGAGTGGAACCTCAACGTCGAGGCGCTCGTTGCGCTTGCGCGAAGTGATATGAAAAATGGCAGAGGCTTTGAGAAGCTCGTCATCATGTCGGCGACTCTCGAGACGGAAATGCTTGTCGCGTTTTTTGAGAACGCGGAAGTCATTCCGGTCAAAGGCCGTCGCTATCCGATTACCGAACTCGGCGGCAAACGTCGCGTGTACGAGACGACGGCGCAGCTTTTAAAGCAGCGTCACAACGTTCTCGTATTTATGCCGGGAAAAGCCGAGATCAACGGCTGTATCCGTTGGCTCAAGGAGAATGACGTTGAGGCGGAAATCTTCCCGCTCCATGCAGAAATGACGCGAAAAGATCAGGACCTGTGCTTCAAGTTATACGATAAACCGAAGTGCATTGTTGCCACGAACGTCGCACAGACTTCTGTCACGATTCCGGGTATCACTGCAGTCGTGGATTCGGGTCTCGAGCGTACACCGAATATGGTTGATGGTGTCGAAGGTCTCTACTTACGACCCATCTCACTCACCGATCGAGAGCAACGCAAAGGTAGGGCGGGCCGAGAAAAGCCCGGCGTCTATGTGGATTGCTGTCCCGTCGAGACCAAGCAACGGCCAATGTTCTCTCAACCGGCTGTTGTGACGTCAGAGCTCGATACAATGGTTCTCCGCATGCTTATGGCGGGCATTAATCCCGAAGAAGCTGGCTTCGTGCATAAGCCGACGCAGGAGCAGTTTGATGCGGCCTACGACGTGCTCGTTACTTTGGGCTGTCTTAGCGAGGACCACCAACTTACCGACGCAGGTGTCCATATCGCACGGTTGCCGGTAGATGCCCGCATGGGGCGAATGCTCGACTACGCATTCAAAAACCAAGCGGCACCGGGTCGTGCAATAACGCTGGCGGCTGTTCTTGTGAATGGCGGTATCACTAACCAAAGAGGTAGAGGCTGGGAGCAGTTCGCTCCCGAAATGCCCACATGTGCCTCTGATGCGTTGACTGAAGTCGCCGCGTTTGAAGCCGCAAGTGGATTGCCCGAGCGTGATCTCGAACGCTTTGGAATTGATCGCATGTCGTTCCTCTATGCAGACGAAACAAGAAAGCGCCTCGAAGAACTTTTCTTTGAGCGCCTAAAGGCACCGACTCTGGCGTCACAACCATGGAAAGTGCTTGCCGATGCTTTTTGCGCGGGATACGCAGATCGCTTGTACAAAAAGTCGCTTGTCGGTGCCGAGTACAAAGACTCGAAAGGTCGCGTACGCGAATTGTCGCAACATTCAAAAGCGAAAGGTTTGCCGTGGGTCATTGGAAAGCCGTGGAATATCCAAACACGGTCCGACCATGGTCCGAAAACAAGACGACTAATCACGCTTGCGACACCGACCACTCCGGAGGAGCTCGTGAAAATCTGTCCGCATTTACAAGGGCAGATTGAAAAGCTTGCAAAAGGCTTTAAGGCCTGAATGCAGACAAAAAATAGGGGCGAGCCGCATTGGCTCGCCCTCTTCTTATACGTGTTGTTCCTCAAAGTCAGATGCGCGCCTTCGCGCGAATGGTACGCATGCTCTGTTTGAGTTTCTCGTCTTTGGCGATGATGCCAACGACGTACTTGCTTGCCTGCGCAACGTGATCCGGCTTCATATCGAAATACATGCTAATGACGCTATCCGGAATGCCACGCTCCCGTGCAATAGCTACGACGACCCTCCGTGCGTACTTCTGCCAGCCCTTTCTGGGAGAGCGGATAAACTCCTCCTTCACATGGAATTCGTTGGCTCCCGCAGCAACAATCGCATCTAATTGCGCCTGCGGCGGAATGCTAGCCCTGGCACTTGAACGACCAAGCTGGAGTCCATGCATGCGTCTTCTCCTGTTTTTACGTGAAGTCCCATAAGCAACATACCATCAAAGAAAACCCACGGCAACATGTTGTACGAGACGACCACATCGGTGACACTCTGGCAGCAGATTGATAATACGCCCATGGCGTGAGGTAGCCAAGTGATTGATGCGGACGAACGAAGGTGTACTCGATGAGCCAGTCGGTCAG